>DATFOK010000011.1:0-11941 GCA_035265665.1 Solirubrobacterales bacterium | reverse complement strand
CTGGAGGCCAACGTCAAGGCGGATCAGGAGCACCCGCTGCTGCTCGACCGCTTCCTCGAGAACGCGATCGAGGTCGACGTCGATGCGCTCGCGGACGGGACGGGATGCTTCATCGCGGGGGTGATGCAGCACGTCGAGGAGGCCGGAGTGCACTCCGGCGACTCGGCCTGTGTGATCCCGCCGATGAGCCTCGGCGAGGAGATGCTCGAGGAGATTCGCGATACGACCCGCAAGATCGCTCTGGAGCTCGGGGTGATCGGACTGATCAACGTGCAGTACGCGGTCGCGGAGGGCGAGCTCTTCGTGATCGAGGCCAACCCGCGCGCCTCGCGGACCGTCCCCTTCGTCAGCAAGGCGATCGGGACGCCGCTCGCGAAGATTGCCTGCCGCCTGATGCTGGGCGAGTCGATCGCGGACCAGGACCTGCCGAGCGGCGCCCCGACGCACGTGAGCGTCAAGGAGGCGGTCATGCCGTTCGCCCGCTTCGCCGGCGCCGACGCGGTCCTGGGCCCGGAGATGCGCAGCACAGGCGAGGTGATGGGCATCGCTGAGGACTTCCCGACGGCGTTCGGCAAGGCGCAGGCGGCGGCCGGGGTCTCGCTGCCGGAAAAGGGGACGATCTTCATCAGCGTCACCGACTCGGACAAGCCGGCCGCGACGCAGCTTGCGACGCGCTTCCACGACCTCGGTTTCGAGGTGATCGCGACCTCGGGGACCGCCGAGGCGATCTCGCGGATGGGCGTCCCGGTGCGCCGCATCAAGAAGATCGGCGAGGGATCACCGAACGTCGTCGACTGCATTCGCAGCGGTGAGGTTGACCTGGTGATCAACACGCCGACGGGCTCCGGCGCCCGGACGGACGGCTACGAAATCCGGACGGAGTCGGTGCGGCACGGCATTCCGTGCGTCACGACGATGACCGGCGCGTCCGCGGCGTCCCGCGCGATCTTCGCATCGGCCCGCGGCGAGGCAGAGGTCCGCACCCTGCAGGAGCTCCACCTTCCCGAGGAGCGCGAGCCGTCGAGGAGATGACCGCAATCCGAGCGCCGAAGCTTGGCGAGAGGGTCACCGCTCCTTTCGGCCGGCGCCGCTGCGAGGTGACGCGCAACCTCGCCTCCGGCGGCTACCGGATCTTCTCGGTCCTCGACCCTGCCGGCCCGGAGCCGGCCGCCGGGCAGTTCTACATGCTCGCCGCCGACTCGGGTTGGGGCGGCGACGACGGACGCCCATACCTTGCCCGCGCGTTCTCGGTCGCCGACGCGGTGCACGAGGACGGTGGGGTGCGGCTCGATTTTCTGGTGCAGGCGGTGGGGCCCGGCACCTCGAGGCTCGCGGCCCTGGAGGCGGGGGAGGGCCTCTGGATCCACGGCCCGCTCGGCAGGCCGTTCTCAGCCCCGAGGGATCTCGCCGAGGGGGCGGCGGGCGCGATCCTGGTGGGCGGCGGGATCGGCGTCGCGCCGCTCGCGATCTGGCGTCGGCAGCTGCTCGGAGCCGGAATTCCGAGCCGGGTGATCCTCGGATTCAGAGATCGCCCCAACTCCGGCGGTCTCGACCTCTTCGACTGCAGCGAGGTCCGGCTCGCCAGCGAGGACGGCCACACGGGACATCGCGGCTTCGTCACCGACCTGCTCGCCGTCCTCCTCGAGGGCGACGACGCCCGCAGCGCGGCGGTCTACGCCTGCGGGCCCCCCGCAATGCTCGAGGCTGTGCGCGGGATGTGCGCCGAGGGAGACGTACCTTGCGAGCTCGCGATGGAGGCGCCGATGGCATGCGGATTCGGCGCCTGCTTCGGCTGCGCGATCCCCCTGAAACCCGACGTCAACGGCCGCCACAAAAACCGCGGCCGGACCTACATGCGCCTCTGCGTCGACGGGCCCGTCGTCCGCGGTGATCAGATCGAGACGGCTCTGGTGCCGGGATCGGGGCATTGATGGAGGACGGCGGCACGGTCATGCCGGAACCGGACCTCTCCACCGAGTTCTGCGGAATCACTCTCCGGCATCCCGTCATCAACGGCTCCGGCACCTTCGACGCGATCGCGGCGAGACGGGCTTTCGGCGATCGGCTGCTGGACGAATTTCCGTTCTCCGCCTTCGTCTCCAAGACGATCACGCCGGAGCCGCGGGCGGGGAACCCGCCCCCCCGGCTCTGGGAGACGCCCTCCGGGTTGATCAACTCGATCGGCCTGCCGAACAAGGGACTCGACGGCTTCCTGGCCGGGGACTTGCCCCAGCTCGCCGAGCTGCCGGTGCCGCTGATCGTCTCCGTGATGGGGACGGACCAGGATCAGTTCGCGCGTCTCGTCGAGGGGGTGGGGGCCCGCGAGGAGGTTGCGGCCCTCGAGCTCAACGTCTCCTGTCCGAACGTGAAGTCCGGTCTGATCGTCGGGGAGTCGCCCGATGAGGCCCACTCGCTGCTTCGGCGAGTTCGACCTCTCACCGAAAAACCCCTGCTAGTGAAGCTAACTCCGAATGTTGCGGACCCCGTTCCGGTCGCCAAGGCGGCCGGGGCGGGCGGTGCCGATGCCATCTCGCTGGTCAACACCCTGCGCGCCGCGGCCCTTGCGCCCGGCTCCCGGGATCGGTGGCTCGGCGGAGGGACCGGCGGACTCTCCGGCCCTGCCATCCGGCCCATCGCCCTGGCCCAGGTTGGCGCGGTCGTGTCCGCGGTGTCGGTTCCGGTGGTCGCGATGGGCGGCATCTCCAGCGGACGCAACGCCGCCGAGATGATCGGAGCCGGGGCGAAGCTTGTTGCGGTTGGCACGGAAATCTTCCGAGACCCGGCCGCCGGATCGTGGATCGCCCAGGAGTTGGCCGGAGAGCCGGCACGCGTCTCCGCTTAGACGGCGCTTTTTTTCCCAAACCCCAAAAAGGTGTTTCCGCTCCCGGTGGCCGCGGATATACTGCCGCCCCGATGCAGGCCCCGGTCCAGTCCTCCAACGCCGCCCCCGAGAGATCACTGGACCAACGGATGGAGGCTCTCCGGAGAGCCAACGACATCCGCTCGAAGCGCGCTCAGCTGAAGCGCGACCTGAAGGCCAACAAGGTCAGGATCCAGACGCTGCTGATGGATCCGCCGGAGTACGTCCAGACGGCGAAGGTCATCGACATGCTGATGGCGGTGCCGAAGTACGGCCGGGTGAAGACCAACCGGATCCTGAACCAGTGCCGGATCTCGCCGTCGAAGACCATCGGCGGCCTCTCCGAGCGCCAGCGCGCGGAACTCGTCGCGCAACTGCGCAAGTAGCGGGGTATTCCAGGGACTTTTCGCGGCCGTCCCGGCGGTCATGATCCTGGCCGTGGGGAAGGTCTTCGTCATTACTGGCCCCTCCGGAGTGGGGAAGGGCACGCTGATCGAGCGGCTCCTGGAGCGGATCCCGGAGCTCGACCTCTCAATCTCGGCGACCACCCGCGGGCCGCGGCCCGGCGAGGTCGATGGGCGCGACTACCACTTCCTCGACCAGGGAGAGTTCGACCGGCGTGTGGCGGCGGGCGACTTCCTGGAGCAGGCGACGTACAGCGGCAATCGCTACGGAACCCTGCGCGAGGAGGTCGAGCGCCGGCTCGCCGAGGGCCGCTCGGTCGTCCTCGAGATCGAGGTGCAGGGCGCGCGCCAGGTGCGCGATGCGATGCCGCAGGCCGTCCAGATCTTCATCGCGCCTCCCAGTCCGGAAGTCCTCCGCGAGCGACTCGAGGGGAGGGGGACCGACTCGACGGAGGCGATCGAGGAGCGGCTTCGCACCGCCGAGACCGAGCTCACGGCGAGGGACGAGTTCCCGCATGTGGTCGTGAACGACGAGGTGCAGAAAGCTGCCTCCGAGCTCGAGGCGCTCGTCCGCGACGAGCTGTCCCTACACTCATGAGCCCATGTCAATGATCCGACCCAGAGTCGACAAGCTACTCGAGCAGGCCGACACCCACTACGCCGCCGTCCTCGTCGCGGCGAAGCGGGCCCGGCAGATCAATGCCTACTACCACTCCCTCTCCGAGGGCGCCTACGGCGAGTACACGCCGCCGATGGTCGAGGTTCCCAGCGGGAACTACCTCACCATCGCCCTTGAGGAGACGGCAGCGGGCAAGCTCAAGTACGAATACAAGTCCTCCTAGGAGGGCTCGTGGCCCGCATCCTGCTCGGGGTGAGCGGCGGCATCGCCGCCTACAAGTCGCTTGAGCTGGCCCGCCTCGCCACCAAGGAGGGGCACTCGGTCCGCGTCCTGATGACGCCTGCGGCGGAGCGCTTCATCGGCAAGGCGTCGTTCGAGGGGATCGTGGGCGCCCCCGTGCTCACCGACGAGTTCGAGCGCGACCCGACCCGCGGCGCGTTCGCCGGCGATCCTGTGTCCGAGCACGATCCGATCGGCCATCTCGAGGTGGTCGCGAACGCCGACGCTTATCTGATTGCTCCCGCCTCCGCGAACACGATCGCCAAGCTCGCCGCCGGTATCGCGGACTCGATGGTCACCACCTCCTTTCTCGCCTGCACCGCCCCGAGGCTGGTCGCGCCGGCGATGAATGATCGGATGTACCGCGATCCCGCCACCCAGGCGAACCTGACGACCCTCCGGCAGCGTGGGATCACCGTGATCGATCCCGAGGAGGGCGCGCTTGCGTCCCGCGGCGAGCACGGCGTCGGGCGCCTCCCGGAGCCGCGCACGCTGCTCGATGCGGTCGAGGCCGCGGTTCCGCGCCCGATCGGCCCCTGGGACGGGCTCCGGGTCCTGATTTCCGCCGGCGGGACCCGGGAGCCGATCGACCCGGTGCGCTTCATCGGCAATCGATCCTCCGGCCGGATGGGTCTCGCCCTCGCCGAGCGCGCCGCCCGCCGCGGGGCGGAGGTGACGGTGGTCGCCGCGAACGTCTTCCGCCCGACGCCGCCCGGCGTGCGTAGGGTAGACGTCGAGACCGCCGCCGAGCTCGCCGACGCCCTGGGGCGGGAGTTCGCCACCGCCGATGTCCTGATGATGGCGGCCGCCCCCGCCGACTTCAGGCCGAAGCGGGTGGCCGGCGAGAAGATCCATCGTGAGGGCAGCGGCGGCCTCGAGCTCGATTTGGAAGCGACCGATGACATCCTCGCCGCGCTCGCCTCCCGCCGACGGGAGGCGCAGACCATCGTCGGCTTCGCTGCCGAAACTGCCGATCACGCCGGCTCCTCCACTTCACGTCCGTGGCCGACCGGAATCGAGCGGGCGCGCGAGAAGCTGGAGCGCAAGGGCGCCGACGCCATCGTCCTCAACGACGTCTCCCGCGCGGAGATCGGCTTCGAGAGCCCAGAGAACGAGGTCGTCATCGTCGAGCGCGGCGGCGAGCACCACATCCCGCTCGCCTCCAAGGAGGACGTAGCCGACGCGATCCTCGATCGGGTCGACGCGATCCGCTCGCAGTCCGGCTCACGGCCTAGGCCGCGTAGGTAACGGTTCTCGCGGCCACGTTTGCGGGTGCTCCTAAACTGGGTGCATGCCGCAGGACGAGCAGGTCCCTCAGAACGAATCGCTTTACTCGCTCTACCGGCGCGGAATGGAGCTGCTCGAGGACGGCGACTTCGAGGAGGCGACGGTGCCGCTCAAGGAGGCGGCGCGACAGGCGCCCGAGAAGAGCTCCGTCCGCGAGGCGCTCGGACGCGCGCTGTTCCGAACCCGCCACTACGCCGAGGCCGCCACTGAGTTCGAAGCAGTCGTGGAGACCCACCCCGTCAACGACTACGCGCACTTCTGCCTGGGCCGGGCGCTGACGAAGACGGGGGAGACCAGGCGCGCGCGCCATCACCTGGCCCTCGCCTCCAACCTGCGTCCCGACCGGCGCGACTACCGCATCTATCGAGAGAGACTGGCCGCGGCCAGCGGCTGAGCTCTCTCACCTCGCGCACAGATGAGGGCGCTGGTCCAGCGCGTCAGCCAGGCGGCGGTAGACGTGGAGGGCGAGAGGGTTGCCCAGATCGGCCCGGGCATGCTCGTGCTGCTCGGCGTCTCGCGCGAGGACACCGAGGCCGAGGCCGACCGGCTGGCGGAGAAGGTTCGCGCCCTGCGCATCTTCGACGACGCCATCGGCAAGATGAACGAGTCCCTCGGCGATCGCGAGATCCTCTGCGTCAGCCAGTTCACGCTCTACGGCGACGCCCGCAAGGGGAACCGGCCGAGCTACGTCGAGGCGGCACCCGGCGAGCAGGCCGAGCCGCTCTATGACCGCTTCTGTGAACGGGCGGGAGCGAAGAAGGGCGTCTTCGGTGCGTGCATGGGGGTCGCCCTGATCAATGACGGCCCGGTCACCGTGATGCTCGAGGTCTGAGTCGGCGCCGCTGCTCTTCGCGCGAAGGAGCGGTTAGACTGCCTTCTCGGGTCGAGCATCCGTTCGATCAAAGTAGTGCCAAGGGCTTCGGATTCATCACGCCCGATGACTCCGGCAAGGATCTGTTCGTGCACCACAGCGCGATCCAGGGCGACGGCTTCAAGTCGCTGGCCGAGGGCGCGAAGGTGAGCTACGACGCCGAGCAGGGCGCCAAGGGCCCGGCGGCGGCAAACGTCCAGGCGCTTTAAGGAGAAGACGCATGTCCTCAGGCGGCAAGCGAAAGACCACGATGGCGAAGCTCAACCGCGAACGCAAGGTCCGTGAGCGTCGGCTTGAGAAGCAGGCCAAGAAGGCTGCCCGGAAGCAGGCGGCCGCAGACGCCCGGCCCGACTCCACGACTAGCTAAGTCAGCAACGTTCCGTTAGCTCGCTCGGTCTTGGCGCGTGCCTGAGGCGGGGCTATACTCGCCGAGGAACCTTTTTTCGCACCGAACCGCGTGTCGAAAGGTGGGCGAGCGCCCGCCTTTTTTTGGGTCCCGAACAGGGCAGGTTCGGACACAACAGGACAGAGATGGACACTGAACTCGAGCAGATTCAGAGCACCGTGGAGGACCGGCTTCGGACCAGGGAGCCTGACGTCGAGCTGCTCGCGATCGAGCGGCCCGCTACCGAGCGCCTGCGTCTCGTGATCGACAGGCCGGAAGGCGTTGACATTGCGCTCTGCGAGCGCGTCACCGACCTGCTCCGTGAGCTGCTCGAGTCCTACTCGCTCGAGGTCTCGTCTCCCGGGCCCGAGCGGCCGCTCACGAAGCCCGAGCATTTCCGGCGCTACCTCGGACGCCGGGTGCGTGTGCGGACACGCGAGGAGGTCGCGGGACACAAGAGCTTCACCGGGCGTCTCACCGGCGCCGACGAGGAGACCGTCAGCGTCGACTCTGGCGACGGGCCTGTATCGATCCCGCTCGCCGCGGTCCGGCGTTCGAACCTGCTGCCGAATGTGAATGGAGGGGTGAGCTAGATGACCCAGGAGATCGTCGACGCCGTCAAGATGCTCGAGCAGGAGAAGGGAATCGCGGCTGACAAGCTGATGGACGCCCTCCAGGACGCCCTCCTCTCCGCCTACAAGAAGACTCCCGGCGCCGCCAAGTACGCGAAGGTCGAGCTCGACCACGGCACGGCGGACTTCCGTGTCTATGAGCTGCTCGTCCCGGAGGACCTCGAGAAGCGTCTGCTCGACGAGCAGTTCGAGGACCAGCTGCAGGCGGCCGAGGCCGCCGAGGCAGCCGGCGAGCCGATTCCGGAGATCGAGATCAACCGGGCGATCGTGGACCCGGAAACGGGCGAGCGGCGCGAAGCCGCGGAGCCCGAGGTGGAGCTCGAGCGGCTCGAGCCCTATCTGGACCAGATCGAGACCCGCGACGTGACGCCGGACGACTTCGGACGCATCGCCGCACAGACGGCGAAGCAGGTGATCCTGCAGCGGATCCGCGAGGCCGAGCGCGGCATGATGTTCGAGGAGTACAAGGACCGTGTCGGCGAGCTGGTCACAGGGATCATCCAGCAGTCCGACAACCGCTACACGCTGGTCCAGCTCCGGGAGCGCGTCGAGGCGCTGCTGCCGCGGTCCGAGCAGGTCTACAACGAGCGGTATGACCACGGCATGCGGGTCAAGGCCGTCATCACCGACGTCTCTGCCGACACCAAGGGTCCGAGCATCGTCGTCTCACGCCGCAATTCCGAGCTGATCAAGAAGCTCTTCGAGCTCGAGGTCCCGGAGATCGCCGACAAGCTTGTGGAGATCACCGGCGTCGCCCGCGAGCCCGGCTGGCGGTCGAAGATCGCCGTCGTCTCCCACGCCGACGGAGTCGATCCGGTCGGCGCCTGCGTCGGGCCCCGCGGCTCACGCGTGCGGATGGTCGTCTCCGAGCTTCGCGGCGAGAAGATCGACATCATCCCTTACAACGACGAGCCCGCCCGGTTCGTCGCCAAGGCGCTCTCGCCGGCGCGGGTCCGCGAGGTCCTCGTCGATGACGAGACCAAGGAGGCGACCGTGATCGTCCCCGACGACCAGCTCTCGCTGGCGATCGGTCGCGACGGGCAGAACGCTCGCCTGGCCGCGCGCCTCACCGGGTGGAAGGTCGACATCACCTCGGAGACCGAGTTCGCCCAGCAGGAGGAGGACATCGAGTACGAGGGCGAGGAGGCCGCCGACGGCCGGTGCATGGCCGTGATGACGACCGGCCGCCGCTGTCCGAACGCCGCCCTGCAGGGCTCGCAGTTCTGCGGCCTGCCGCAGCACCAGGCCCTGGCACGGTTCAGCACCAACCAGGTCGCGGTGCTCACACCGCTCAGCGACGAGGAGGTCACCACTCTGGCCGACTCCGACGCCGACGAGGCCGCCGTGAAGCCCATCGTCGAGAAGGCCGAGAGCCAGTTCGACGAGAGCGCCGAGGCCGAGGAGCCGGAGGCCGAGGAGCCGGAGGCCGAGGCCCCCGAGCCGGAGGAGACCGTCGACGCCGAGAGCGAGGCCACGCCGGAGGAGCCCTCAGGCGACGGCGCCGAGGCCGAGGCTCCGTCGGAGGACGGAGGGGAGCCGCAGCCCGAAGAAACTGTGAAGACCGCCGAGGAGCGGAGAACCGAGTAGGAGATGGCGAAGAAGCGCGTACACGAGATAGCCAAGGCCCAGGGTCTGACCAGCAAGGAGCTCCTTGCTGCGCTCAAGGCTGCCGGTGTGGAGGCGAAGGCCGCCCAGTCGAGCGTCGAGGAGTCCGATGCGATCGCCGCGCTGAAGGACTCGGGCGATGGCGCTTCGTCCGGCGGGGCCGCGACGAAGACGAAGGCGGCGCCGAAGGCCACCGAGGAGGCCCCGAAGAAGGCAGCGCCTCCGGCGAAGAAGACCGCCCCAGCCAAGCCCGCCTCCGAGCCGGCCGGCAAGTCCGCAGCCCCGGCCGGGGATGGTGCGGGCAGGGCTCCAGCCAAGAAGGGCCCGGGCAAGCGCCGGCGCCGTGTCGTGATCGATTCGCAGGCCGCCCGCCGCGACCACATCGCGAGGACCCAGCCGCCGCCCCGACCGCCGCGTCGCCGTGGCGGTCGCCGTCGGCGCCCGCTCCTGGAGGAACCCAGCGACAAGGAGCTCAAGCAGCCAGAGGAGCAGCCGCCGATCAAGGTCAACTCGGGCGCCACCGTCCGGGAGGTCGCCGAGAGCCTGGGGCTTTCCGCCGCCGAGGTGATCAAGGCTTTGATGAAGGAGGGTGAGATGGCGACGCTCACCCAGACGCTCACCGACGAGTCGGTCGAGTCGATCGCCAAGCAGTTCGACCGCAAGGTCGAGATCGTCACCGCGGCCGAGGAGGAGGTCGAGGAGCCCGAGGTCGAGGCGGATTCGGCCGAGGATCTCGCCGAACGCCCGCCCGTCGTGACGGTGATGGGCCACGTCGATCACGGCAAGACGTCGCTGCTCGACGCGATCCGCCAGACGCAGGTAGCGGCCGGCGAGGCTGGCGGGATCACCCAGCACATCGGCGCCTACCAGGTCCAGCACGACGGCAAGACCCTGACCTTCCTGGATACGCCGGGCCATGAGGCCTTCACCGCGATGCGAGCGCGCGGGGCCAAGGTCACCGACGTCGCAGTGATCGTGGTCGCCGCGGACGACGGTGTCATGCCGCAGACCGTCGAGGCCATCGATCACGCGCGGGCCGCCGGCGTTCCCATCCTGGTCGCGGTAAACAAGATCGACAAGGAAGGCGCGGATCCGAACCGCGTGCGGGGCGAGCTCGCCCAGCAGGATCTCAATCCGGAGGAGTGGGGCGGCGAAACCGTCTACGCCGATGTCTCGGCCAAGACAAAGGACGGCCTGGACAACCTGCTGGAGATGATCACTCTGGTCACAGATCTCGAGGAACTGGGTGCCAACCCCAACGCTCCGGCCTCCGGCACCGTGGTGGAGGCCGAGCTCGATCCGGGTCGCGGCCCTGTCACCGGCGTGTTGGTGCAGCGCGGAACGCTGCGGATCGGGGACGCCGTCGTCGCCGGCCCGGTCTGGGGGAAGGTCCGCGCGATGCTCGACGACAAGGGTGAGCGCATCGAGGAGGCAACCCCCGGCACGCCGGTCGAGGTTCTCGGGTTCGATGGCGTCTCGGAGGCCGGCGAACACGTGCAGGTGGTCGAGAACGAGCGCAAGGCTCGCTCGCTCGCGCAAGAGCGCGAGACGCGCTTGAAGACCGAGCAGCTCGCCCGGCGGGCCGCCCGCAAGGTCACTCTCGAGGAGGTCTTCCAGAGGGCGAGCGAGGGGCAGCTCAAGGAGTTCAACATCGTCCTCAAGGCCGACGTCTCGGGCTCGCTCGAGGCGCTCGAGGACGAGATCGCCAAGCTGCCGCAGGAGCAGGTGCCGGTCAACGTGATACATGCCCAGACCGGCGGCATCAACGAGTCCGATGTGATGCTGGCGTCGGCCTCCGATGCGGTGATCATCGGCTTCAATGTCCGGCCGCTCGCCGAGGCGCGGCGCGCGGCCGAGAGCGAGGGCGTCGACATCCGCACCTACACGGTGATCTACAAGGTCACGGAGGATCTGCGGGCGGCGATGGAGGGCCTACTCGAGCCCGAGGAGGTCGAGGAGGCTCTGGGGAGCGCCGAGGTGAAGCAGACCTTCAAGGCCTCCCGTGTGGGCACGATCGCGGGCTGCCTGGTCACCGACGGCAAGGTCACCCGGACTGCCAGCGTCCGCCTCGTACGCGACGGAACCATCGTCTGGAGCGGCAAGGTCGGCTCGCTGCGGCGCTTCAAGGACGATGTGGCCGAGGTCGACGAGGGGATGGAGTGCGGCATCGTGCTCGAGGGCTTCGCCGACATCAAGGAGGGCGACATCCTGGAGTTCTTCGAGACCCGCCAGGTCGAGAAGACGCTCGAGTAGTTGTCTCCGTTCGTCGAGCTGATCGAGATCCGGCTGCACTTCGGCGACGTTCAGGACCTGAAGGGCAAGCGGAAGCAGGTCAAGTCCCTGAAGGACGGAATCCGCCAGCGTTTCGGGGCATCCGTCGCGGAGATCGATGGGCACGACAAGTGGCAGCGCTCCGTGCTGCTCTGCGCGCTGGTGGGCGACGGCGACGTCTCCGATCGCGCGGACGGGCTGGTGCGGTTCGTCGAGAGCCGCTACCCGGACGGGTGCTCATTTGAGCGCGACGTGCTCAGCTTGCGTGATATTCGCGACTGAACCGTGTCCTGGGTGACTGCCGACGCTCTCGATGAGTCGGCTGGGATGAGCTTAAGCCGCTGCTGTTATCGTCGCCGGGCGATGCCGACGCCCCGGATGCGGCGCGTCAACGAGGCGATTCGAGAGATCCTCGGCGATGCGATAGCGACGGAGCTCAAGGACCCGAGAATCGGATTCGTGACCGTGACCGAAGTCGATACCTCCCCAGACCTGCGCTCTGCGCGCGTCTACGTCAGTGTGCTCGGCTCCCCGGAGGAGAGGGATAGCTCGCTCGCCGGGCTGCGCTCCTCCCACGGGTTCCTGCAGGGCAAGATCGCGAGCGCGATGCGGATGAAGCGAACACCGACCTTGACCTTCGAATACGACGAGAGTGTGGATCGCGGCGACCGCATCTCCCGGCTTCTGGACGAGGAATGACGGAAGCGGCTGAGCTCGTTGCCAGCGAC
>DATFOK010000010.1:0-24825 GCA_035265665.1 Solirubrobacterales bacterium | reverse complement strand
CTGATCGCCGCGGTGATCGTGCTCACGATCGTCAGCTCGGTGATCATGCTGATCCCGGACTGGAACGGCGAGCAGGGATCCACCGCGGCGCCCAAGATCGACACGTTGCTCGACGTGATGATCGTGCTCTCGTCGTTCGTCTTCTCGATCGTCATGGTGATGCTCGTCTACTCGCTCTGGCGCTGGCGCGTGCGGCCCGGCGACGAGGGAGACGGCGCGCCGATCCACGGCAACACCAGACTCGAGATCGCCTGGACCGTGATTCCGACGGTGATCGTCCTCGTCGGCGCGATCTACTCGTGGATCGTGCTCTCGGACATCGAGGCCCACGACCCCGACCGCATGGTCGTGGACGTCTACGGCCAGCAGTACACCTGGCACTTCAACTACCCGGAGGAGGGGGTGACCTCGCGCGAGCTCCACGTACCGATCGACCGGCAGGTCGAGTTCCGGCTGCACAGCCTCGACGTGATCCACTCGTTCTGGGTCCCGGAGTGGAGGATCAAGAAGGATGCCGTTCCGGGCATCACCACGCATGCCTTCGTGACCCCCGACGAGACCGGGGACTACACGCTGGTGTGCACCGAGCTCTGCGGGTACGGCCACGCAACCATGAGGGCGCCCGTGAAGGTGGAGGACTCTCAGGGCGTCTTCGATCAGTGGGCGCAGACCCAGGAGCCGATCCCAGAGAGCGAGCCGAAGCCGGGGGAGACGACACCGGAGCAGGTGAGGGAGTGAGCGGCGCCGTGACTACGATATTCCTGGCGATGGAAGGATGGCGGGAGTGACCGCGGCACTGTTCAGAAGGCCGGGCTGGTGGCGAGCCCTCACTTACACGATTCTGGCCGGAGCTTTCGGCCTGGCCCTGGTCGTTGTGCTCCGCAAGATCTCGGGGCTGCCGACGTTCCAGACCGAGCAGACCGGCTACCCGCAGGTGATCGTGCCCGCGATCACCGCGCCGCTCGGCTTCCTGGTCGGTATCGGCTGCTTCGACTACTGGCTGCGCTGGGCGGTGGGCGCCCCGACCTTCCCGAAGGAGCGCGAGCACGAGAACCACGGCGCCTTCACCTGGCGCGACTACTTCAAGGTCAACACCGACCACAAGGTCATCGGCATCCAGTACATCTGCACGACCTTCCTCTTCTTCTTCATCGGCGGCGCAATGGCCATGGTCATGCGCGCCGAGCTCGCGCAGCCGGGCACGCAGATCGTCGATCCGAGCCTCTTCAACGGCCTCTTCTCCACCCACGCGGCGATCATGATCTTCGTCTTCGTGATCCCGGCGTTCTCCGGGATCGCGAACTACGTCCTGCCGCTGATGATCGGCGCGCCGGACATGGCATTCCCGCGCCTGAACGCCCTGAGCTACTGGATGCTGCCGATCGCGGGGGTCCTGTTCGTCGCCAGCTTCCTCTGCCCGGGCGGCGCCTTCGACGCCGGCTGGACCGGCTACGCGCCGCTCTCCACCGGCGCGCCGTTAGGCCAGTCCTTCTTCAACCTCGGGGTCCAGTTCGCGGGCGCATCGTCGATCGCCACGGCTCTCAACTTCCTGGTCACGATCGTGACCATGCGGGCGCCGGGTATGAATTTCTGGCGGCTGCCGCTGCTCGTCTGGGCGAACCTCTCGACGTCGCTGCTGGTCGTCGCCGCCACGCCGTTCATCGCCGGCGTGCAGTTCATGGTCCTCTTCGACCGCGCCCTGCACACCAACTTCTTCCAGTCGGCCTTCGGCGGCGACGTGATCAGCTACCAGCACATCTTCTGGTTCTACTCGCACCCGGCCGTCTACATCATGATGCTGCCGGGCTTCGGGATCATCAGCGAGGTCATCTCCACGCATTCGCGCAAGCCGATCTTCGGCTACCGGCTGATGGCGCTGGCGCTGATCGGCATCGTGGTGCTCTCCTACTCGGTCTGGGCGCACCACATGTTCGTCGCGGGGATGTTCAGCTGGCTCCGGGTGCCGATGATGATCACCACCCTGCTGATCGCGGTCCCGACCGGGATCAAGATCTTCTCCTGGCTGGGCACGCTCTTCTACGGGAAAATCCACCTGAGATCGACGTCGATGCTCTTCGCCTTGGGGTTCGTCACCACCTTCACGATCGGCGGGATCTCGGGAGTGATGCTCGGGATGATCCCGATCGACATCCACGTCTCCGACACCTACTTCGTCGTCGCGCACATCCACTTCGTGCTCTTCGGCGGCTCGGTGTTCACGATCTTCGCCGGCATCTACCACTGGTTCCCGAAGATGACCGGGCGGATGTACGACGAGCGGCTCGGCCGTGTCCACTTCTGGCTCACTCTGGTGGGGATGCTCGGCACGTTTATCCCCATGCACTGGATCGGCATGGAGGGGATGCCTCGCCGCGTCGCCGACTACTCGGCCACCTTCGGCGACTGGAATCTGGCCATCTCGGTCTGCGCCTTCGTTCTCGGCGCCGCCCAGCTGATCTTCCTCTACAACATGATCGTCAGCTGGCGCTTCGGGCCTAAGGCGGGGCCCAACCCGTGGCGGGCGAAGACGATCGAGTGGCAGGTCTCCTCGCCGCCGCCTGTCTTCAACTTCGATGAGATCCCGCGCGTCGTCGGCGGGCCATACGAGTTCGGCGTGCCGGGCGCAAGGCACGTGATCATGCCCGGCGAGGAGGCCGAGGTCAAAGAGCCCGAGAGAGCCGGGGTGGGGGCACCCTCGTGACCGAGAAGACGACGGAGACCCAGCGCGAGCAGGAGGAGCGCCAGCGCTCCGACCCCGCCGTCGAGCCCGAGCAGGGCGAGACCGCGATCACCGACGTCGGCACCCCTCAGGAGCACGCCTCGGAGGTGACCGCGCCGCGCGAGGTCGCGACCTTCGGCGATCCCGACCCGCCCCCCTCGCGCGAGGGCGTCAAGCGCGTCCTGGTCTTCCTGAACGAGGTCGCCGGCGGTCGAAAGCTGCTCACCGCCACCCGCGAGCTCGCCGATGACGGCGCCGAGTACTTTGGCGTGGTCGCCCCCCAGAACCTGCCGATCGTCGGGCAGCTGGTTGACGTCGAGGAGCGCCGCGGCGCCGCCCAGAGCCGGGTGGACGTGACCCAGTCCGTGCTGCGGGAGTTCGACATCGCCTCCGAGGGCGCGGTCATGGACCCGGAGCCGTCGCTCGCCCTCGACGACGCGGTGCGCGCCACTCAGCCCGACTACATCCTGCTCTCCTGCCTGTATGAGACCCGCTTCGGCTTCATGCGCAAGGACCTGGTGGAGTGGGCCAAGGCGCGGTACGACCGCGTCGAGCACATCCCGGTTCGCGTCGACGACGACGCCGTGCGCTGGGACCTCACCCACACCCTGGTCGTCGCCACGCAGACCGTCAACAGCAAGGACCTGGTGAATCGTCTCGCAGAGCGCGCGAGGGAGCGACCGCACCGCTACACGTTCATCTGCCCGCGCTCCGGCACGATCAGCCGCGAGGAGATCGCGTCGCGTCTGGCCGCGACGCTCGCGGAGATGTACCGCAACGAGATCGACGCCACCGGCCAGCCGATGAGCCCCGATCCGTACCACGCGATCGAGAACGCGATCGAGCATTACCGGATCGACGACATCCTGATCTCGACGCTGAAGGGCGAGCAGTCGAAGTGGCTCGAGGAGGGGCTGATCGAGAAGGTCCAGGGCCTTACCGACAAGCCGGTGGAGCACATCGAGTCGAGCACCGAGCCATTCAGCGCCTCGACGGCCGAGCCCGAGCCGGTCAGGGCGGGGGAGGCCGCCTGATGGAGTCCGCCTCAGTCGCCGTCCCCCACGCCGAGGAGCACGCTCATCCGCCGGAGGCCAACCAGAGCTCGCGGATAGACCGGCAGACCCTCGGGATCCTGCTCTTCATCGTCTCCGAGGTGATGCTGTTCGGGGCCTTCTTCGCCTCGTACTTCTTCTTGCGGGTCGTCGCCAACGAGGGGCCGTGGCCGCCCGACCCGTTCGAGCTACCCGTCGCTGTCGCCGGGATGAATACCGCGATCCTGGTCTCCTCGAGCTTCACCATGCACTGGGCGCTCGAGTCGATCCGCAAGAACAACCGCCGCGGCCTTCAGATGGGGTTGATGACGACGTTCCTGCTGGGCGCCACCTTCCTCTTCGTCCAGCTCAACGAGTACGTCCACATCGGCTTCAGCGCCCGCGACGACGCCTTCGGCTCGATCTTCTACGGCCTCACGGGCCTGCACGGCGCGCACGTCACGGTCGGCCTGTTCCTGCTGGCGATCGCGAACGTCCGAGCCCTCCGCGGCCACTACGGCCCCGAGGCGAGGGACCACCTCGGCGTCGAGGTGCCCGGCATCTACTGGCACTTCGTTGACGTCATGTGGATCATCGTCTTCACCACCGTCTACGTCCTCTAGCCGCGGCCGCGCGGTCTAGATGTCGCAGGAGCTGATCGAGCAGGTCCTGCTCGGCCACGAGGGGTTCAATCGCGGCGATCTTTCGCAGGCGAAGGCGAATGTCACCGATGACGTCGAGTGGGGAACGACGGGAACCTGGCCCGGACTGGAGGACGTCTATCGAGGGCCGGAGGCGCTGGACGAGTGGATGCAGATACTCCACGCGGAGTGGGAGACGTTCGAAGTCTCACTCGACGAGGTGATCCGAGACGACGGCGAGGTCGTCGTGCTCGCGGAGCGGCTCTCAGGGCGCGGGAAAGAGAGTGGGATCGAGGTCGAGATGCAGGTGTTCAGCGTCTACTGGTCTGAGGAGGGCAAGATCGTAAGGCGGCGCAGCTTCAGGACCCGGGAGGAGGCGCTGGCCGCGCTCTAGCAACGCCTGCGAAGATCGACGCGGTGAACGAGACGCCGCCTCAGCGACCGCACAATCCGCTCAAGCGGGAATCGGACATGTTCCGCGTCCTGATCATGTTCGCCGTGGCCGCGGCGATCGTGATCGCGGTGGCCCTGCTCTTCGGCTCGCTGGCCGGGGCGATCGTGGGCGCGATCCTCGTCGCCATCGGGCTATGGCGTACCTGGAACCTGATTCAGGACTGGCGCCGCTATGGGTCGGATCCGGCAGAGCGCTAGCCGAAGCCGAAGGTGTCCCGGGTCTTGGGGCGTATAGCCCCAGAAGTCGGGACAGCCGGTTACTTGCCGCCGCCCCCGGCGCCGCCGCCACCTCCGGCTGCGCCGCCGCCACCTCCGGTGGCGGTCTGCAGGTAGGAGACCAGCGCCTGGAGCTGGTCCGGTTGGAGCGTCTGGCCGAAGTTCGCCGGCATCACGTTGGGTTGATAGCCCGGCGTGATCACCGCGTTCGGGTCGCTGATCGACTCGGAGATCTGCTGGGGGCTCTGACCGGCGAGAGCCTGGTCCAGGTCGGGTCCCGTGGTGCCCGTCGTCCCGGCCTGCGAGAGGGTGTGGCAGCCGCCGCAGTTCGTGGCGAAGAATTGCGGCGGGGCGAAGACAGGCGGCTTGATGCCGGGCACGCCCGCGATGCTGGCGACATAGGCCGCCACATCGTTCAGGTCATCGCCCGTGACGAGGTCGGCGGGCATATAGACGTCGGTCTGCTCGGGCGTCGCCGGCCGCGGGTTCTCCACCTGCGCCTTGATCACGCCCTCGAAGGTGTCGGGGTCCTGCCCGTTCTCACGCGCCTCCTTGAAGGCGTAGTCGAGATTCGGCCCGACCGTCGCATTGGTCCCCGCCCCGGTCAGTGCGTGGCAGCTGCCGCACTTCTGGGTGAAGAGCTGCTGACCCCTGGCGAGGTCCGGCTTGGGGCCCAGATCGCAGCCGCTCAGACCGATCACGGCAGCGGCCGCGCCGATCGTGGCGACCACCCAGATCGCCCGCCCGTTGATCCGGCGGCGGCTCTTGTGGCCGCCGTGTAGGAGGTCGCTCATCGAGGCCGGAATCCTATATGTCGCCTCCGCGTGCTCGGCGCGTCACCAGGCGTCGGATAAGCTTGCGCCGAACGGCACTTAGGAGGTCGAGTGGAGGTTCGCCAGGGGATGTCGAGCGTGGTGCTGGCGGTGGGGCCGGGCCACACCCTGCGGGAGACCGCGACCAAGATGACCGAGAAGGGGACCGGTGCAGCCCTCGTCTTCGACGAGGAGTCCCCGGCGCCCCGGATCATCACCGAGCGCGACATCCTGAACGCCGCCGGCACCGGCAAGGACCTCGACACCGAGATGGTCGCCGATCACATGTCAGAGAGCGTCATCTCCGCCGCCCCCGACTGGAGCCTCGAGCAGGCCGCCGAGGAGATGGTTCAGCGGGGCATCCGCCATCTGGTCATCGTTGAGCGCGGCGAGCTCGTCGGGGTGCTCTCAATGCGGGACATCGTGCGCTGCTGGACGACGGCCGGCGCGACCTCGTCGATGAGCCCGCCCTAGGGCGGGGTTAGTCCTCAGGGATCGACACCGACAGCGGGATCGGCGCCGTGTCGCTGCGCTGGTGGCGTGGCATGCGCGCGATCTCGTCGCGGTTGGCTCGGAGCCAGCCGATCAGAGAGATGAGCGCGATGAAGCCGCCGATCACCGAATAGGGCCACCAGGCGAAGAGGCCCACGATCACCGCGGCAAGCCCGAGGGCGAGGAGCGCCGGGAAGACGGTCGGCCGGGGCAGATAGATCGACTCGGTCGGCTCCGGGGGTTGGCTCATCGCAGATAGATGATCGAGATGTAGAAGGCCAGCGCGAAGACGAGCAGGGCCAGCGAGCTGGCGATCATGCCCGACTTGATGAGTGCCCTGGCGCGCTCGCGGTCCATGGTGGAACCCTATCCAGTCGGCTGACCCGAAGGCGCTATAGAGCTCGGTCGACGGCCATCGCCATGAAGAGCAGGGCGAGGTAGGCGAGCGAGCTCAGATAGAGCCGCCGGGCGGCCTGCCGGCTGGGGTGCGCGAGCAGCGCCAGGGCGAGCCCGACGAAGCCCGCTCCGAGGGCGAGCGCGGCGATCAGATAGGTGGCGCCGAACAATCCGGTGACGGCCGGCCCGAGCGTGACGGCGACCAGCAGCGCCGCGTAGGCGACGATCTGGTGGCGGGTGGTGGTCTCGCCGCGCACGACGGGGAGCATCGGGACCCCGGTGCGCGCGTAGTCGTCCGAGATCAGCAGCGAGAGCGCCCAGAAGTGCGGCGGCGTCCAGAAGAAGACGATTGCGAACGGCCAGAGCGCCTCCGCGGAGAGGCCGCCGGTGGCCGCCGCCCATCCGACCAGCGGCGGCATCGCTCCAGCGGCCCCGCCGAGGACGATGTTCTGCGGCGTGCGGGGCTTGAGCCAGAGCGTGTAGACGAAGACATAGCCGAGCAGCCCGGTGGCGGCGAGCACCGCGGTCAGCACGTTCACCGTGATCGCCAGCTGGGCGACCGCGATCACGCCGAGGGCGGAGCCGAAGAGCAGTCCGCGGCGCGGCTCGATCCGCCCGCTCGCCAGCGGGCGCCCCGCGGTGCGCGCCATGCGCGCATCCGGCTCCCGCTCGATGTAGTGGTTGATCGCCCCGGCCCCTCCGGCGGCCAGGTAGCCGCCGAGGCAGGTCCAGAGAATGGTGGAGAGCGCGGGGCCGCCCGGATCGGCCACGAACATCGTCGCGACGCAGGTGAGCAGGAGCAGCGAGATGATCCGCGGCTTGGTCAGGGTGACGTAGTCGTTCGCCACCCCGATCGCGGCCCGCATCGTGCGCGCCCGCGCGTCGCTCGGCGTGACCGAGACGTGGTCGCCTCCGGGCCGCCGCCGCCGCCGGCCGACGTGGTCCGGTCCGGTGTCGAGGTGCACGCTCATGCCGGCGCCGCCGATGCTTCGGCTCTCGGAGCCCGCTCGCCGGATCGGATCGGGCTGGAAAGCCAGGCGAGCCGGAAGCCGATCGAGACCACCGTCGCCCAGAGGAGGCTCGCGACGGTGAGATGGGCGACGATCAGCGTCGCGTGCTCGCCGAGCCAGACGTTCATGCCCCCGAGCAGCAGCTGGCCGAGCAGGAGCAGCGCCGCGAGTACGAGCAGCCGGTCGCGCGAGCCGCGGGCGAAGGCCACGCTGAGCAGGAGGATGATCGCGATCGTCGCCCCATAGACGAAGACGCGGTGGGTGAGATGGATGTCGGTGAGGCGGTTATTGCCGAAGGGCAGCACCTTCCCGTCACCGCAGGTCGGGAACTGGTGGCCGCAGGCAAGGTGCGCCCCGGCGATGTTGGGGCCGACCTCGTTGACGCCCTCCTCCTCGGTGCCGGCCATGTAGCCGCCGGCCACGATCGCGCAGAGCAGAAGGACCGCCGCCACCACCACGTAGGGCTTCAGTCCACGGACCGGCTCGCGCACCGGCTGGCCGCTCTGCACCGCGGCCTCGGCGCGCGCCTTGTAGCTGAGCCAGAGCAGCAGTCCGAAGAGGAGCATCGCCGCCCCGAGGTGCGCGGCCACCAGCTCCTCCTTGAGGGCGTGCTCGACGGTCAGGCCGCCCAGCCCCGCCTGCGCCAGGACGAGCAGCCCGGCCGCGACGCTCCCGCGGAACGCCCAGCCGTTCCGATCGCGGAGGTCGCGGTACGCCCGCCAGCAGAGCAGTGCGATCAGCGCCACAACCACGGCGGCCAGGGCCCGGTGCGAGAACTCGATCAGTGTGTTCTCGTCGCCGACCAGCGGGACCACGTCGCCACCGCAGAGCGGCCAGCCCTTTGTGCCGCTGCCGCCCGGGCCGCAGCCCAGCCCGGAGTCGCTCACGCGAACTACCCCGCCGACGATGATCAGCAGGAAGGTGACAAGCGCAGTCAGGTCTGCCAGGCGGCGAAACCGGCGGAGCCCTGCACCGCCGCCGCCGGCACCGGGTCCGGCCATGTCGTCAGGCTACCGGCTCGCCGGTCTCTGCCGGAGTGGCGCGGGGAGAGTCTCGGGAGGAGTCGCGGCGGCCCACCGCCTCGCGAATATCGCGCAGCGGCTCGTCGCTGCGGACGTCCGGGACCACGTCGAAGTTGTGGGGCGGCGGCGGCGAGGTGGCGAACCACTCGAGCGTCTCCCCGCCCCAGGGATCGGGCCCGGTGGCCACCCCGCGCCTGGACGAGACGTACGCGTTGACGATCGAGAGGACGACGCCCAGGGAGAGCACGAACGCGCCGATCGTCGCGATCAGGTTGTACGCGTCGAGGGTCATGGCGTTGATCGCGTCGCTCGCCTCGAAGAACTTGAAGATGTCGACCTGCTGCCCCTCGACTCCGGCGAGGAACAGCGGGATGAAGGTGACGTGGGCGCCGAGGACGATCAGCGCCGCGGACGAGGAGGCCAGCCCCTCGCCCATCACCCGCCCGGTCATCTTCGGGAACCAGTAGTAGAGCGCCGCGAACCCGCCGAGCACCGGGCCGCCGACCAGCACGTAGCCGCTCGCCGCGGTCGAGGCCGTGGTGTCGGCGAGCAGCCAGTTGACCGGGGTCACGCTCTGGATCAGCTCCAGGA
Organism: Solirubrobacterales bacterium; assembly: GCA_035265665.1. Classification (GTDB taxonomy): domain Bacteria; phylum Actinomycetota; class Thermoleophilia; order Solirubrobacterales; family 70-9; genus DASUPK01. The sequence continues at coordinate 15,442 of DATFOK010000010.1, read as the reverse complement.
TCAAGCCGAAGCTGAGCGTCGAGATCGCGGCCAGCGCAAACACCAGCGGCGCCCGCATCCGCAGCACGCCCCCTGCGAGGGTGCCGAGCCAGTTGACGAACACCGTCCCGATCGGGATCGCGAGCAGCAGTGCCATCAGCATCGCGGCATAGAGCCAGCCGATCGGAATCGACGCGGCCATCATGTTCTGCATCCAGGCGAGCAGCCCCAGCGGCATGATCGCCGCGATCGACATCATCATTGCGCGACGAGAGAGCAGCGGCTTGCCTGAGAAGACCGGCAGGATCTCCGAGATCGCGCCGATCGTCGGCAGCAGGAAGACGAGGTAGCAGCCGGTGAAGAAGATCCAGCTCAGGTGCTGGTAGTAGAGCGGCGCGCCGCCCTCGCCCGGATCGAAGAAGACGCCGTTGAACTGGCGGTCGATCTCGAGCATGACGAGCGCCGCCACCATCGCCGTGCCGGCGATGATCATCGTCCAGCTCGAGACCGCCGCCGAGAAGCTGAAGGTGGGGAGCCTCCGCCAGGCGAGACCGGGGGCGCGCAGCTTCGCGACCGTCACCGCCAGGTTGATCGACTGCAGGACCAGGCCGAGCGCCGTGAGGCCCACGGCGGTGATCCAGACGTCGACGCCGTTGTTCGAGATGAAGACCGTGTCCGAGAGGGGCGGCCAGGCATTGAAACCGGCTTCCGGTGGCGTGTAGACGAAGCTCACGTAGAGCAGGGCCCCGCCGAGTAGATACAGCCAGAGCGAGAGCGAGGAGAGCCTCGGGAAGGCCAGCGACCGCGCCCCGATCTGGAGCGGGACTACGTAGGTGAAGAGCCCGAAGACGAAGGGCAGGGCGAAGAGGACGATCAGGGTCGCGCTGCCGACGGAGAGCAGTCGGTTGAACGTCACCGGCTCGATCAGGTCGTTCTCCGGCACCGCCAGCTGGAGCCGGATCAGCAGGAAGGCGACGATCCCGAGCACCAGGAAGGACAGCGAGGCGCCGATGTAGAGCCGGCCGACGTCCTTGTGGTCGGGGCTCATCACCATCTCGAGCCAGCGCGGCCGCGTCGGCGCGGGCCCCTCGGTGACGAGCTCGGGCCGGTGCGGGGCAATTGTTCGTCCGTCGCTCATCCGCCGGTCTCCTGGTTGACCTGCTGCACGAACGTCTGCGCCTCCTGGATCCCCGCCGCCTGCTGCTCGAGCCACGCCTGGTAGGTGGGCACGTCGACGACGCGGACCCGGGTCCTCATCGCGGCGTACGAGGCGCCGGAGAACGCGTAGCTCGCGCCGTCGAAGATGCCGGTCCGATCGGCCTTGAACCAGGTCTGGTTGCTCTCACCGGGGGTGGCGTCGAACTTGCCGCTCAGTCCAGGCACCCACCAGCGGTGGACGACGTCTGTCGAGCAGAGCTTGATGACCACCGCGGTGTCGACCGGGACGACGAGCTCGTAGTACGAGTAGGTCCCGTCCGGGTACTGGTAGCGCCAGATCCACTGCTGGCCGCACGCCTGGATCTCGAGTGGCGCCGTCTGAGTGCCGATCGGTATCGACAGTCCCCGTTGCGCGGTCGTCAGCGATGCGGCCTGCAGGCCGTCAGGACCGGAGGCCTCGACCTTCTTCGCGTCGTGGGTCTCGATCACGCCGATCACGAAGGCGAAAAGCCCGAGCACGGCGAAGACCCCGGCCGTCCCGAGCTGGGCGGGCCGGCGCAGGACGAGGCGACGCGGCTGGCGTCCCCTGGCGGAGCGGAAGCGCATCACGAGCGCGAACAGCGCGCCGTTGATGCCGAGCAGCAGGACGATGCCGACGACGAGCATCACCCAGTAGAGGGTGTTGATGTCGTCCGCGTTCGGCGAGTGACCGCCGGGAGGGCTCAATAGGGCGAGCAAAGCGGCGTGAGTCTATTAGCTAGTTCGCCCGCGACCGGTCCTGGCTGGCTGGCCAAATTCCCGCCCGCGTCTGGCAGAATCGTGCCGATGGGGCGGAACGGCGACGGCAGCGACGGGACGGCACAGCGGGCCCTGCGCCGGATGGCGGAGTCCGACCCGGAGCTGGCGGCCCGCCTCATCGTCCAGTCGCTTCCGGCAGCCGCCGCGAACCTGCCCGCGGGCATGAGCTATCGGCTCGAGCTCGAGGGGCTCGGCGCCTGGACCGTGAGCTCCCTCGGCGGCCGGGCGAAGGTCGCCGAGGTGATTGCCGGCGCGGACCTGAACGGGGAAGCCTTCGCGATCTCGACCGACGCCGAGACGCTCGCGCGCGTGGCCTCGGGCCGGAACCCGGTCGCGCCGCTGGCGAGCGGACGCCTGAAGCTGCGTGGCCGCCGCCGCAAGGCGCTCGCCCTTCGCCGACTGGACAGCGATGCGGGGCCGCGCGAGCTGGCCCGCCTCGGCCATCCGGTGGACCCCGATCTGGTCTTCCGCTCGCTCGCCTACGCGATCGAGCCGGAATGGACGCGGGGGCATCGCTTCACGGTCGCCTACCACCTGGTCGGCGAGGGGGGCGGGACCTGGCGGGTCGAGGTCGACGATGGACGGGTCCGGGTCGAGCGGGGGCTCGGCAAGGATCCCGATGCGATCGTCCGGATCCGCTACTCGGATTGGCTCGCGCTCCTGGCCGGCGAGCTGACGCCGGCCGACGCGATGCGGCTCGGCAAAACCGAGGTCGACGGCAAGATCCCGCCGGTGACACGGCTCGGCCGCTGGATCGATCGCGCCGAGGGCATCGACGGACCCGAGCTCGCGCGGGAGACGCGCCAGCGCCTACGGCAGGCCGAGAACGCCGGGAGCTGGGGCAGCAAGGTCAAGGACAATGGCGCGTCAGGCGACGCCGGCGACCCGGCCGAGACGCGCCGCCGAAAGGGAGGGCTGATGAGCTACGAGCAGCTCTACGCCCTCTGGGAGCGCCAGAACTGGCGGGCGCATGAGCTCGACTTCACGGTCGACCGCGAGCACTGGCTGGTCAGCCCGGCCGAGGCGCAGCGGCACACGGCCTTCAGCATCGGCAGCTTCTACGTCGGCGAGGAGCGGGTCACCGCCGACCTGGCCCCGTTCCTGCTGGCGGCGCCGAGCGGAGAGATCGAGGCCTTCCTGGCCACCCAGCTCGTCGACGAGATGCGGCACGCGGTCTTCTTCGACCGCTGGGCGAGCGAGGTGATGGGTCTCGAGTCGGGCAGTTTCCGTGAGCGGCTCCACGAGATCGAGGACCGCATGCTCGGTCCCTGGCACTTCCTCTTCGACGACTCCCTGCGCGAGATCGCCAACCGAATCAAGGACCGCCCCGACGACCTCGAGCTCTTCGTCGAGGGCATCGTCACCTACCACATGGTCACCGAGGGAGTGTTGGCGATGCCGGGGCAGCGGATCATGATCGAGTACACCGCCGATCACGACCTCTATCCGGGCTTCAATGAGGGATTCCGGCTGGTCGAGCAGGACGAGCACCGCCACATCGCCTTCGGCGTCCGCTTCCTGAAGGACGTCTGCGACGAGCGCCCGGAGATGAAGGGGGTCATCCTGGGCCGGCTCGAGGAGCTGCTGCCTAAGGCGGCTGAGGTCTTCTGCCCGCCCGAGGCCGACGACCCCTCCGACTTCGTCTCCTACGGACACCATTCCTCGCAGACCTATGGCTTCGCCTACCAGGCGCTGAAGCGGCGCATGGCGGCGATCGGGATCGAGATCCCTCCGCCTGAGCGGCTCATGCCGGGGCCGGTCGACTTCGGCGGGCTGGCCGAGCGCCGGGTGCTCGCCGAGGAGGCCGCGGCGGGCTAGCCCCTGTGTCGCTTCTTTCGTAGGGCCTTCGAAACCGTGACGAAGCGATAGCCGCGGTTCCGCAGGTCCCGGATGATCCGCGGCAGCGCGCACACGGTCTGCGTGCGATCGCCGCCGCCGTCGTGCAGCAGCACGATCGAGCGGTGGCGGACCTCCCGGCGAACCTTGGCGGCGATCTCCTCGCAGCCAGGGCTCATCCAGTCGATCGAGTCGACGTCCCAGGTGACGGTGCGCATCCCAAGGCCGCCGGCGACCCGCCGGACCTTCGAGTTGACCGCGCCGTATGGCGGCCTGAACACCTCCGGCCGCTCCCCGGTGAGGCGCGCGATCAGGCGGTTCGTCCTCGCCAGCTGGTGGCGGATCGCCCCCGCCGGCAATCCGGTGAGATCGTCGTGGAGCCACGAGTGGTTCGCGATCTCGTGGCCCTGTCGGTCGACTCGCTTCACGACCCTCTCGAAGCCATCAATCCGGCTGCCGACCCAGAAGAAGCTGGCGCGGACATGCTTGCGCTGGAGGATGCCGTCGATTTTCGGCGTGAAGCCGCTGGGGCCGCCGTCGAAGGTGAGTGCGACCAGCTTTCGGCGAGCGTCGGCAGCCGTTGCGCCGACGAGCACGACAAGCAGCGAGATGGTGATCACCGCTGCGATCCGAGTGGTGCGCCTCACGCGCGCCGCACACTACCCGTCGTCTGGCCCTTGATTCGGTGTCCCAGCGTGCGAACATACGTTCGTGTCCGGGGCGGCATCGATCCTGCACGCCGACGCCGACGCGTTCTTCGCCTCGGTGGAGCAGCGGGACGACCCACGCCTTCGCGGCCGCCCGACGATTGTCGGTGCGGGGGTGGTGATGGCGGCGAGCTACGAGGCGCGGGCCTACGGGATCCACGGCGGGATGGGCGGGGGTCGGGCGCGCCGGCTCTGTCCCCACGCGGTCGTCGTCCCGCCGCGCTTCTCCGCCTACACCGAGGCGAGCAGGGCGCTCTTCGACCTCTTCGAGGAGACCGCGCCGCTGGTCGAGGGAATGTCGCTCGAGGAGGCCTTCCTGGACGTGCGCGGGCTCGAGCGGATCTCGGGCACGCCGCGCGAGATCGCCGCGCGGGTGCGCCGCCGGGCCCGGGAACGCGTGGGGCTGGCGATCACCGTCGGAGTCGCCAGGACGAAGGTGCTCGCCAAGATGGCGAGCCGAGCCGCCAAGCCCGACGGCCTGCTCGTCATCGAGCCGGATCGGGAAACCGAGTTCCTGCGGCCCCTCCCGGTCGAGGCTCTCTGGGGGGTCGGTGACGCGACCGCGGAGAAGCTCCGCGCTCACGGAATCGCCACGATCGGAGAGCTCGGGCGCCGCGACGAGTCAGAGCTCGCGCTCTTCCTCGGCGCGCACGCCGCGCGGCATCTCCACGCGATCGCTCACAACCGCGACCCACGTCGCGTTCGGCGCGGGCAGCGTCGTCGCTCGATCGGGACCCAATCGGCCTTCGCCGGCGGGAACAAGTCCGGCACCGAGCTCGACGCCCTGCTGGTCACGCTGGTGGATCGCGTCACACGGCGGGCGCGGGCGGCGAACTGGGCCGGGCGCACCGTGACGCTCCGCTTTCGATTCGCCGATTTCTCACGCGCCACCCGCTCGCGGACGCTCCCTCATCCGACCGCCGGTACCGGCGCCATCCTGGCCGCAGCCAGGGCGCTTCTCGCCGCCTCGAGGCCGCTGATCCAGAGGCGCGGCATCACGCTGCTCGGGATCACCGTGGCCAACCTGAGCCACGAGGCCCAGCTCGAACTGCCTCTGCAGCCGCAGGTGAACCCGGCGCTCGACCTGGCGATCGACGAGATCCGCGAGCGCTTCGGGAACGATTCGATCAGGCGCGGCTCGACCTCACGCTCGACGCCGCGGCACGTCACCCAGGTCTGAGGGCGCGCGGGCCCGTGCGGCGGCGCGCGGTTAGGCTGCCCGCCGATGGCCAGCGTCAGGGAAGTCGCGTTCGAGCTCTTCCGCGAGCACGGGATGACCACGGTCTTCGGCAACCCGGGCTCCACCGAGCTGCCGATGCTCGCCGAGTTCCCCGAGGACTTCCGCTACGTCCTCGGGCTGCAGGAGGCGGTCGCGGTGGGGATGGCCGACGGCTACGCCCAGGCCTCGGGCCGCCCGGCACACGTCAATCTCCACACCGCGCCGGGCGTCGGCAACGGCATGGGGGCGATCTTCAACGCGCAGGCGAACCACTCGCCGCTGCTGGTGACGGCCGGCCAGCAGGTTCGGGCTCAGATCACAATGCAGGCGAATCTCACCAACCGGGATGCGACCCGGGTCGTCCACCCGTTCGTCAAGTGGAGCTTCGAGCCGCCGCGCGCCCAGGACGTCCCCCATGCGCTGGCGCGGGCGATCCACACCGCCTCGCTTGCCCCGAAGGGGCCGGTCTTCGTCTCGCTGCCGATGGATGACTGGACCGAGGAGGCCGACGCAGAGTCGGGCCACGTGATCGAGCGAGTCGCCGAGCCGCGCATGGGGCCCGACCCTGCGGCGGTCGAGTCACTGGCCGAGCGGCTCAATGCGGCGAGCAGCCCCGCGTTGGTGGCGGGCCCGGACATCGACGCCTCCGGTGCCTGGGACGACGCGGTCGCCCTGGCCGAGCGCCAGAGGCTCCCGGTCTTCGCCTCACCCGCGCCCGGCGGCGGGCGGCTCGGCTTCCCGGAGGGCCACCCCCTCTTCCAGGGTGTCCTGCCGCCGGCGATCGGCCCGGTGACCGAGACGCTCAAGGGCCGCGACCTGATCCTGGTCGTCGGGTCCTCGGTCTTCCCCTACTACCCGTACATCCCCGGCCCGCTGCTCCCGGAGGGCGCCTCCCTGATCGCGATCACCAGCGACCCCGACGAGGCGGCGCGGGCACCGATGGGCGACGTGATCCTCGCCGACGTCGGCCTCGCGCTGCGCGCCCTGCTGGAGGAGGTCGGCGAGGCGAACCGCGCCGAGCCCGACCCGCTGCCGGAACCGACCGCCGGGGAGGAGACCGACCCGCTCACCCCGACCATGGTCCAGCACACGCTCGCGCAGGTCTTCCCGGAGGACGGCATCGTCGTGCTCGAGTCGCCCTCCAGCACGCTCTCGCTGCGCAACCAGATGCGGATCTCCCGCGCAGGCAGTTACTACTTCAGCGCGGGCGGCGGCCTCGGCTTCGGACTCGCTGCGGCGATCGGGGTGCAGCTGGCGCAGCCCGACCGGCCGGTGGTCTGCGTCGTCGGGGAGGGCTCGGTGCAGTACGCGGTCACCGGGTTTTGGACGGCGGCCGCGTACGACGTGCCGGTTACCTTCCTGGTGCTCCGCAACGAGGAGTACTCGATCCTGAAGTGGTTCGCCGACATCGAGGAGGTCACCGGCGCGCCCGGCCTCGACCTGCCGGCGCTGGAGGTGGCGAAGGTGGCCGAGGCCTACGGCGTCTCCTCGACGGCGGTGTCCGGGCGCGACGAGCTGCACGAGGCGCTGAGGGTTGCGATCGGCTCGTCGAAGCCCGAGCTGGTGGAGGTCCCGGTCACACCCGGCATGGCGCTCTTCTGAACCTCGACCCAGCCCCCTCTCAACGCCCCAGGCTCTCGTGCCCAACCGCAATGAATTGGAAGCCAACGAGGCGGTCGTCAGACGCTTCTACGACGAGCTTTGGAACCACTGGAAACTCGGCGTCGCCGACGAGATCGTTTCGGAGGCATTGCGGTTTCGCGGCTCGCGCGGCGCGGAGGTCACCGGACGCCAGGCCTTCAAGCGCTACGTGGAGGCGACGCGCGCGGCGTTCCCTGACTGGCACAACCGCGTCGACGAGATGCTGGCGGTCGCGGACCGCGTCGTGATGCGCATGACCTGGTCGGGGACTCACAGGGGGAGGCTCGCCGATGTCGAGCCGACCGGCGCCCGCGTCGAGTACCCGGGAGCGGCATTCTTCCGGCTGGCCGGTGGCATGATCGAGGAAGCGTGGATCGTGGGCGACACACAGCTGTTGTGGCGCGCGCTTGGCAGGCTCTAACTTCGAAGCACGTGTCCGGCCTGTTCTGAGCGGCGCGATGCATCCCACCGCGGAGAAGGTGCAAAAGCGGCTGCGGGCGCGCGGGCTCGAGGTGGAGGTCGTCGTTCTCCCGGATTCGACCCGGACCGCGGCGGAGGCGGCGGCAGCCTGTGGATGCGAGGTGGGGCAGATCGTCAAGTCGCTCGTCTTCGTGGTCGACGGAGAGCCGAGGATGGTGCTCTGCGCGGGAGATCGGCGCGTCACGCGAATCGACGGCAAGCCAGCCAGTGCGGAGCAGGCACGCGACGCGACCGGTTTTTCGATCGGCGGCATCCCGCCGCTCGGGCACGATGCCGACCTGCCGACAATCGCCGACGAGTCGCTGCGGCGGTTCGAGCGGGTCTGGTGCGCGGCGGGGACGCCGCACGCCGTCTTCGAGGTCGGAGTGGAGGAGCTGCTCGCGGCGCTCCCGGACGCAGGCGTGCAGCCGGTCTAAGAGCTGCTCCGGAGAGTCGGCTGCGGACTCGACCGGTTAGCCGATCTGCTCCGTGTCTTTGGGGGGAAAGCGGCGCTCTCCCACGCCCGCGATACTGCCCCGCGATGTCCCAGGAGAACGTGGAGATCGTGCGGTCGATGAATGAGCCATTCGACGGCGTCGACGTCGCAGAGATCGACTGGGCGTCCGAAGCCATCCGCGAGATCCTTGAACGCGTCTATTCCCCTGACGTCGAGCTGACCACTTTGGAGTCAGGCATCGGCTCGGGGCCCAGCCGGTTCTACAAGGGCTGGGATGGCTTGATCGCCTACCTACAGGAATGGTTCGAGCCCTTCAGCGATATCGAATCGACGCGCGCGACTACCTAGACGCGGGCGATCGGGTTCTCGTTCCCATCCGGGCCCGTGGAGTCGGGAGCGGAAGCGGGGTCCAGGTCGAGATCGAGTTCACCATCGCCTTCCAGCTTCGCGACGGGAAGGTCACGCGCGTAGATCAGTACGACACCGTCGAGCAGGCGCGCGAAGCCGTCAGAGATTCCGGCTAGCGCAAAGCGGGCCAAGCGTGGCTCCGCGGGAGCTGCATCTCCGCCTCGCAGCTGGCTCGCTTAGGCTGCGCGCATGGATCTGCTGGCCCCGGATGCTGACCGGATCGCGCCGGAGGAGAGCGAGCCGGCGAAGGACCGGGCGCCCGACGAGCTGGCGTCCGGAACGCCCGAGCCGCTGCGCAGCGAGCTGATCGGGCTGCTCGGCGAGGATCGCGTCCTCACCCGCGTCATCGATCTGGTCCGGTACGCGTCCGACGCGAGCCCCTACCGGCTGATCCCCAAGGCGATCGTGATGGCTCGTGACGTCGGGGATATCTCGAAGGTGCTCGATTATGCCCACGCGAGGAAGGTGCCGGTGACCTTCCGTGCCGGGGGCACCAGCCTGAACGGCCAGTCGCAGACCGACGGCATCCTGGTCGACGTACGGCGTCACTGGAGCGGGGTGGAGGTGCTGGACGACGGCGCCCGGGCGCGCGTTAGGCCCGGGACCGTGCTCGGCCACGCCAACCGCGTGCTCGCTCCGTACGGCCGCAAGCTCGGCCCCGATCCGGCGAGCACCGACATCGCCTGCGTCGGGGGCGTGGTCGCCAACAACTCCGGCGGGATGCGCTGCGGCGTGGTGGCGGACTCCTACAGCACGGTCGGGTCGCTGACCTTCGTCCTACCGTCGGGGACCGTGATCGACTCGGCCGCCTCGGATGCGGCTGAGCGCTTCGCCCAGGCAGAGCCCGAGCTGGCCAAGGGGCTTGCCGAGATCCGCGACGAGATCCGCGCGGACGCCGAGCTCAGCGAACGCATCCGGAAGAAGTTCCAGATCAAGAACACGACGGGTTACCGACTCTGCGCCTTCCTCGACGAGGACGAGCCGGTCCAGATCTTCCGTCGGCTCCTGATCGGCTCGGAGGGCACCCTCGGATTCATCGCCGAGGCGGTCTTCGTGACTTTGCCGCTGCCCTCGAGGACGACGGTCTCCTGGCTCCACTTCGACGGCATCGAGTCCGCGACCGAGCCGGTGCCAGCGCTGGTCGAGTCCGGAGCGACGGCGGTCGAGCTGATGGTCGCTCCCGCGCTGATGGTCGCCGCGCAGAACATCGCCGGCGCGCCCCAGGACTGGCTGGAGCTGCCGCCCACCTCCGCCGCGCTCCTGGTCGAGTTCGGCGCGGAGACCGACGGGGAGCTCGAACAGCTGGTGGCCGGCGCCGAGGAGATCCTCAAAGAGCACGAGCTGATCCGCCCACCGGACTTCACCCGGGATCCGGAGCGCGTCGAGGTCTCCTGGACCGTGCGCGAGGGACTGCACGGGCTGATCGGGCGCTTCCGGGCGCCGGGCACCTCGCTGATCATCGAGGACGTCTGCGTGGCGCCCGAGCGGATCGCGGAGTCGGCCCGCGACATCCAGGCGCTGCTCACCGAGCACGGTTTCCTGGCCGGCGTGGCCGGTCACACCTCGGCCGGCAACCTCCACTTCATGCTGACGCCGGACTTCGGCAAGCCGGAGGACATGAAGCGATACGAGGCCTTCATGGGGAAGCTGGTCGAGCTGGTCCTCGACAAGTACGACGGCTCGCTCAAGGCCGAGCACGGCACCGGCCTGAACATGGCGCCCTACGTCGAGCGGGAGTGGGGCCCGAAGGCCACCGAGCTGATGTGGCGGGTCAAGGCGCTCGCCGACCCGGACGGCGTGCTCTCCCCGGGCGTACTGCTCAACCGCGACCCCGGCGTGCACCTCCGCAACCTGAAGACGACGCCCGAGATCGAGGAGGTGGCGACCACCTGCGTCGAATGTGGCTTCTGCGAGCCGGTCTGCCCAAGCCGCCATCTCACCACCACGCCGCGCCAGCGCATCGTGATCCGCCGCGAGATGGCCCGCCAGCCCTCCGGCTCACCCGTTCAGCGGGCGCTGCTAGAGCAGTACGAGTACGACGGCATCCAGACCTGCGCCGCGGACGGGAGCTGCCAGATCGCCTGCCCGCTCGGCATCGACACCGGCAAGCTGGTCAAGGACTTCCGGGAGCGGGAGCACACGCCGCGGGCGCAGCGCCGGGCGGTCAAGGTCGCCGAGCGCTTCAAGCAGGTCGAGCGCCTGGCCCGCGGCGGGCTGCGCACGGGGATGGCCGCCCGCCCGGTGATGCGGGCCTGGTCCGACGTGAGCCGTGCGCTGGTCAGCGACGAGCTGGTCCCGACCTGGCCGCGGAACATGCCGCCGCCCGCCCCCGCCAAGCTCCCTGAGACCTCGCGTGAGGGCGCGGCCGCCGTCTACATGCCGGCATGCGTCAACCGGATCCTCGGCCCGCCCCGCGGCGACGGTGCGGGCCTCCACCTGGCGAGGGCGATGGTGACGGTGTCCGACCGGGCCGGGCTGCCGGTCTGGATCCCCGGCGACGTCGCCGGCCATTGCTGCTCGGTGCCCTGGACCTCGAAGGGCTACTCCGACGGCGCCCGCCTGATGGCCAACCGGACCGTCGGGGCGCTCTGGGGCTGGACCTCAGAGGGCGATTTGCCCGTCGTGATCGATGCGAGCTCCTGCGTGCTCGGCCTGAAAAGCGAGGTCGTGGAGAACCTCACCGAGGAGAACCGCGAGCGCCACGGCAAGCTCGAGATTCTCGACTCCGTCGCCTGGGCACAGCGCCTGTTGCCGAACCTGCAGATCAAGGAGAAGCTCGGCTCGGTAGCCGTTCATCCAACCTGCTCGACGCGCCACCTGGGCCTGGAGCGCGAGCTCCGTGCGATCGCCGGTGAGATGGCGAACGAGGTGGTGCAGCCCGTCCGCGCCACCTGCTGCGGGATGGCCGGCGACCGCGGGCTGCTTCACCCCGAGCTGACCGCTTCGGCCACCGCCGAGGAGGCGGCGGAGCTCAGCGGCACACAGCACGACGCGTACCTGTGCAGCAACCGCACCTGCGAGATCGGGTTGCAGCAGGCGACCGGCGCCGCCTACGAGTCCTTCCTCATTCCCCTCGAGCGGGTCAGCCGGGCGTAGACTCGCGCCGCCTTGTTCCGGAGCAGCACCGCCACACGGACCTCGCCCTGGGCGCCGCTCGTGAAGGGCGCCGCGGTGGCGGGCCTGGCCGCTGCGGTCGCGGTTCCGCTGCTCCGCAAGAAGCTCAGGATCCCGGCGGGGGCCACCGCGGCCGCCCTGGCCGCGGGCCCGCCCTCGCTCGCCGTCGTCGGCAGGCGCACCCGCCTGCGCGATGCAGGCATGTACGCCCTCCAGATGTGGATGTTCACGATGGGCCACGAGCTGCCGTACGACGATCCCGATGCGGCGCGGAGGCGGCTGCGGATTCGCTACCCGATGCGCGCCGACACCCTCCTCGGTGGAGGCGAGCTGCCCAACGTCCGGCTCCAGCGCGCCCTCGCGGGGCTGGGCAGGCGGAACACCGTCGACCGCGCCCTCTCCTGGATTCACTGGACCTGGTTCCTCGAGCCCCACGGCGCGCTCACCTGGATCCTCGCCAGGCACCCCGAGCACTTCGCCCGCTCGGCGAGGCAGATGTCGGCTGTCTTCGACATCGGCTGCGCCGTCTACATGGCCGTCCCGACGGCGCCCCCCTGGTGGGCCTCGGAGGAGGGCTACACCGACGCGCAGGTCCGGCGGATCATGCAGGAGGTCGGGGAGGAGGAGTGGGGCCGGGCCTGGCCTGTGCTCTATGACGCGCTGGGCGGCAACCCCTGGGCGGCGGTGCCGTCGCTGCACTTCGCCACCTCGTTGATGGCCGCCCTGCTGCTGGCCGAGACCGGCCCGGCAGAGGGCGTGCTCGGCTGGGCGTACGTCGGGGCGCTGGGCTTCGCGCTCGTCTACCTCGGCGAGCACTACGTGATCGACCTGCTTGCCGGGACGGCGATCGTGATCGCGGTGCGGCGCGGCGAGCGCTATGTCGAGCCGGTCGCGCAGACGATCAGCCGGGGGCTGCAGCGGCTCGAGCGCCTCGCGAACCCCGAGGATTGACTGCGCACGTCCGGTCTCGGGTACCCCGTTTGCGAACATGGCAAGCGTGAGGGAGGAGCGCCCGCAAAGCGCTTCCGAGCATGACGAGACGGCCCGCGAGATGGTCGCGGAAGCCGAACCCAGTTTTTTCGCGAATCCCAAGCGCCTGATCCAGACGGGAATCGCGGTCGTCCTGCTGCTGGTCGCGATCTACGTGCTGGTCCCGAGGCTGTTCGATCTCCAGGACGCGCTCGACAAGATCGGCGAGGGCGATCCGGTCTGGATCGCGATCGGCGTGGTCTGCTGCGTCGCGATGTTCGCCGCCTATGTCGCGCTCTTCCGCGGCGTCGTCGGCGAGCACGTGATCCACCTCGAGTGGAAGGAGAGCTACCAGATCACCATGGCGGGGCTGGCCGCCACCAGGCTGTTCTCGGCCGGCGGCGCCGGGGGCATTCTGCTCAGCTACTGGGCCCTGCGCAAGGCCGGCATGGAGCCGCGCCGGGCCATCTGCCGGATGGTCGCCCTTCTCGTGGTGCTCTATTCGGTCTACCTCGCGGCGCTGGTGATCTTCGGGATCCTGCTGAGGACCCACGTGCTCTCGGGGGAGGCGCCGCTTTCGGGCACCGTCATCCCCGCGGCCCTCGCGGCGGCGGCGATCGTTATCGGGCTGCTGCTCGCGCTCGTGCCCGACGACATCGAGCGGCGGATCGAGCGTCACACCTCGGGCCGATTCGGGCGGATCGCCCAGCGGCTCGCGACCGCCCCGGCGACCTTCGCGCAGGGCGTGCGCACGGCGATCGCCTTCGTCCGCCACCCGAGCTCCGGCGCGATGGCGCTCGGCGGTGCGATCGGCTTCTGGGCCGCGAACATCGCGATCCTCTGGGCCAGCTTTCACGCCTTCGACGTTTCGGTCCCGCTCGGGGTCGTGATCCAGGGCTTCTTCCTGGGGATGCTCGCCAACCTGATTCCGTTCGCGCCGGGTGGGGTGGGCGCGGTCGACGCCGGGATGATCGGCGCGTTCGTCCTCTTCGGTCTGCCGAGCGCCGAGGTCTTCGCGGCGGTCCTGACCTATCGCGTGATCGCCTTCTGGCTGCCGATCCCGCCCGGAATCGTCGCCTTCTTCCAGCTCCGCACCACCGTGAACCGCTGGGAGCGCGAAGGTCGCGAACGACCGGACCGGATCGACGTCCGAGAACCCGAGACGGCGGCGGCGGGTTCGTAACGACTGAGAACGGCGCGGTACTATAAAAAGTGAAGTAAGGGCCAATCGAAGGGTCTCCCACCGAGGCTCTGGGTAGGCTCCGAAAGGACGAGATGGCCGATCAGAAAACTGACACTGAGCGGGTCGAGAACGTGATCATCGTCGGCGGCGGCCCCGCCGGCTACACCGCCGCGCTATATGCAGCGCGGGCGGAGCTCGAGCCGCTCGTCATCGAGGGCTTCCAGTGGGGCGGCCAGCTGCAGAACACCACCGACGTGGAGAACTACCCCGGCTACCAGGACGGCGTGATGGGGCCGGAGATGATGGACGAGTTTCGCTCCCAGGCGGAGCGCTTCGGCACCCGCTTCGTCACCGACGACGCGACCGAGCTCGAGTTGAGCCACGGCGGCATCCAGACCGTCAGGGTGGGCAAGGACACCTACCAGGCAAAGACCGTGGTCCTCTCCATGGGCGCCGAGCCCAAGCGGCTCGGCATTCCCGGCGAGATCGAGCTAGGCGGCCGCGGTGTTTCCACCTGCGGGGTCTGCGATGGCGCCTTCTTCAAGGGGGAGGACGTGGTCGTGATCGGCGGCGGGGACTCGGCGATGGAGGACTCGATCTTCGTCTCGAAGTTCGCCAAGGACCTCACCATCGTGCACCGCCGCGACGAGTTCCGCGCCTCAAAGATCATGCAGGAGCGCGCCCGCAACAAGGAGAACATCAGCTTCCTCACCCCGTACGTCCCGGTCGAGTTCATCGCCGGCGACGACGGCAAGATCGCCAAGGTCCGCGTCCAGCACGCGGAGAACGGCGAGGAGAAGGAACTTGACGCGGGCGGCGCCTTCGTCGCTATCGGCCACCGGCCCCGCTCGGAGCTGGTCCGGGGACAGGTCGACCTCGACGAGAACGGCTACGTCGTCACCGAGGAGCCGTCAACCAAGACGAAGCTCGACGGGGTCTTCGCCGTCGGCGACCTCGTCGACCACACCTATCGCCAGGCGGTCACCGCCGCCGGCTCGGGCTGTAAGGGCGCCCTCGACGCGGAGTGGTACCTGCGCGACATGCCGCCGGACCCGGAGGAGCACTGGGGCACCAACACCGGCGCGATCATCGAGGCCGTCGAGGCCTCCTAGTCCGGTTTCGCACTCCGCCCGATTGCCCGCCACGAAATGAAGGGTTTGGGGCCCTATAGGGGCCCAAACTCTTCAATCGTCCGCTTGGATGCGCGCTAGCCGCCGAAGGCCCGGCACGGCTCGCCGCGCAGTCCCGGGCAGGGCGGCAGCGGAGTCGGCGCCGTAACCCCCGGCACGAAGGGGAGGATGAGGCGGGACGGGTGCTTGTGGGAGAGCGCGATCGTCACGCGGGCGTTTCGCTGCGGGACGGTCTCGGCGAAGGCCCAGACCGGCTGGTCGCCGACCGGCGCGCTGATCGTGACCCGGATTCGGGAGCCCGCCCGGTACATGTGGCCCTGGTAGTAGAGCGGGACGATCAGCTTTGCGAAGCGGCCCTTCGGCAGATTTGCGGCGTCCTCGCGG
>DATFOK010000009.1:0-49105 GCA_035265665.1 Solirubrobacterales bacterium | reverse complement strand
TGGTGGTAGGCGCGCACCTCGGCGATCTTGCCGTCGCGCATCAGGAACCACTCGGTCCCCCGATCGAGCCGCTTCTCGCCCGACTTGGGGTCGCGCCAGGTCATCGTCCACTCGATCACGGCCTCGTCGCCCTGCTCGATGCCGTGCTCGAGGTACCACTGGCCGTCGATCGCCCCGACGCCGAGCTTTGCGTTCTGGCCGATCCGCTCCGCGCCCTCGTGCGGTCCGAGGCGCGTGTAGTAATGGACGGCGTCCTCCGTGAAATGGGAGGCGACCCGTTCGGCGTCGCCGGTGTTGAGCGCCTCGTAGTACGAGCGGATGTGGTCGAGGTTGCTCACGTCCCTCGGTTTATAGCCCGGCCTGTCGATCCCGGCCTGTGCCGTTCGTCGTCAGACTGAACGCGGCGATCGGCGCTGCACGGAGGAGGAGGAAGCGGATGAAGTTCATGGTCTCCCTGATCACCGACGGAAGCGCGATGGAAGGGATGACGCCGGAGGAGATGAGCGACTTCGGCCGGAGGATGGGCGAGTACATGGAGCAGATCAGAAGCGCCGGCGTTCTCGTCAATACGGGGCGCCTCGGCCCGGCGGACGCGGCTCGAACGATCCGGCCCGGCGACGGGGAGTCCGTGGTCACCGACGGTCCCTTCGCCGAAACCAAGGAGCAGATCGGCGGCTACATGGTCCTGGAGTGCGAGGACCTGGACGCCGCAGTCGCCTGGGTCGAGCGGATGCCGGTCCTGGGTGGGGCGCTCGAGGTGCGCCCGATCACGGATTACGACGAGCGGGCGAACGCCTAGAGCCCGTAGCTGCGGCCGATCACCTCGAGCATGATCTCGTCGGTGCCGGCGCCGATCCGGTTGAGGCGGGCGTCTCGGTACGCCCGCTCGACCTCGTACTCCTTCATGTAGCCGTAGCCGCCGTGGATCTGGATCGCGTCGTCGCAGACCTCCTCGATCACGCGTGAGGCGTAGAGCTTCGCCTGGGTGATCTCGCGGACCGGGTACTCGCCGTTGTTGAAGCGCCAGGCGGTGGCGTAGACCGTCTGCTTGGCCGCCTCGATCTTCACCGACATCTCGGCGAACTTGTGGCGGATCGCCTGAAAGCGGCCGATCGGGCGGCCGAAGGCCTCCCGCTCCTTGGCGTACTCGAGGGTTCGCTCGAAGACGCGCTCCGCGCCCGAGACGCAGCCGATCGCCGCGACCAGGCGCTCTCCCTGGAGCTCCCAGGAGATGTGGTAGAAGCCCTTCCCCTCCTGGCCGAGGAGGTTCTCAGCGGGGACGCGGACGTCCTGGAAGGAGAGCTCGCCGGTGTCCGACGCGTGCATCCCCATCTTCTCCAGCTTGCGCGAGACGCTGAAGCCCTCGACCTCCTTGCCGTCGGTGTCTCGGATGTCGACGATGAAGAGGCTGATCCCGTCGTGTCCGGCGTCTGGGTCGGTCTTCGCCACCAGCACGATGTAGTTGGCGCGCAGACCGTTGGTGATGAAGGTCTTGGATCCGTTGATCACCCACTCGTCACCGTCTCGCTTGGCGGTCGTGCGGATCCCGGCGACGTCCGAGCCGGCACCCGGCTCGGTGATCCCCAGCGAGCTGATCAGCTCGCCCTTGATCGAGGGGACCAGGTAGCGCTGCTTCTGCTCCTCGGTGCCGAGCAGGTGGATCGGCGGCGTCGCCATGTCGGTGTGGACCGCGAAGCCCATGTTGAGACCGCCGCAGCCCGAGTAGCTCATGCAGTCGGCGCGCACCAGCGAGTAGAAGTAGTCGCCGCCCTGGCCGCCGTACTCCTCCGGGTAGCAGAGCCCGACGAAGCCGAGGTCGGCCGCGCGCTTCAGGATCGAGTTGGGCCAGGTGTTCTCCTCCCACTCGAAGCGGTTCGGCGTGCACTCCTTCAGGACCCACGCCTTCATCGACTCGCGCAGCTCCTCGTGCTCGTCGGTGAAGATGAAGTGCTTGCGGGTCGCTCCGTGGTCGGGCTTGATGACGCTCGAGGTCGCGGTGGCCACGTTGCTCGGTCTCCTCGTTTCGCGGATTGCTCAGCTGCGACCCGGCTTGGGCCTGCAAAGTGAATAGTAGGACTTCTTACTTCCTACTGCAAGGCGCAATCGGCGTTGCATGTGGGGCTCTACGTGCGTGATGGCGAAAAAGTGCGGATGACAAGCTGGCCTTTTGTCCATACAGTGCTTGGCCATACGTACTAGTGATGAGGGGAGGCGGGCATTGGAAGGCCCGGCTGAGGTTCTTCACGACGGCAGCGCGGAGCCGAATATCGAGAGATCGCCCAACCAGGATCTTCCACCTGGTCCGGGCGGTCCTGGGTGGCTGCAGAGCTCGCAATGGATGTTCCGTCCCATCGAGTTCATGGAGCGGTGTCGGCGGCGGTACGGGCGCCTCTTCACGCTCCGGCTGGGGCCGAAGCACAACGTGACGATGGTCGCGGACCCGCGGCTGGCCAAGGAAGTGATGGCCGGCGACCCGGCTGTCTTCCGGGCCGGAGACACCAACGGGCTTTTCCGCCCCGTGGTTGGTTCGAACTCGATCCTGCTTCTCGATGGCGATGCTCATATGAGGCAACGCAAGATCCTCCTTCCCGGCTTCGGCGCGTCGCATGGAGCGCAATTCGTGGACCAAGTCCGCGAGATAACGCAGGACCGCCTTTCCAAGTGGGAGGTTGGTCAGCAGTTACGGCTGCAGGATGAGATGGAGGCGATCTCGTTCGCCTCGATCATGCGCGTTGTCTTCGGTGACCATTCCCAAGACTCCCACGCTGAGCTGAGGCGACTGATCCCGGACATGATGGATCGGTGTGACTCGCCGTTCACCCTGATGCCCTGGTTCCGTCGCGAACTCGCCGGCGGGTCACCGTATGCCCGGTTGATGAAGGTCATCGACGCGATCGATGCGATCCTCTTCGAGACGATCGCGGAGCGCCGGGCCGACCCGATGACGCAGCTTCGGGATGACACCCTTTCGCTTCTTCTCCGCGCCGAGCACGAGGACGGTTCGCCGCTGGGCGATCAGGAGATCCGCGACGAGGTGTTGACGATGGTGATGGCGGGCTATGAGACCACCACGAGCGGCTGTGCCTGGGCCCTCGAGCGGGTACTCAGGTCTCCAAACGACCTCGCGCGACTCACCACTGAGATCGAGACCGGAGACGACGATGCCTACCTCGACGCTGTGGTGAAGGAAACGCTCCGAGTGCGACCGGTGGTCCCGGTTGTAGCAAGGCATCTTGCGGAGGCGATCGAGCTCGATGGCTACGTAATCCCTGCCGGCTCCACCTTGATGGTGTCCATATACCTAGTCCACAACGACGAGGAGACCTACCCCGACCCGACGGAGTTCAAGCCCGAGCGCTTTCTCGGTGGAACCCCTGAAGGCGCCGCCTGGATCCCGTTCGGTGGCGGTGTCCGGCGCTGCATCGGCGCACGCTTCGCCGAGCTCGAGATGAAGGTGGTGCTAACGCAGGTGTTGGCTACTGCACGGCTGCGTGCACTTGGGCGCGGCGACGAGGGCGCCAAGCGCAAACGGTTCACCCTCGCGCCTGAAGGAGGAGCTAGAGCCGTCGTCGAAGAGCTTGTCTCACCACAGACCGCGCTCGGGAGCGGCCGTTTCCGACGGCGCGCACCGCACGCTACTCTCCACCAGGCCTAGCCGAAACGGGCCGGCGGGCCGGTTGTTGCTACCGAATTTGCGGTAGCAACAAGATCCCTGAAAGTAGGTTCAAACTGTTCGGTACCGAATAGTGCCCTCGAAAAGTGTCCAAACTGGGCCGAAACTCATAAGTAACCGATGGGGCTAGTCGCAGCAGCGGGAGGCGTGGCACCTGATCCGGAGCCTGGGCAGGCTCCGGACCGACTGAGCAACCGCAGGTTGCGGTCCCGGCGACCGCACGAGCTCCTCGCGGGGCCCGCCGCGGCCCGTCCCATTGCGCTCGCCCAGGCCTACCTTGGGGCCGGCGCCGCGGTGATCGGTGCCCTCGGGGTTCTCCTGCCGCATCCCTCCTATTTCAACGTCGCGGGAATTCTCGCGGTCGACGCGACGGCTCTGCTCTGGGCTCTGTGGATGTTCCGCACCGCGGGCCGTATTCCGTTCTGGCTGCTGCGCCTCGCACCGGCTCTCGCCACGATGATGACGTCCGTTGCCGTGTACTTCAGCGGGGACGCGACCAGCGGCTACGCACTCTTCTACGTATGGGTCGGCCTCTACGTCTTCTACTTCCCGATCAGCACCCGCGATGCCGCGATCAACGTCCTCTGGGCGGCCGTGAACTACGGGGCGGTCATCGCGATCACCCCGATCGATCCGCCCGGTGGCTCGAACGTCGTCGTTCATCACCTGGTGATCACCTTCGGAACGCTCGTCACGGCGGCGACGCTGCTCACCTACCTCCGTGGCCGGGTCGAGAGGCTCCTGGGCCGCCTCACCGATGCGGCTAGGACCGACCCACTCACCGGGTTGCCGAACAGGGTTGCCTTCCACGAGGTCCTGGAGCGTGAGATCGAGCGCGCGGAGCCGGACGGCCGAGCTGTCAGCGTCATCGTCCTCGATCTGGATCGCTTCAAGCGGGTAAACGAGCGTCTCGGTTTGGCTGCCGGCGACCGAGCACTGCGTGGCGTCTCCACGTTGCTCGACGAGTCCGCCCGGCGGATCGACTTCGTAGCCAGGTCCGGAGGGGAGGAGTTCGCAATCGTGTTGCCCGAGACGACGCAGCACCAGGCGTTCCTCCTTGCGGAGGAGCTTCTCGACAAGCTCCGAGAGACGTCCGCCGCTCCCGGCATAAAGCTGCGCGCCTCGGCGGGCGTCGCCGTGTTTCCCGACCATGGAAGCGATCTCGCCACGCTCACGGCAGCCGCCGATCGGGCCCTGCACGCAGCAAAGGCCCTAGGCCGCGACCGGGCCGTGATCTACAGCCCCGAGGTTACGAACGTCCTCGGCGCAGTTAGTGGCCGCCGCAATGTCGAGACGCAGGCACATCTGGCCACGGTCCTCAGCCTGGCTGAGGCCTTGGACCAGCGCGATTCCGGCACCGCGAAGCACAGCCAGACCGTCGGACATCTCTGCGAGCTCATGGCCCGCGAGTTGGGCTTCGATGAGGACCGGGTGGAGCGGTTGAAGCTGGCGGGCATCCTCCACGACATCGGAAAGATCGGCGTACCGGATTCGATCCTCTGCAAACCGGGCCCATTGACGACTGAGGAGATGGATCAGATGAGGCGGCATCCCGAGCTAGGCGCCCGGATGCTCTCAAGCAGTGAGCTGGATGATGTCCGCGTCTGGATTCTCACTCACCACGAGCGGCCGGACGGCACCGGCTACCCCAAGGGGCTGACCTCCGAGGAGATCCCGATCGAGGCGTCGATCCTGGCGGTGGGCGATGCCTATGAGGCGATGACCAGCGACCGCGTCTACCGCCCCGCGCTCGGCAGGGAACGTGCCGAGGAGGAGCTGCTGCGGTACTCGGGCGCCCAGTTCTCCCCGAAGGTCGTCCAGGCTTTCCTCCGGGCCATCTCGCGCGAGCGAACGTCCGTCAGCTGAACTTGATTCGCGCCGCCCGGGCGAGCCACCTGGGTGACCACCAGGCCCGCTCGCCGAGCAGCCCTAGGACCGCGGGGAAGAGGAAGGCGCGGACGATCATTGCGTCTACCAGCACTGCGACCGCCGCGCCAACCGCGACCTCCTTCACGTAGACCAACTCGGAGAAGGCGAAAGCACCCATCGCGACGGCGAACAGAATCGCCGCTGCGCTGATCACCCTCCCGCTGCGCACGATGCCGTCGGCGATTGCGCCGTCCTCCGTCTCGTGGTGCTGCCGAACCTCGCCGATTCGCTGGAGGAGGAAGACGCCGTAGTCGGTCGAGAGGCCGAACGCGACCGCGAACAGCAGGATCGGCATCGAGGTGTCGAGTGCCCCCTGGCTCGTGTAGTCGAAGAGGCCCTCGAGGCGTCCATCCTGGAAGACGAACACCAAGACCCCGAAGGCCACGCTGACGGTCAGGGTGTTCATCGCGAGCGCGACCAGTGGGAGCACCGCCGAGCCCGTCATCAGGAAAAGGATGAGCACGGTCGGGATGACGATGAACGCGAGCGCCCAGGGGATGTGCGCGCCGAGGCTGTGCCGCTGGTCCACCAGCTCCGCTGGCGCTCCGGCGATCAGGGCATCGCGAGCCCAAGGCTGCGAGCGCGCCTGCCGGACCGTGTCGAGCGCTGTATCCGAGTAGGGGTCGACGCCGAGCTGCGCGTCGACGCGATAAACGCCGCGCGGCACTGCGACCGGACCCTGTGCCGCGGTCACCGCCGGTTCACTCCGCAAGTAGCGGACGGCGGCCCGACCTACCGCCTCGGTCTGTGCGACGACCACGATCCGGTCCGCCGGGTTCGAGGAGAAGTGCCGGTCGATGGCGTCATCGACCTGGCGCGCGCTCGCGTCCTGCGGCAGGATCTCCGCGTCCGCCTGCGTCAGCTCGACGCGCAGGAACGGCAGGCCGGCCACGACCATCACGGCGACCGCACAGATCGCGACGCTGATCGGATGTGTGAGGACGAAGCGGGCCAGGCCGAACCAGCGCCGCTCGCTCGGCACGCCCTGCAGTGCGATCGGTGCGAGGGCGTTGACCCGGTGCCCGAGCATCGCGAGCAGCGCGGGTAGGAAAAGCAGGCAGACGGCCGCGGATGTAAGCGCCACCAGCGCCCCGCCGATCCCGATCGAATACAGGAAACGCTGCGGGAAGATGCAGAGGGCGACCAGGGATACCGCCACGGTCAGGCCGCTGAAAGCGATCATCCGGCCGATCGCCGCCGTGGTCGCGGCCAGCGAGGCCTCGACCGCATCTCGGTGCTCGAGCTCCTCCCTGAACCGTGTCACCAGGAAGAGGCTGTAGTCGATTGCGAGCCCCAGGCCGAGGCCGGTGACGATGTTGATGGCGAACGTGTCGATGTCCATCACCGTGGTCAGGGCATTGAGCAGGGAGAGGGTGGTGAGGATGGAGAGGACCCCGACGACGACGGGTAGCAGTGCCGCGACCAGCCCGCGGAAGACGAGGAACGAGAGCAGCAGAAGCAGGGGGAGGGCGTAGAGCTCGATGCGTTGCAGGTCGTCCTGCGTGGTCTTCGTGAGCTCGTCGACGGTGACCGCGCCGCCCCCTACCTCAATCCCGGGATCGCCGGAGAACCGTTGCTTAACGTCGGAGCCGGTCTCGGAGGTGTCGCTGATATCCGCGGAGATGAATCCGAGGACGAGGGCCATCCGCCCATCGGTGGAGACCAGCTGCGGATTGCCCTGCGGTGTGATGACGCGCCGGATCCCATCGACGCCGCGGAGCTCGCGAGCCGCTCGCTGGGCCGCCGACAGGGGGTCCCCTGATCTCGGCTCCACGAGCAGCAGCACCTCGGGGACCGGGCGCACACCCGTCGCGTCCCGCAGGATCTCGTACGCCCGAGAGCTGTCGGAGTCGGGGTCCTGGAAGCCGAAGGGCTTCACGTTGTCGTAAACGGTCCTGCCCCCGAAAGCGGCCGCGACGGCGAGGGCCACCGCGGCGAGCGCCAGCAACCTCTTCCTGCGGAAAACGAAATGCCCCAGCTTCCCCACTGTGACGGCGATCCTATGCCCGCAAGCGGGTATCCGCTAGCGCAAGAATCCGCATGTGCTGCGGAAAAGGCCGCAGCCGGAGTAAGCAGTAGGACGTAGCACTTCCCATTTCGCCGCAGATCCACTAGGCTGCGTCGCCGATGGCCGACGAGCTCCTTTACGAGGTCGAGGATGGGGTGGCGACGGTCACCCTGAACCGGCCCGACCAGCGCAACGCGCTCAACGGCGAGTTGCTTGCTGGGCTGGTCGACGCGATGAAGCGGGCCCGCGATGCTGAGGAGGTGCGGGCCGTCGTCCTCACGGGGGCGGGGGACAAGGTCTTCTGCGCCGGCGCCGACCTGGGCGGCTTCGCCGCGGACGTCCCGCTGGTCGAGAAGCACTTCGCCTCGGACCTCTTCCTCGAGTACTTCCGGCTGATGCCTCGGCTCGGCAAGCCCTCGCTCTGCGCCGCGAACGGACACGCGCTGGCCGGCGGCATGGGGCTCGCCCTCTCCTGCGACCTCCTGATCGCCAGGGAGGGCGCGCGCTTCGGGACCCCGGAGATCAACGTCGGCGCGTTCCCCTACATGATCATGTCGATCATCTACCGCAACGTCCCGCGGAAGAGGGTCAACGAGATGATGCTGCTCGGCGAGCAGATCTCCGCCGAGCAGGCCGTCGAGTACGGCATCGCGAACAAGGTCGTGCCGGCGGACGAGTTCGAGCGCGAGGTGCGCGAGTGGGCGACCAAGCTCGCCTCGAAGAGCCCGGTGCTGATGCGGCTCGGTCACGACGCGATGTACCGCCAGCAGGACATGGCGCTAGACGACGCGCTCGAGTACCTGCGCTCGCAGCTCTCGCTCACCTTCTCGACCGAGGACATCAAGGAGGGCGTCGCCGCCTTCTTCGAGAAGCGCGAGCCCGAATGGAAAGGGCACTGATGGCCGCAAAGGACGAGACCAAGAAGCAGGAAGAGACGACCGAGCACCGTGGCGAGGCTCCCGAGGCCCCCGATCAGATCGAGGGCGGCGAGGCCACGGGGATGAAGGGCCTCACCGAGGACTTGCATGCGCGCCGCGATCAGGCGAAGCTCGGTGGCGGCGAGGAGAAGATCGCCCTACAGCATGAGCGGGGCAAGCTCACGGCGCGCGAGCGGATCGACCTGCTCTGCGACGCGGGCACCTTCGTGGAGATGGGGATCCACGGGCGACCCCACTTCTCCCAGCGAGCGATGGATGGCAAGGAGGCGCCCGCGGACGGTGTGATCACCGGCTGGGGCGACGTCGACGGTCGCCGCTGCTGCATCGCCGCCTACGACTTCACCGTGATGGCCGGCTCGATGGGGATGACCGGCGAGCTCAAGGTCGCCCGCCTGCGGGAGATGGCGCTCAGCAAGCGGATGCCCTTCATCTGGCTGCTCGACTCGGCCGGCGCCCGCATCCAGGAGGCGGCCGGCTCGCTGTTCGCCGGCTCCGGCCACCTTTTCCAGGAGGAGGTCGTAATGTCGGGCGTGATCCCGATGGTCGCCGCGATGCTCGGGCCCTGTGCCGCCGGGACCGCCTACATCCCGGCGCTCTCGGACTTCGTCCCGATGGTGGTCGGGCAGGGCGCGATGGCGCTCGCCGGCCCGCATCTGACCAAGGCGGTGACCGGCGAGGACATCTCGATGGAGGACCTGGGCGGCGCCAAGGTGCACTGCCGCAAGTCGGGCGTCGGCGACCTCGAGGTGAAGGACGACCAGGAGTGCATCCAGGTCGTCAAGGACTACCTCTCCTACTTCCCGCCGAACTGCGAGGAGCGCCCGCCGGTCCGCGCGACGGACGATCCGGAGGACCGGATGTCGGAGAAGCTGCTCGACATCGTGCCGGAGTCACCGCGGCACCCGTACGACATGTACGACGTGATCCGGGAGATCACCGACGACGGCGAGATCTTCGACATCAAGCCGAAGTTCGCGAAGACGATCATCACCTGCCTCGCCCGCTTCGGCGGCCAGCCGGTCGGAATCGTCGCCAATCAGCCGAGGCAGCTCGGCGGCATCCTCGAGAACGACTCGGCCGACAAGGCCGCCCGGTTCATCAATCTCTGCGACGCCTTCAACATCCCCCTCGTCTTCCTCCAGGACGTCCCCGGCTTCATGGTCGGCTCGAAGGTCGAGCACGCCGGGATCATCCGCCACGGCGCAAAGATGCTCTACGCCGTCTCGCGGGCGACGGTGCCGAAGGTCACCGTCGTGGTCCGCAAGGCGTACGGGGCCGGCTACTACGTGATGAACGGCAAGGCCTACGAGCCCGACCTGATCGTCGCCTGGCCCTCCGCCGAGATCTCGGTGATGGGGGCGGAGGGCGCGGTGAACATCATCGGCCGCTCCGCGATCGAGGCGTCGGACAATCCCGAGGAGACGAGGGAGGAGATGCTCGAGGCCGTCCGCGAGCAGATCGATCCCTACATCCCCGCGGGCAACGCGATGATCGACGACATCATCGACCCGCGTGAGACGCGGCCGACGATCATCCGCGGACTGCGGATGGCCGCCGACAAGCGAGTCGAGCGGCCCTGGAAGAAGCACGGGGTGATGCCGGTCTGAGCGCCGATCACGTCGAGATCGTGCGCCAGGTCCTGGAGCAGTGGAATCGAGGCGACGTCGAGGGACTGCTGGAGAGCTGGAACCTCGAAGCCGAGGAGTTCCGCGAGTTCGGTGACCAGGTGCTGGTGCTCACCCGCGTTCGCGCGAAAGGGCGTGGCAGCGGACTCGAGTTCGACCAGTCGCTGGCGCACCTATTCGAGTTCCGCGGTCACCTGATCTGCCGCGCCGAGACCTTTCTCGATCGCGACAAAGCCGTCGACGTCACCGCGAGCCGGCAGGAGCGCGCATGAGCCGCTTCGGGGATCCGGTCATCATCAGCAACTCGATCTCGGGGGCGATCGCCAACCGCGACCAGTGCCCCGCGATCCCGTACACGCCCGAGGAGTACGCGGCCGAGGCGCGCCGCGCGGTCGACGAGGGCGCCTCCCAAATCCACATCCACGCCCGCACCCCGGACGGCACCCCCTCCTACGAGATCGAGGACTTCGAGGCGATCACCGAGGCGATCAGGGCCGAGGTCGACGACGTGATCATCAACTACTCCACCGGGGCGATCGGCGTCCCGATCGAGAAGCGACTCGAGTACCTGCGCGCGCTTCGGCCCGACGTCGCGGCTCTGAACATGAGCTCCATGAACTACGCCAAGTACTCGCGGCGCCGCAAGGACTTCGTCTTCAAGGCGGTCTTCGAGAACAGCTTCGACACGATTACGAGTTTCCTGACGGAGATGAACGAGCTTGGGATCCAGCCCGAGCACGAGTGCTTCGATGCCGGCCACGTCGCCAACCTCGACCCATACCTGGACATGGGGCTCCTCGAGCCGCCGCTTCAGATCTCCCTGGTGATGGGCGTCAACGGCGGGATCCGGCCGAACGCCCGCAACGTCGCCTTCATGTCCGAGCAGATCCCCGGTGGCCCGGAGGGCCCGAACAACTGGCAGGTGATCGGCGTCTCGCGGGATCAGTGGAAGTTGCTCGCCGCCGCGCTCAATCTCGGCGGCAATGTCCGGGCGGGCCTCGAGGACAACCTGTATCTGCCGAACGGCGAGATGGCGAAGTCGAACGGCGAGCTGATAGCGAAGGCGCGGCAGATGGCCGAGGACGTTGGCCGCCGCGCGGCGACGGTCGCAGAGGCGCGCGAGCTGCTCGGTCTCCCTAAGCGCGAAGAGCCGACTCGCCGCGAGGTGCTGACGCATCCGATCGAGGCGGCGGAGGCGTCGGAATGAGCCGGCCACTCGACGACGTCCGCATCCTCGACCTGACGAGACTCCTGCCGGGCGGCTTCTGCACCCTTCTCCTCGCCGACCTCGGCGCCGACGTGATCAAGGTCGAGGACACCGGGCAGGGCGACTACGTGCGCTGGGCGCCGCCCTACTACGGCTCCGAGGAGCAGACGCCACTCGGCACCCGCTCGGCGATCTACCTCTCCCTCAATCGCAACAAGCGCTCGATCCGGCTGGACCTCAAGCAGGAGGGTGGCCAGCAGGCGCTGATCAAGCTCGCCGAAACCGCCGACGTCCTGGTGGAGAGCTTCCGGCCGGGAGTGCTCGACAAGCTCGGGATCGGCTACGACGTCCTTCGCCAGGCCAACGCGGCGCTGGTCTGCTGCCCGATCACCGGCTACGGCCAGGACGGGCCGAACCGCGACCGGGCCGGGCATGACATGAACTACCTCGGCCTGAACGGCGTCCTCGGACTGACCGGCGAGGCGAGCGGTCCGCCGATCCAGTCAGGCGCCCAGATCGCCGACCTCGGCGGTGGCGCGCTGATGGCGGCCGTCGGGATCCTCGCCGCACTGCAGGAGGCGCGGCGAAGCGGTGAGGGCCAGATGGTCGACATCTCGATGACCGACGGCTCGCTCGCCTGGTTGGCGATGGAGGCGGGTCGCTACTTCGGCTCGGGTGAGGTGCCGAAGCGCGGCGACATCATGCTCTCCGGCGGGATCATTTGCTACCGCCCATACGAGGCGGCCGACGGGTGGGTCACCTGTGGCGCGCTCGAGCCCAAGTTCTGGAGCCGCTTCTGCCACGCGGTTGGGCGCGAGGACCTGATCGAGAGCCAGTTCGAGAAGCCCGGCTCCGACGCCCACCGCGATGTCGAGGGCATTTTCAAGACGAAGACGCGGGAGGAGTGGAAGGCCTTCAACGACCAGCACGACGCGATGATCGAGCCGATCCTCGACCTCGACGAGGCGCTCGAATCCGAGCTGATCCGCGAGCGGGAGATGGTGATCTCCTTCGAGCAGCCCGAGTTCGGCGAGATCAAGCAACTCGGCTTCCCGATCAAGCTCTCGCGGACCCCGGCGAGCGTCGAGCGGCCGGCCCCGGCTCTCGGCGAGCACACTGCCGAGGTGCTGACCGAGGCCGGCTATTCGGCCGAGGAAGTCCAGGCGCTGGAGGAGTCCGGCGCCGCGAAGGGCCCTGACACAACGCAGCGTGAGGAGCAATTCCTCGCATGAGCGCGGCCAAGGCACAGACGAAGAACGACGAGATGCTCCGCATGGGCGAGCTGGCGCGCGCCTCCGGGGTCTCCGCCGCGACGATCAAGCACTACCTCCGCGAGGGCCTGCTGCCGGAGCCGGTCAAGACCTCCCGGAACATGGCGTATTACCCGGCCGACTTCGTCGAGCGGATCCGGATGATCAAGCAACTCCAGGAGGAGCGCTACATGCCGTTGCGGGTGATCAAGGACCTGCTCGAGGAGGACCCCGACCGTGCCAAGGCCCTGATCGAGCTGGGCGACAAGCTGCTCGAGCACGCCCTGGCAAGCGAGAGCGAGCGCGTCAGCGCCGCGGAGATGCGTCACCGCTACGACGTCCCCCAGGACGTGCTCGACCGGCTCGCGGAGCTCGAGGTCCTGACCCCCGACGGCAAGGGCTATCCGCCGAGCGACGTCCGCATCATCGAGGCGATCAGCCGCTTCCGAGCGGGTGGCTACGAGGAGCGCATCGGCTTCACGGTCTACGACACCCTCCGCTACAAGGAGTCGATGGCGGACCTGGTCCGCCAGGAGGTCGACGTGCTGATGGAGCGGCTCGCCGGCGAGATGGACCCCGACCAGGCGATGGAGCTGATCGAGGCGGGGACACAGCCGCTCAACGACCTGCTCGCTGCGATGCACACCAAGGCGCTGGTCGCCGAGCTCGAGCACAGGCGCGGCAGCGAGCCCGACTCGAACGGCAAGGACGCCGACGGCAACAGGTAGCTGCCGTGGCGACGCTCGCGATCTGGATGCTGATCGCGTTCGGGGTGCTCACCCTCGGGGTCCGCGCCGCGATCCAGGTGCGCCGCACGGGCAGCACGGGCCTGATCGGGCTCCGCGCCGGGGCCGGGGTTGCGGACTGGGTGAGTGGGATCCTCTTCGTCGGCGGGATGGCGATGGGCGCAGGCTCGATCGTGCTGGTTCTCAACGACTCGCTTGAGCCGATCGATGCCCTGGACGTGGACGGGGTGCACGCCGCAGGCATCGCTCTGGCGGCTGCCGGCGGGCTTGCGGTGTTCGGCGCGCAGCTTGGCATGGGGGAGTCCTGGCGGATCGGGGTGAGCGATGAGGAGCGCACCGACCTGATCACCGGCGGCTGGTTCTCCCTCTGCCGCAACCCGATCTATACGGCGATGATCGTCGGCTGGCTTGGCTTCGCGCTGCTCGTCCCCACATGGCTCGGGTTCGCGGCGGTCGTCGTCATCGCTGCGGGGCTGGAGCTCCAGGTGCGCTTCGTCGAGGAGCCGTACCTGATCCGGATTCACGGCGACGCCTATCAGGCCTACACCTCGCGGGTAGGCCGCTTCCTGCCCGGGATCGGCCGGCTGAGCTAGGCGGGATCGAGAAGGCCCATCGCGTCGAGCGTCTTCCGGACACCGTCGGTGAGCGGTGTCGGCTTCCAGCCGAGCGCGCTCTGCGCCTTGGAGGAGTCCGGACGGGCCTGCCAGAGGAAGTAGGTGAGCTGGCCCCGCGGCAGCAGCGGCGGACGACGGATCACGCGCGAGATCCCCTCGCCCGCTGCGGCGATCGCCTTGGCCACCGGAATCGGCATCACCGGGGGCACCCGTCCGCGGCCCGCGACCTGCTTGGCCGTCTCGGCGATCTCCCTGAACGTCGCGTAGCCGTCGGCGAGGATGTAGCGCTCGCCGTCCACGCCCTTGTCAGCGGCGAGCAGGTGCCCCTCGGCGACTCCCGTCACGTAGGCGTAGCCGGTGCCGCCGGGCGGCAGGGCCGGCAGCCGCTTGCGCACGACGGGCTCGAAGATGCCGTTCTCGAACGATGGCGTGGGTGAAGGGGTCGGCCCGTAGACCCCGGCCGGGTTGAGGATCACCACCTCCATCCCGTCGCGCTCCGCCAGCACCAGCTCCTCGGCGTGCTGCTTGGAGCGCTCGTAGGCAGTCCCCTTCGGATAGTCCGCCAGCGTGGTCTCGTCGAACCGCTGGCCGCTCTCGGCGTGAAAAACGTCGTGGGTCGAGGTGTGGACGAAGCGCCGGACGCCGACCCGCCTGGCAGCCGCCGCGAGCGCGCCGCTGCCAAGGGCGTTGACGCGATCGAAGATCCCCTCGTCCTTGACCCACTGCTCCGGCATCCCCATGGCGTTGAAGACGAGCTCGCATCCCTCGACGGCGGCGGCCAGGCTTCCGACGTCGGTGGCGTCTCCGCCGCGCGGCTCCACTCCCGCGGGCAGGATGCTCGCCGCGCGCGTCGGATCGCGGACCAGCGCGCGTACCGTCTCGCCCCGGTCGAGCAGGGCGGATGCGATGGCGCGGCCGACCTTCCCGGTGGCGCCTGTCACCAGGACGTGCATCGGCGCATCCTAAGTCGGCTCGGCGCCCCCGTTTCCGTCGATCTGCCCTCCGCGGTTCCGGTCGCCGTTGGAGTCCGGGCGGCTGCCGTCGGCGGAGCGAAGTCCTGTCAGAACCTGCGCTCGGAGAAGAGGATGAGGACCCCCGCGATCAGAACGGCTGCGATGACCGCGCCGCCCCGGCCGCGCCTGGCGGCCGCCTGGTCGATCTCGGATCCCAGCCCCACCTCGCGCCAGACCTCGGTCCGCGACTCGAAGGTGGACCTCGTGCGTGGCAGCAGCCTGCGGAGCATCTTGGCGACGCTTACCCGCTGTTCCTCCGCTTACCCTCTAGATTGACTGGTCAGTCAGCCGAATGCGCGCCGCCGCCGTACAGCTCAACTCGACCGACCAATACGACCGCAATCTCGAGGTCGCCGAACGGCTGGTGCGCGGCGCCGCCGCTGACGGCGCCGAGCTCGTCGTCCTGCCGGAGAAATGGACGGTGCTCGGCTCCCCGGAGGCGATCCGCGGCTCTGCGGAGCCACTCGACGGCCCCGCGCTGAGCGCGGCGGCGGGCTGGGCGCGCGAGCTAGGCGTCTTCCTGGTGGCGGGCAGCGTGCCCGAGGTCGTCCCGGATCAGGAGAAGCTTGCCAACACTTCCGTCATGTTCGGTCCCGACGGAGAGCGTCGCGCGATCTACCGGAAGATCCACATGTTCGACGTCGATGTCGCTGATGTCTCCTATCGGGAGTCCGAGATCGAGCAGGCCGGCGATGAGATCGCCCTCGGAGACGCGAACGGGACCCAGGTCGGACTGACCATCTGTTACGACCTCCGCTTCCCCGAGCTCTACCGGCTCCTCGCGCTGCGCGGCGCGCGCGTGATCACGGTCCCCTCGGCCTTCACAGAGCGGACGGGACGGGATCACTGGGAGGTGCTGGTCCGCGCCCGAGCGATCGAGGACCAGCTCTTCATGGTCGCCGCCGGGCAGATCGGCTTCGCCCCGCCTCACTACCGCAGCTACGGCCGCTCGATGATCGTCGACCCCTGGGGCGTGGTTCTGGCGCAGGCAGGCGACACCGAGTGCTTCGTCTCCGCCGATCTCGACTTCGCGAGCCAGGACGAGGTGCGGAACAGGCTGCCCGCGCTCCGGCACCGCCGCCCGGATGCCTACCGGTGGCCCGAGATGACCCTCGCGGGGGCGTCCTGATGGCCCAGGCTCCCGCACCCGACAAGCGCCGCGCGATCCTCGACGCCGCGATCACGGTCTTCGCCCGCCAGGGCTTCCATTCGGCGCGCGTCTCCGACGTCGCGACGGAGGCCGGAGTCGCCTACGGGCTCGTCTACCACTACTTCAACTCCAAGGACCAGATGCTCAACGAGCTCTTCTCGGAGCGCTGGGCGCTGCTGGTCGAGGCGAGCCAGGAGATCCGCCGCAGCGAGGTGTCGCCGCGCGACAAGCTCGCCGGCGTCGCCAACTTCATCATCGAGTCCTACCGGCATGAGCCCGAGCTGATGAAGGTGATCATCGTCGAGGTCACCCGGGCGGCCAACTCCTTCGGCCGGACCCACCTCCCCGAGATCCGGAAGGCCTATGACCTGGTCGCCCAGATCGTCTCCGACGCCCAGGAGAAGGGGGAGTTTCGCGACGACGTCGACCCCAACTTCGCGGCGATGGTCTTCTACGGCGCGATCGAGCAGCTGCTCACCGGCTGGATCTTCGGCTCGATCCCCGGCACGGACGCGGACTACGAGCGAGCCAAGCAGCTGGTGATCGAGACGATCTGTGACGGCCTCGAGCCGCGGCCCGTCGGCGACGCGGTGCCCGGCTGAACCCGGTATGTGGGAAGGACTCGCCAGGACCGAGCGTCAGGACCGTGTCCTGCACGGGATGGCGAAGCTCGCCAACATCCTGGTGGGCATCGTCCTGCTGCCGCTCTGGCTCTTCGGTCAGCTGATCGGCGGGCGGGTCAGGGATCTCCTACGCGGCCTAGAGCGCCGCGGGAGGCGCCCACTACCGGTCGCCCCCGAGGGCGAGAGAAACATGGAGGCGCTGATGGGGAATCTCCAAATGATCCCCAACCGCCTCCGTCACTCCAACTTCGCCGAATTGCGCCGTGGTTTCGCGGACATCTCCAACTTCGTCGTCGCCCAGCATCGCGAGGGGGCGGTGATCGGCTATCGCTACCCGGGGCAGTTCAAGGACCACATCGTCGAGGGCGCGGATGGCGAGCGGATCGCGGCGTCGATCGCGGTCCAGGAGGCCGCGCGACCCGGGCTGATCGTCGTACACGGCCTCTTCACGTCGAGTCGCTTCGACTACGTCCGGCAGATCGCGGTCCGGGCGTTCTACGAGTGGGGCTTCAACGTCGCCGCGCTCGACCTGCGCAGCTTCGGCATGACCGAGCTGACCAGCCCGGCCCCCTCCACCGCGGGGTGGAAGGAGGGATTGGACATCCTGGCGCTCGCCGCCTACATGAAGGAGCTGGGCTCAACCAGCGTCGGGGCGCTCGGCATCTCGCTCGGCGGCAGCTCCGTTCTCAACGCATGCGACCAGGAGGCCACGCCGATCGACCTCGACGGCGGCATCCTCGCGGTCTCGCCGCCGGCGGTCCCCAAGGACGCCTGGGCGCGCCTCTCTGAGGACGTGCCGCGTGACCACCCTCGCTACCTGCTCCATCGTGCCTTCGAAGCGGCACTGATCTCACGCGTGCGCTCGGGCCGCTGGCCGCCGGAGGCCGAGGACATGGACCGGGTGATGGAGCATGTCTCGGCGCCCTACTACGGCGTCAGCGCCGACGAGATCTGGACCCAGGCCCGCGGGGTGGATCATGTTCCGAACGCGAAGGTCCCGCTGCTCATCCTCCACCCCGAGGACGACTACATCGTCAAGGTGGACCAGGGCCGGCTCCTGGCCGAGGCGGCGAGGGACAACGATCTGGTGCGAGTCTGGTTTCTGCCCGCCGGTTCTCACGGGCTGCTCGAGGCTGCTGACCCGCAGTGGACGCACGCCGTCTACCGCACCTTCTTCGAGCGCTGGGCCACCTACGCCGAGCGACCCGTCGAGCAGCCGAACAACCAAGGCGCTGAGTTGGTTTACTCCGCGCAAGAGCCCGGGTAGCGCGAACCACATATGCGAGGGTGCGCCGAAAGGGGCAACCCGTTAAAGAGGGGCAAGCATGCAGAGCGAAATCACGAGGCGACTCATCTGGGCGGGGCTGCTGGCGGGCACCGGCGCGCTGGCGACGGTCGCGGCCCACCGGCTCTCCGAGGTGATCTGGCGGCGGGTCTTCAACGAGGACCCACCCGAATGACGGACGGCGAGTCGAGCCAGGCTTTGGGCCCCGGTCAGCAGGCCGAGCAGACGCCTCCGCCTGCGGAGACAGCCGGCAACGGCGCCAAGTCGCCCGAGGAGATGAGCGTCGGCGAGCTGGTCTTCGAGGTGTCGGACCGAGCCTCGGTCCTGATCCGCGAGGAGATCGAGCTCGCCAAGACCGAGGTCACGGAGAAGTTCAACCGCCTGCTCCAGGGCTCGGTCGCCGGGCTGGCTGCCGGGATCTTCGCCCTCGCGGCGCTGGTCCTGCTGATGCACGGGATCGCCTGGCTGCTCAACGACCTCGTCTTCGACAACTTCTGGGCCGGCTTCTTCGTCGAGGCCGCGCTCTTCCTGCTGATCGGGGCGGCCGCCGGACTGTTCGCCTGGCGCTCCTTCAAGCGCGGCGCCCCGCCGACCCCCGACATGGCGATCGAGGAGGCCAAGGAGATCAGAGCCGCTTTCGGAGATGGAGAGGAGGCACCATGAGCACCCCTGCGAGCCGCACGCTTCAAACCGGAGGCAACGGACGCTGGATGCCTCCGCCCCCCGGTACACGCTCGGCCGAGCAGATCCGCCGCGACATCGTCCAGCAGCGCCAGCAGCTCTCCCGCTCCGTGGACGCACTCCGTCACCGCTGGGTCGAGGCCACAGACGTGAAGCGGCAGATCCGCGAGCACCGCACTGAGCTCGCAGTTGGCGCCGCCGTGGTCGGTGCCCTCGTCGGCCTGATCGCGCTCAGGCGACGCCGCTAGGCGTCCGCTCGGCCCAGGGCCTCGCCGAGCACGCGCCACTCCTCGCGGGGGAGCCCGTCCGTGCCGTCCTCGGCGGAGTTCAGGACCTGGATGCTGACGTGGCTGGCGCCGGCCTCCCGGTGCGCAGCGATTCGATCCAGGACCGCGTCCACGCCGCCCCAGGCGACCAGCGCATCGACCAGACGGTCGCTGCCGCCCGAGACGAAGTCCTCGTCCGTGAAGCCTTGGCGCTTCAGGTTGTTGGTGTAGTTCGGGAGGCGAAGGTAGATCGGCAGGCTCGCCCTGGCGATCGCGCGGGCCTTCCCAGGATCCGACTCGAGCACGACCTTCTGCTCCGGAGCGAGCCAGGCTTCGGGACCGATCCGCTCGCGCGCCCTGCGGGTGTGCTCGGGAGTGACGAGATAGGGGTGAGCCCCGAGGCTGCGCTCGGCCGCAAGCGAGAGTGCTCTCGGGCCGAGCGCGGCGAGGATGCGGCTATCCCTGGGGATCCCCTCCGTCATCGTGTCGAGCTCGTCGAGGTAGCGCCGCAGCCTGCTCACCGGTCGCTCGTACTTGATGCCCCGCGCCTCCACCTGCGGCGCATGGCTCGAGCCGAGCCCGATCAGCAGGCGGTCGGGATGCTTCGCCTCGAGCCGCTGGTAGCTGGCGGAGAGCTCGTCGGCGGGGTTCAGCCAGATGTTGACGATCCCGGTGGCAGCGACGATCCCGCTCGTCGCGCCGAGTATCCGCTCCTGCCGCGCCAGACTCGCCTCCGAGCTCCCGGTCCAGATCGCTCCGTAACCCAGCTCCTCGAGCTCGGCGGCTGCCTCATCCACCCCGTTACCGGCGGCGTCCCAGATGCGTCCCGGATGCCAGATCCCTACCCGGCCGATTTCGATGGCCATCGGGTGGCCAGGCTACTGTCCCTCGAGCGCGTTCCAGGAGACGCCGCCGACGCCGAGCAGGCCCGGGCCGACGTGGGCGCCGATCACCGGCCCGATCTCCGAGGTGAAGACCGGGTCGTTGCCGAAGATCGGCTTGCAGGCCTCGACCAGGCGCGCGGCGTTCTCGGGATCCTGGACGTGCTGGACCACCCACGCGTCGGCGCCCGCCTCTTTGCGCTGCCGGGCGTAGTCGACCAGCCGCTCGAAGGCCCTGCTCCTGGTCCGCACCCGTTCGACCGGGGTGATCTCCTCCTCGAGGGTGAGGATGGGCTTGATCTTCAGAGTGGTGCCGATCCAGGCCCGCGCCGCTCCGATCCGCCCGCCGCGGCGGAGGTAGTCGAGCGTGTCCACGGCGAACCAGATCTTGAGCTCCTCTCGGGCCGCCCACGCCCGCTCGTTGGCCTCGGCGGCGTTCGCGCCGCTCTCGGCGGCATTAGCGGCCGCGAGGATCATCAGGCCCATCCCGCCGCAGCCGGTGCGCGAGTCGCAGACCACGATCCGCTCGCCGCCCTTTCCATCGGCGGTCAGCCTCCCGCGGGCCTGCATCGCGGACTCGAAGGTCCCCGAGATTCCCGAGGCGAGGTGGATCGAGACAATTTCCCTGCCCTCCGCGAGCAGTGGCTCGTATACGGCGATGAAGTCGCCGACCGAGGGCTGGGAGGTCGTCACGGCCTGATCGGAGCTCCTCAGGCGCTCGTAGAAGCCCCTGAGATCGTCGATGTCCGCCTCCGGCTCCTGTTCCCCCTCGATGCCGACGTAGAGGCTGACGAGGCGGATCTCGTGCCGTTCGATCAGCTCGGGCGGCAGATATGAGGTCGTGTCGGCGACGACCGCGGTCGAGGGCATCGCAAGCGTTCTACCATGCCCGCGCATGGGGAAGACGCTCGTCACTGGCGGGACGGGCTTCGTCGGCCTTCACGTGGTCAGGGAACTGGCCCGTCGGGGAGACGAGCTTCGGCTGCTGGTCCGCGACCGGAGCAACACCGATCCGCTCGAGGGCATCGAGTGGGAGCGCGCAAGCGGCGACGTCACCGACCGCGGCTCGGTGCGCAGGGCAATGAAGGGAGTCGACCGCGTCTTCCACGTCGCCGGCACGACCTCGATGCGCACCCGCGACCGGATCCGCGTCTTCAAGGTGAACGTCGAGGGAACGAGGAACGTATTCGAGGAGGCACTGAACGCCGGCGCCGAACGCGCGGTGCTCACCTCGAGCTCGAGCGCGGTGGGCGCGGCAAAGCCTGGCGAGACGATCGACGAAGACCACCCATTCACCGTCGGCCGTCTCGGGATCGCCTACATCAACTCGAAGCACGACGCCGAGCTCGTTGCGATGCGGGTCGCGGCCAAGGGCCTGCCGGTCGTGATCGTCAATCCCTCGTTCGTGCTCGGGCCCGACGACCCGAATCCGAGCGGGACCTCCAACGCGCTCGTTCGCCGGCTGCTGCTCCGCAGGATCCCCGGTTACGTCGACGGGGCGATCAACATCGTGGACGTCCGGGATGTGGCCAGGGGCCATCTGCTCGCCGACGAGCGCGGCGAGAGCGCGGAGCGTTATCTCCTGACGGGAAGGAACTTCACCCTGCAGCGGCTGTTCGCCGATCTCAGTCGGATCGCCGGAGTGCCGACGCCGCCTGTGCGGATGCACGGGAGACTGGTCGTGACAGGCGTGGAGACGATGGAGCTGCTCGGGGTGCGGCTGCCCACCTCCCCGGACGAGGTCCGATCGGGTACGCAGTGGTTCACGTACCGCAACGACAAGGCGCGACAGCAGCTGGGCTGGGAGCCGCGGCCGCACGAGGAGACGCTGGAGGATGCGGTCCGCTGGCAGCTCGAGCAGCTCGGCGAGCGCACCGAGGGGCATCGGCTCACGGATCTCGCCCTACGCACGACCGGCCGGGCATTCAGCCTGCTTCCCTTCGGCAGATGAGCGAGCCACGCCGAGTCCTCTACCGCTGCGGGACGCCGACCAACTCCCTCTGCCCGTGTGGCGCCGTCGCCCGGCGGCTGAACAAGCTGGGGCTCGAGTACCGCACCGAGCGCGTCCGCCGCCGCCGCTCGCAGCGGCCTGAGATCGTCGAGCTGACGAAGCTCCCCTACGTGCCGGTGCTGGTGGACGGCGACGAGGTGGTCAACGACTCGCGTCGCATCCTGCAATACCTCGATTGGCGCTACGCAGGCGAGGGATCAGGGTCCGCGGCAGCGGCCTCTACAATGAGCGGCGATGAGTGAGACACCTCAGCCGATCACGCTGACCGACAAGGCGGCGACCAAGATCAAGGAGCTGCTCGGTGAGCAGGAGAGCGGGGCCGAGCAGGCCCTTCGCGTCGCGGTTCGCGGCGGCGGCTGCTCCGGCTTCCAGTACGCGCTCGCCTTCGACGCCCCCAAGGAGGACGACCACCGCTTCGAGAACCAGGGCGTGGCGGTCGTCGTCGACACGACGAGCATGCAGTTCGTCTTCGGCTCGGAGGTCGACTGGGTCGATGGCCTGCAGGGCGCCGGCTTCTCGGTCAACAACCCCAACGTCGTCGCAGCCTGCGGCTGCGGGTCCAGCTTCCAGGTCAAGGACGACGCGGCCGAGCAGGCCGCGGCGGTCTAACCCAGTTTCGGGTTAGCGCCTAGCGCTCTATCTGGATCGGCGGGCTCTGCTGCGGGTCGTCCGCCTGGAGCTCCTGCTTCGCCGACTGCGGCGCCGGTTCCGTGCGCTCCGCGTCGAGCAGCTGGCCGAGTTCTCCCGACTCGTCCATCTCCTCGACGATGTCGCAGCCGCCGACCAGCTCGCCGTTCACGTAGAGCTGGGGGAAGGTCTGCCAATCTGAGATCTCGGCGGTGACTTCGCGCAGAGGCTGGAGCGCCGGGAGCACGTCAAGCGCCGCATACTCGACGCCGTAGTTCTCGAGTACCCCGACGACCCGCATCGAGAAGCCGCACTGGGGAGCGTCCGGGGTCCCCTTCATGAAGAGGAGGACCTTGTTCTCCCGGATCAGCTCCTCGACCTTGTCCTTGAGAGTGGGTTCAGTCATCGACACTCACTATACGCAGGGTCTAGTCCGGCACCGAGGTTTTGATGGAAAGCGCGTGAATCGAGCCGTCGTCGAACCGGGTCTGGACCGCTTTCTTGACGAGCTTGTGCTGCTCGATCCGCGAGAGGCCCTCGAACTGCGGCGCGGTGACAGTGGCGCGCAGGTGGTCTTGGGTGCCCGTCTCGTCGACGACCTCGACCTGAGCCCCGGGGAGCGAGGCCTCGATCATCAGGCGCACCTCGTCGGTCGAGATCGCCATGGTTCAGGCGGCGGTCTTGGTCGCCTTTGAGGCTTCGACAAGCTCGTGGACGCGGCAGAACTTGATCCGCGGGCGGCCGTGCGGCTTGCCGGCCTCGACCTCGGCGGCGTCGATTGCCTGCCAGCCCTCGAAGGTGACGTGGTCGGGCTTGCGCTCATTGAGCAGCGCCTCGATCGCGCCGCGGTCATCGGCGAGCGGCGCCTCCGGCACCTTCCCGGACTCCAGGTCGGCGAAGAGCTTGGCAACCGTCTCGTGGGCGTCCTTCTTGTTGGTCCCGATCACGCCCGAGGGACCGCGCTTGATCCAGCCCACTGCGTACAGGCCGGGCACCTGCTCCCCCTCGCCGTCGTGCACGCGACCGCCGTCGTTGTGGATCAGGCCGCGGCGCTCGTCGAACGGAATACCGTCGATCGGGATGCCCTTGTAGCCGATCGAGCGCAGGACCAGGCCGCAGTCGATCGTCTCGCGCTCGCCCGTGTCGACGGCGCGGAGCCTTCCGGAATCATCGCGCTGGAGCTCGTTCTTCGCGACCACGATCCGCTCGACCCTGCCGTCGCCCTGGATCTCGACCGGGGAGCGCAGGAAGCGCATCACGATCCTCTTGTTCTTGCCCTCCGGCTCGCGCTGGGAGAACTCGGTGAAGATGTCGACGTTGCGCCGGTTAGTCGGGTCGGCGTCGTCGGAGTCGAGCCACGCGCGGCTGAGCTCGTCGAGATCCATCTCGCCCGGATCGACGTCGATGTCGGCGTCGACCATCTCGCCCAGCTCGCGAACCTCGGGATTGGTGAAGGCGGCTTGGGCGGGGCCGCGGCGCCCGAGCACGAGGATCTCCTTGACGCCGCAGGCGGCGAGCGCCTCGATCGCATGGTCGGCGGTGTCCGTGCCCTCGAGTTCCTCGCGAGGGAGGGCGAGCATCCGGGCGACGTCGGCGGCGACATTCCCGTTGCCGATCACCACCACGCGCTCACAGGAGAGGTCGAACTCCCGGTCGGCGAAATCGGGGTGGGCGTTGTACCAGTTGACGAACTCGGTGGCCGAATGGCTTCCAGGAAGGTCCTCGCCCGGGATGCCGAGGTGGCGGTCCACGCTGGTCCCGTAGGCGAAGACAATTGCGTGGTAACGGTCGCGCAGCTCCTCGGCCGTTACGTCCCTGCCCACCTCGACGTTGCCGAAGAAGCGGAACTCGGGCCGGGCGGCGGTCTTCTCGTAGACGCGAATCACCGACTTGATCTTCGGGTGATCCGGCGCGACGCCGAAGCGCACCAGGCCGTAGGGCGTCGGCAGGCGGTCGAACATATCGACCTCGGCGTGCGTCCCCTCGTGCTTGAGGATGTGATCGGCCGTGTAGAAGCCGGCCGGCCCCGAGCCGACGATGGCGACGCGCAGGGGATTTTCCTCGGTACCGATCACAGCGAGCCGGAAAGGGTAGTGGCTGGCCCTGGAGCGAGATCTACTCGAGCACGCCCGCCGCCGGCGCCACCGCCGTGGCCGCGGTGCCGTCGAGGGCATCCAGGGCGCGGCCGAGCGACATCGCGACGCAGGTGAAGATCGGGGTGTCGCGCAGCGTGTAGGAGCTCGACTCGGTGCCGCGAAGCTCCTGCACCAGATCGAGGAACTCGCCGGGGTCGTCGCCCTCGAAGGAGACGACGAACTCCTGATCGTCGAGCCCGAAGGAGTAGGCGGTGTTGATGGA
Organism: Solirubrobacterales bacterium; assembly: GCA_035265665.1. Taxonomy (GTDB): domain Bacteria; phylum Actinomycetota; class Thermoleophilia; order Solirubrobacterales; family 70-9; genus DASUPK01. The sequence goes on along the minus strand of DATFOK010000009.1, from coordinate 24,220 downwards.
GATCTCGGGATAGCGGCGGCCGACCTCGATGTGGTTGGCCATGATCCGCTGGCGCTCCTCCAGCGACAGGCCGTACCACTCGCGTTTCTTGTCGAAGGGGTAGACGAACAGGTACTTCCGGTCGGAGGTGCAGATCTCAGGCCTCGACTCGGAGTCCGAGTACGGCGAGGGCTTGGTCATCGCCACGTAGCTGTACGGCGTCGTCGCCCAGCGCGCGAGGCCGCTCTGCCCGAGCACGACGTGGAAGGTGTGGATGTCCTCGAGGATGGGACTCTGGCTGACCAGCACCAGGTCCACGTCGCCCCGGGTGCCGACCGTCGAATACCCTCGCAGCGAGCGATCCTCGGCGAAGTCCTCGCAGGCCGCCAGGAACTCTGCCTTGTCGGCGGCCCGCTCCTCGGTGCTGCGCCTGCGCCACGCGGGGTCGAGCTTGAAGAACGTGAACTTGACGAACGTGCGGCCGGCCACGATGCGAAGGGTAGTAGCCGCCCCTCCGCCGGGGCGGCTGTGCGGGTGTGACTTCCGCCACTAAGAACAACCAGGCACCCCGGTACCCTGGCCCTATGCGCATTGCGCTTGTCTCGCCCTATTCCTGGACGTATCAGGGAGGGGTCAACAGGCACGTTGAGGCGCTGGCGGAGGAGTTCATATCCCAGGGAGATCACGTTCGCGTGTTGGCTCCGTGGGATCCGCCGGGCTTCATCAGCCGCCGCCTGCACCGCTCCCAACCCGAACTGCGGGAGGCTCCCGACTACCTGATCCCGCTCGGCAGAACCGTCGGCTTCGGGGCGAACGGCGCCGTCTCCAACCTGTCCGCCTTCCCGGAGGGGCCGGTCTCGCTGCGTCGTGAGCTGCGTGCCGGCAAGTACGACGTCGTCCACGTCCACGAGCCGCTCGCGCCCCTAGTGGGCTGGGATGTGATGACATTCCGTGATGCGCCGGTCGTCGGGACTTTCCACGCCTATTCGACCAAGGGCTTCCCCAACCACGTCGCCACTCTGCTCGGCGCCCGGCGCCGGTTCAATCAGCTCTCGGCGCGGATCGCCGTCTCCGAGGCCGCGGCCTGGACAGGCAGGCGCTGGTTCGGCGGCGAGTACGCGATCGTCCCCAACGGCGTCGACGTCGAGGCCGCGCCCAAGGGCCCCAAGACCCCGAGCGATGAGCTGCGCCTGCTGTTCGTGGGCCGCGCCGAGGAGCGCAAGGGCCTGCCGGTCCTGCTCTCGGCCTTCCAGGCACTGGTCGAGCACGTTCCCTCGCGTCTGACCGTGATCGGGGCGGAGCCCGAGGATCTCTCCCGCCTGATCGCCGACCCCGAGCTTCTCTCGCACATCGACGTGCTCGGCAAGGTTTCCGACTCAGTGCTGTGGCGCAATCTGGGCGAGGCCGATCTTCTCTGCGCGCCGTCCCTGACCGGCGAGAGCTTCGGCATGGTCCTGACGGAGGCGTTCGCCGCGGGCACCCCCGTAATCGCCTCGGAGATCGCCGGCTACAGCGACGTCGTCACCGATGGCGTCGACGGCATTCTGGTGCCGCCCGCCGACCCGCAGGCCCTTGCCGAGGAGCTGCAGCTGCTCGCGCACGAGCCCGAGCGCCTCACGGCCATGGGCGAGGCCGGCCGGCGCAGCGCCGAGCGCTACGCCTGGCCGCGGGTCGCGAGCGAGATCAAGCAGGTCTACGAGTGGGTGACCGAGCCCGTTCCCGCTCCGGTCTCCCAGGCTGAGGCGGCGGCGCGGCGGACCGGACTCGTCCCCATCGACGGCGGTCCGCGCCGCCCGGCGAAGCGGTTGCCCTCGCTCGATCCACCTCTGGCCGTGGACGGCGGGCGTGGACGTCGCGTCGCGCGCAAGGCGGGCCTCGCCGTCGCGGGAGCGCTGGGACTCCTGCTCACCGCGCTCGCGGCGAGGCGGATTGGAGTCGACCGCGTGGCCACCAACATCATCGACTCGGATCTGAAGTGGGTGCTGATCGCCTGCGCGCTGATGGTCGGCGCGATGTTCGCGCGGGCCGCGTCCTGGGTCGCGATCGCCCGCGCGGCGTTGCCTGGCAGGGTGGTGCGGCGCCGCGACGTCACCTCGGCGACGATGATCGGCGTGCTGATGTCGGCAACGCTGCCGGCCAGGCTCGGCGAGCTGGCGAGGGCGATGGTCCTCTCCCGCCGGGTCGGCCGAATGCGTGAGACGTTTCCGGTGCTGATCGGGACGCTCGTCTCTCAGACCGCCATCAACATCTTCGCGCTGGTCCTGCTCGGCGGGATCATCGTCTCCACGACCGACCTGTTCCAGGCGAGCACGCAGAAGCTGTTCCTGGTCTCCACCGCGCCTCTCTTGATCCTGCTGGCGGTCTTGCTCGCACCGTCGCTCGTCAAGGTGAATGGCGAGGGCCGCGTCGCGCGCGCGATCCAGGCCGTCCGAGGCGCGATCAAGCAGGCCCGGCGGGGCCTGACGGTCTTCCGCGATCCGCGCCGAGGCTCCTTCGCGGCGTTCGCCCAGCTCTTCGCCTGGCTCCTGCAGCTGCTCGCCTGCTGGGCGCTGTTCGCCGCCCTCGGTCTCGATCACCGGGTCGCGATCGGGGCGGCTGCGGCCTGTCTGTTCGCCGTCAACGTGACCGCGGTCGTGCCGGCGACGCCCTCCAACATCGGCATCTTCCAGCTGGCCATCATCAGCGTGCTCACCAAGGGCTTCGGCATCCCGGCCGCCGACGCGCTCGCCTACGGCGTGATCTTGCAGGCCGTCGAGATCGCGACCGCCGTCGCGCTCGGGGTTCCCGCGCTGGTGCGCGAGGGCGTCACCTGGTCTGACATGCGCATCCACGCGCTGTCGGCCGCGCCGGTGCACCTCCCGGCGAAGCCGCGCTCCCGGGATCGCAGCGCGGAGCGCATCTCCGCGTAGCGCCGACGGGGCAACGGCCCGCCCCGCTGCGCGAGAATTGCGGACGTGGCGCGAACCGCTCTCTGCCCGGTCCTGATCCGGCGTGACGATGAGCTCGGCGTCCTCGAGGACGCCCTCCTGGCGGCGCGCCGCGGCGAGAGCCGTTTCGTGGTCCTCGCCGGCGAGGCCGGGATCGGCAAGACAAGGCTGTCAAGGGAACTCGCCCGCGAGGCCCGCGATCTCGGCTGCGCTGTGCTCGTCGGCGGCGCGACCGACGCCGAGGTTTCGCTGCCGTACCTCCCGTTCGTGGAGGCGATCGGCAACTACCTCGATGAACAGGACATTGATCGCTTGCGGGAGGTCCTAGGCCCGGCGCTGGGAGAGCTCGGGCAGCTGTTTCCGACGCTCGGCGGCGATCGATCGCCCGAGCCCTCGCCCGATCCCAACCAGGCGAAGCTGCGCCTGTACGAGGCGATCGTCTCGCTGCTCGCCCTCCCGGCGCGTGACCGGTCCCTCCTGCTCGTCATCGAGGACGTGCACTGGGCGGACACCTCGACCCGCGAGCTGCTCGACTACCTCGCCCGCCGGCTCACCGAACTGCCCTCGCTGATCCTCGTCACCTACCGGAGCGATGAGCTGCATCGCCGGCACCCGTTTCTCCCGACGCTGCAGGGCTGGCGCCGCTCCGGCGTAGCGGACATCGTCGAACTCGAGCCACTCTCGGACGAAGGGGTGGGGGAGATGCTCGCCGCGATCTTGGGGTCCGACGGGGTCGATCGCGAGTTGCACGAGCTGATGCTCGAGCGGACCGAGGGCAACCCCTTCGTCCTCGAGGAGATGCTGCGGGAGGTGGTGGAGAGCTCCGCGTCCGGAAATGGCGCTGACAGGGATGCGGTTCGGCGGACCCCGCTGCCGGAGTCAGTGCGGCACGCGATCCTCCTCCGGGTGCAGCGGCTGGGGGACGAGCGTTCCGCCGTGCTCGAGGCCGCGGCCACGCTCGGCCGGAGCTTCAACAGCGCCACCCTCCTCGCGGTCTCCGAGAAGCCGGAATCGACGGTCCACGGCGCCCTCGAGGCGGCGACCGCGCAGCAGCTGCTCGAGGAGGACCCGAGCCATCCCGGGCGCTACTCCTGGCGACACGCGCTCACGCAGGAGGCGATCTACGCCGAGACCGTCACTCCGCGCCGGCAGGCGATCCACTCGCGGGCGGCCGACGTGCTCGGCAGTGTGGAGGCGGCGCGCACGGTCGATCTCGCGAACCACCTCCTCGGCGCGGCGCGCTTCGAGGAGGCCGTGCCCGTCTGCCTGGAGAGCGCCGGCGAGGCGGAGCACGCGCTCGCCTTCGGCGAGGCGGTCACGCTGCTGGAGCGCGCCCTGCCGTACATCGACGATCCACTCGAGCGCGCCAGGGTCCACTGCCGGATCGGACGGGACCAGTGGCGCAACGGCGAGCCCGCCACCGCCGTCGGTTACCTGAGCGAGGGGATCCAGAGCTTGGAGGCACAGGGTGAGGAGCTCGAGGCCGCGCGGTACCGAATCGTGCTCGGCCGCTGCCACTGGGAGGGCGGGCGCCCGACGGAGGCGCGCGCCGAGTACGAAGCGGCCCTCCGGGTGCTGGCGAAGGCGGGCCCATCCGCCGAGCTCTCGATGGTTCACAACCGCCTCGCCGGGCTCCACGCGTTCGAGCTCGACTACCGCAAGTGCCTGGAGTCCGCGCAGAGGGCGGTTGAGATCGCCGAGGAAGCGGGAGCCGACCTCGAGCGCGTCTGGGCGCTCGCCTTCGTTGCCCTCGGCTACATCGACAGCGGGGAGGTCGAGCGTGGGTTCGCGGTGATGGACGGGTGCTTCCGGGAGGCGCAGGAGAAGGGCTACTCCCAGATCGCGCATAACGTCGGCTGGAACGACATCTGGAGCCGTACCCACCTGATGCAGAGTGGTCTGGAGGAGCGCATCGAGCGCATGGAGTCGCAGCCGTATCGGGTCGGGCACCGTGAGGGCGATTCGATCGCGCTGAGCTATGCCCGGAAGGTGAGGGGAGACCTCGAGGGGTCACTCGACAGCGCACAGGCCGCAATCCAGAGCCACGAGCGCCTCGGGTACCGCAAGATGGCCTGGCGCGCGAGGGTGCAGGCGGCCGAGGTGTTGGCGGAGCTCGGACGCGGCGCGGAGGCCGAGGAGATGCTGCCTCCGGTCTCCAGCCGAACCGAGCTCCAGGACATCGTCTACGACGCGGGAGCCCGCATCAGAGTGGCGCGGGCCGTCGGCCGACCCGAGTCAGCGCTCCCGGTCGCCGAGGAGATTCTCGCCGAGGCCAGTGGGCTGGCCTTCTATCGGGAGACCCTCGCCCTCGGCGCGGAGGTGTTCGAGGCGGTGGGCCGCACGCAGCAGATCGAGAAGCTCGCCCAGACCGCCCGCGACCATCCGACCACGGCCGGGACCGCGTATCTGGACGAAATCGAGGGGAGGCGGGCACTCGCTGCCGCGGACATCGAGTCGGCCGGGGGACGGTTCAGCTCAATGGTCGCGGCCGCCGGCGCCGCCGGGTATCCGCTCGTCGAACTGCGCGGACGGACGCTCCACGCCAGGGCCCTGGCGGCTGGTGGCGCGACTGACGAGGCGGCGGGCGAGCTCAGGGCCCTCTCGGACGACGCCGAGAAGCTCCATGCGCGCCTGATCATCCGGGAGGCGAGGGAGGCGGCGGAGAAGCTCGGCATTGACCTGCCGGCCGCCCCGGAGGAGCCCACCGCCGAGCCCCCGGGGCCGGCGATCCTGCCGCAGGGCGAGAGGCTCGTCACCTCGCTGTTCGCGGATGTTCGCGGATACTCGGAGCTCGGGGGCAGCATGCCCCCGAGCGAGCTCGCCGAGCGTCTGGCGATGCTCTACCGCCTGGCGCGCGTCGCGATCGAGCGGCGCGAGGGCATCGTCGACAAGTTCGCGGGCGACGCCGTGATGGCGACCTTCAATGCGCGGGGCGACCGGGTCGACCACAGCGTCGATGCCTTGGAGGCGGCGCTGACCCTGCGGGACAAGGCGGCGCTCATCGATCTGCCGCTGGGGATCGGCATCTCGGTGGGATCCGGGATCCTCGCTCGGGGAGCCTCGACCGACAACATCGCCGTGACCGGTGAGGCCACGAACCTCGCCGCCCGGCTGCAGGCCGCCGCCGGGCCAGGCGAGATCCTGCTGAGCGAGGAGGCGCATCAGCGGCTGTCGAGCTGGCTCGAGGAGCACGATCTGACCGCCATCGGGGAGAGCCTCGAGCTCAAGGGCTTCGCCGATCCCCAGCGCGTCTATCGGGTACGGGACGAGACGGCGCTAGCCCGTCAGGCCGGCTGAGGCGCGCCGGCGTCTGCCGCTTCCGCCTCGACGGTGCCCTCGCGCGGGTCAGACTCGGGCGGCAGCTCGCCACCCCGCTCGGTACCGGCGATCAGCTCGTCCGGCGCCTTCTCCTTGGGGATGAAGCCGGATTTCATGCCGAAGTAGATCCCCTGCGGGTGGTGAGCGATGATCGCCACCGTGGATTGCTCCGGCTCGACGGCGTAGCCGCCGGAGAGGGACATTCCGATCTGCTCCAGCTCGAGCAGCCGCCAGACCTTCTCGTGCTCTGACTGGTCCGGGCAGGCGGGATAGCCCCAGGAGTAGCGGCGGCCCTGGTCGCGTTCGATCTTGAGGTTGTCGCGCACCCCGGAGTGGAGCCACTCGGCGAGACCCTCGGCCGACTGCACTCCGAGACCGTGGACGTAGAGCTGCTCGGCGAACTCGCCGTCCGCCTCCAGCTTGGAGATCAGCTCAGTGACCTCCGGACCGATGGTGACGCCTTGGAGGGCGACGACGTCGCGCTCGCCTGGTTCCAATTCGTCGAGCGGGCGGAAGAAGTCCGTCAGGCAGATTCGGTCGTGCTTCGGCTGGCGCCGGAAGACGAGGCGCTCGAGCTCCCGCTCTGGATCCTCGGGGTCGAAGATGATCAGCTCGTTGCCGTCAGCGGCGCAGGGGAAGTAGCCGAGCCGGGCGCGCGGATGGAGGTAGTCCTGCTCGCGCCACATCCGCTCGAGGCGCGGCCCGAACCCCTCCTCACCGTTATGGCCCTCGACGATCCGGCGCCACTCCTCGCCCTTTTTCCCGCGCCCGCCCCAGTGGAGCTTGAAGAGCACGTGGCGATCGAGGTGCGGGAACACCTCGTCGAGGTCGACCTCGATGTCGCGCACGCCCCAGAAGGGCGGCTCCGGGATCGGCGCGTCGGTGCGCGCGCCGGAGCGGACGCTGTCGTCGGTCATCGGCGGGGCGTCGTCGACCTCGACGGGCTTCTCCCGCAGCTCCTGCGCCTCGGAGCGGATTCGCTCGACCAGCGACGCACGCGTCTCGTCATCGATCAGCGCGTCCATCGTGTCGAGCCCCGCGAAGGCGTCCTTGCAGTAGAAGACGCCCGGCTCGTAGACGTCGTCTGACTCCTTGCCGCCCGGGTACAGGATGCGGCGCCCAAAGTCGCGGTTGATCGCCGCACCGCCGATCAGCACCGGGAAGGTGAGACCGCGCTCGTGGAGCTCCTGGACGCAGGTCGGCATCTGCTTCGAGGTGGAGACGAGGAGCGCTGAGAGCCCGATCGCGTCGGCCTCGTGCTCGACCGCGGCCGAGATGATCGTGTCAACCGGGACCTGCTTGCCAAGGTCGACGACCGTGTAGCCGTTGTTGGTGAGGATCGTGTTGACAAGCGACTTGCCTATGTCGTGGACGTCGCCGAAGACGGTCGCGATCACCACCTTGCCCTTGGTGTGCCCCTCGATCCGCTCGAGGTAGTTCTCCAGCTGGGCCACAGCCCGCTTCATCACCTCGGCCGACTGCAGGACGAACGGCAGGATCAGCTCCCCGGCGCCGAACTTGTCCCCGACCTCCTTCATCGCCGGCAGCAGCACCTTGTTCAGGGTGGGAACGGCCCCGATCTTCTCGACGGAGCGGTCGATCCAGTCCTCGACGCCCTCCTTCTTCCGATGGAGGATCTGCCAGTGGAGCGCTTCCTCGGGCTCCATCCCCTCGGTCGGATCCCCCGCCGCCTCCTCGGCCTCCTCGCCCTTGGACTCAAAGTGGGCGATGAACTTCTCGAGGGCGTCCTCGGAGTGGTTGAAGACCAGGTCGTCGGTGAGCTCACGCTCCTGGTCGGGGATCTCGGCGTACGGCGTTATGTGGTTCGGGTTCACCATCGCCAGGTCGAGCCCGGCCTGGACGCAGTGGTGCAGGAAGACCGAGTTGAGGACGGCGCGGGCGGGAGGGGAGACTCCGAAGGAGACGTTGGAGACCCCGAGCGAGGTCTTCACGCCGGGCAGCTCGGCCTTGACCCGCTTGATCCCCTCGATCGTCTCGATCGCCGACGGGCGCCATTCCTCGTCGCCGGTCGTCAGGGTGAAGGTGAGCGCGTCGAAGATCAGAGCCTCGGGATCGAGCCCGTGCTCCTCGGTGCAGAGCTGGTGGATCCGCCTGGCGACCTCGAGCTTGCGCTCGGCGGTCTTCGCCATGCCCCTCATCGATGGTCAGGGCGATCACGCAGGCGCCATGGGCCTTGGCCAGCGGCACGACCCGGTCGAGCTTCTCCCGTCCGGCCTCCAGGTTGATCGAGTTGACGATCGCCCGGCCCGGGATTCGCTCGAGTGCCGCCTCGATCACCTCCGGCTCCGTGGAGTCGACCTGGATCGGCGCCGGCTGGGTCAGCGAGATGCGTTCCACGACGGTCCCCATCTGAGCGTCCTCGTCCTGGCGCTCGGTGAGCGCCACGCAGACGTCGAGCACGTGCGCGCCGCCGGTGACCTGGTCCTCCGCCACCTGGAGCAGGCCGTCGTAGTCGTCGGCCAGCAGCATCTCCTTGGCCGCGCGCGAGCCCTGGGAGTTGACCCGCTCGCCGATCAGCGTGGGGCGCGGTTCCTGGACCAGCGGGGTCGCGGTCATCATCGATGAGACCGTCGCCGAACCGCGCTCCGGTCGCTCGCCGGGGGTGCGACCCTCGAGGCGCTCGCGGATTGCGCTTATGTGGTCCGGGGTGGTCCCGCAGCAGCCGCCCACGATCCCGACGCCGTAGCGCTCGACGAATTCGCCGAGCGTCGCCGCGAGCGGCTCGGGCTGCTCCGGGAAGATCGTCTCGCCGTTGGGGCCCTGCAGCGGCAGGCCCGCGTTCGGGATGCAGTGGACAGGGAGGGGCGAGCTCTCGCCGAGATAGCGGATCGCATCGCGCATGTCCTCGGGGCCCGTCGAGCAGTTGAGCCCGATCACCTGGACGTCGAGGGCGGAGAGTGTGGTCAGCACCGCCCGGATGTCGGTACCGAGCAGCATCTTGCCGCCCTGGGGAAGCAGCGAGACCGAGGTCTGGATCGGCAAGGTGCGGCCGGTGAGCTTGAATGCCTCGCGGGCGCCGAAGACCGCCGCCTTCACCTCGAGGATGTCCTGTGCCGTCTCGATGATGATCAGGTCGACGCCGCCCTCGACGAGCTTCTGCGCCTGCTCCCTGAAGACCTCGACCAGCCTGGCGAAGGAGATGTCGCCCAGCGTCGGATCGTCGCTCGCGGGGAGGAAGCCGGTCGGCCCGATCGAGCCCGCGACGAACCGGTCCGGTCCCGCCGCCTTCCGCGCGATCTCGGCGGCGCGGCGGTTGACCTCAGGTGTCTGGTCGCCCAGGCCCCACTCGTCGAGCTTGAGCCGGCTGCCCTGGAAGGTGTCGGTCTCGACGACCTCGGCTCCCGCCTCGAGCATCGAGGCGTGGACGCCCTCGATCACGTCGGGGCGGTTGAGGACGAGCGCCTCGTGGCATTTGCCCTCGAGGCCGCCGTAGTCCTCCTGCGTCAGGTCGAACTGCTCCAAGGTGGCGCCCATGCCGCCGTCGAAGACGACGATCCTCTCCCGCACGGCGCCCAGGAAATCTCGCTCGGGCATGGCGGGGAAGGGTAAAGGGCGCCGCCGGCGATTCGCCGCATCCTCGCCCGGGCCCCCGTTTCCCGGATTGACCGCCTCGGTAGGGTTGAGTGATGGCGCTCTCCAACGTCTCAGGCTTCCCCCGGATCGGCCGCAACCGCGAGCTCAAATTCGCCACGGAGGGCTACTGGCGGGGCGAGACCTCGGCCGACGAGCTTGCGGGCACCGCACGCCAGATCAGGCTGGAGAACTGGAAGCTGATGCAGCACGCCGGGATCGACCTGATCCCCTCGAACGACTTCTCCTACTACGACCAGGTGCTCGACACGATCGCCCTGGTCGGCGCGGTCCCCGAGCGCTACGGCTGGGGCGGGGGCCAGGTCGACCTCGACACCTACTTCGCGATGGCCCGCGGCCGCCAGACCGATGACCAGGACGTCACCGCGATGGAGATGACCAAGTGGTTCGACACGAATTACCACTACATCGTCCCCGAGCTGGGTCCCGACACGAGGTTCTCGCTGTCGAGCTCCAAGCCCTTCGACGAGCACGCCGAGGCGATGGAGGAGGTCGGGATCGACACGACCCCGGTGCTGATCGGCCCGGTCAGTTTCCTGCTCCTCTCCAAGCCGGCGGAGGGGGCATCCGAGCGCTTCGACGCGGTCGATCTGATCGAGCCACTGGTCGAGGTCTACGGCGAGGTGATCGAGAAGCTCGCCGAGCAGGGCGCGACCTGGGTGCAGCTCGACGAGCCCTGCTTCGTCGCGGACCGCACGGAGAAGGAGCTCGACGCGCTCCGCCTCGCCTACGAGGAGCTCTGCAAGGTCCACGAGCGGCCGCGGATCGTGGTGAAGACCTACTTCGACCACGTCGGCGACGCCTACGGGGTCCTGCGCGACCTGCCGATCGAGGGCGTGGGCCTGGACTTCACCGGCAACGTTCACGGGAACGAGCTCGACCCGGAGGTCCACGAGCACGGAGGCCGCCACAACGCCGAGTTCATCGCGAGCCAGGAGGGGCTCGACGACCAATGGCTCTTCGCCGGCATCGTCGACGGGCGTAATGTCTGGATCAACCACCTCGAGCACTCGCTCGACGCTCTGGAGGGACTCCGGGCCCGGACCGCCGAGCTCGTCATCTCGACCAGCTGTTCGCTGCTCCACACCCCAATCGACCTCGCTGCCGAGCCCGCCGGGGTCGACGCCGACCTCGACGACGAGATGCGTTCCTGGATGGCGTTCGCCGTCCAGAAGGTGGGCGAGGTCGCGACGCTGGCGAAGGGGGTTGCCGAGGGCCGCGAGGCAATTGCGGACCAGCTCGACGCGAACGACCGGGCGCGGGATTCCAGGCGCGACTCGCAGCGGACCAGGAACGTCGAGGTGCGCGCACGGATCGAGTCTCTCGACGAGGAGCACGATCAGCGCCCGAGTCCGTTCGAGCAGCGCAGACAGGCGCAGCGCTCCCGCATCGAGATCCCCGACCTCTTCCCGGCGACCACGATCGGGTCCTTCCCGCAGACCGACGAGATCCGGCAGACGCGCGCGAAGGAGAAGCGCGGCGAGATCGACTGGCAGGCCTACAAGGAGGCGATGCAGGGCGAGATCGAGAAGGTGATCCGCTTCCAGGAGGACGTCGGCCTCGACGTGCTGGTCCACGGCGAGCCGGAGCGCAATGACATGGTCCAGCACTTCGGCGAGCAGATGGAGGGCTACGTCTTCACCGAGAACGCCTGGGTCCAGTCCTACGGCTCACGCTACGTGCGGCCACCGATCATCTTCGGCGACGTCCTGCGGCCATCGGCGATGACCGTCGACTGGACGACGCATGCGCAGTCGCTCACGGACAAGCCGGTCAAGGGCATGCTCACTGGCCCGGTGACGATGCTCCAGTGGTCGTTCGTGCGCGACGACCAGCCGCTCGCTGACACCTGCAAGCAGCTGGCGCTCGCGATCCGCGATGAGGTCGAGGACCTCGAGAAGGCCGGCGTCCAGATCATTCAAGTCGACGAGCCCGCGATGCGGGAGGGCCTCCCGCTCCGGAAGGAACGCTGGGACGAGTACCTGAGCTGGGCCGTCCACTCCTTCCGGCTTGCAACTGCGGTCGTCAAGGACGAGACCCAGATCCAGACGCACATGTGTTACTCGGATTTCGGCGACATCCTGGAGCACATCCAGGCGATGGACGCGGACGTGCTGCTGATCGAGGCGGCCCGCTCGCGGATGGAGCTTCTACACGACTGGGAGAGGACCGGGTACCCGAACGACATCGGCCCGGGGGTCTACGACATCCACTCCCCGCGGATCCCGAGCACGGACGAGATGGTCGAGCTGCTCCACGAGGCTGCTCGTGTCCTGCGTCCCGAGCAGCTCTGGGTCAACCCCGACTGCGGCCTCAAGACACGCACCTGGGCCGAGGTCGAACCCAGCCTGCGCAACATGGTCGACGCGGCCAAGCAGATGCGCGAGGAGCTGGTGCCGGCTTCCTGACGCTGTTCCGGGCCGGCTTGTCGGCTTTGCTCCGCATACCGGAGCAAACGCGCCACTTGTCGCCTTCTTCCCGCACGTCCGGGAGAAAGGCGACACGCGCCAGATTATTCTCGGCGGTCTTCTCGGCTGCGCGGGACTCTCATGGAGCGCCGCACACGGCAAGTGCTTTGCCGTTTCCTAACCATCGCCTGGGCGTTCCATAACAGCCCCCGGGTCATCCTGTCGCGCGCACCCACGAGGGCAGGAGGAAACGGAATGAAGAAGAGGACCTGGATCATCGCGGCGCTCGCCGCACTCGCGATCGCGGCGATCGCCGCGCCGGTCGCTCAGGCTCGCGAGTTCGAGGGCGCGATCGTCGCCAAGAACGCAAAGGCGAAGACCTTCAGCATCCGCGAGGACGAGGGCGGCGGCAGCTTCAAGGTCAAGGTCACCAAGAGGACCTTCTACGAGGGCATCTCCGGCTTCAAGGCGATCAGGGTCGGCAGGACCGACCTCGAGGTCGTGGCGCACAAGGCCGACGGCCGCTGGATCGCGACGAAGGTCGAGACGCGCGGCGGCTCCGGCGGGGGCAGCAACGACGACTAGCGTCGGCCGAGGCGGCGGCGCCAGTCGCGGGCGGTGAAGAAGCGGGTCAGCTTGAGCAGCTTCTGGCGCCGCTCGTCCGTGTACGGGAAGTAGAGCGGCTCCCGCTTGCCGCCGAAACGGCTGATCACCAGCGACTCGGGGCGGACGAACTTCTTGATCCCATACTCCCCGTGGCGGAAGCCGATGCCCGAGTCCTTCCAGCCGCCCATGGGGACGTCTGAAGCGAGGAACCCGGAGAGCACGTCGTTGACGTTGGCCGTTCCCACTTCGAGCCGGCGGGCGACCGCCTCGGCCTGTCGTTTGCTGCCGAACACCGAAGCCGAGAGCCCGTAGCGGCTGTCGTTGGCGAGCCGGACGGCCTCGTCTGAGTCGCGCACCTTCATGACCCCGACCACCGGGCCGAAGCTCTCATCGCGCATCACGGTCATCGAGTGGTCGACGTCGGCGAGCACGGTGGGCTCGAACCAGTCGCCGGGGCCATCGCCGCGCTGTCCTCCCGTGATCACGGTCGCACCGTTCTCGCGGGCGTCGTTCACGTGGGACTCGACGATGTCGGTCTGCTTCGGAAATGTCATCGCCCCGATCTCCTTGCCGTGCTCGCGCCCGTCCATGCCCTGGTTGAGGCTCCTCACCTCGTCGCTGAAGCGGGTCAGGAACTCGTCGTAGACCGGCTCCTCGACGTAGATGCGCTCGGTCGAGATGCAGACCTGGCCGGAGTTGGCGAACGCGCCCCAGGCGGCGGCGTTGGCCGCCCTCTCTACGTCGGCGGTCCGCAGGACGATCATCGGATCCTTGCCGCCCAGCTCGGCGCTCACCGGCGTGAGCGTCTCGGCGGCTCGGCCGAGAACCTTCTTCGCCGTCCGGTCAGACCCGGTGAACTGCACGAAGTCGACCTCGTCGACGAGGGCCGAGCCCGTCTCGCCTATGCCGTTGACGACGTCGAAGACGTCGGGGCCGCCGATCTCGCGCTTCCAGGCCTCGACGATCTCGCCGAGCCCGAGCGGGGTGATCTCCGAGGGCTTGACGACGACGGCGCAGCCGGCGATCAGGGCGGGGATGGCGTCGCCGAGCGAGAGGATCAGCGGGAAGTTCCACGGGCTGATCACGCCGACCACCGGGTAGGGCCGGTAGGTGACCTTGAGCTTCTTGACCTTCATCAGCGGCGAGTGGGCGGGGACCCTCTCGTCGCCGATGTACTTGCCCGCCTTCTTGCCGTAGAAGTTGATCAGGTCGACGACGTAGGGCACCTCGCCCATCGCCTCCGCGCGCACCTTGCCGGCCTCCCGCTGCATCGTGTCGGCAATCTCGTCCTGGTGATCGAGCAGCCAGTCGCGCAGCTTGCCCAGCCACTCCGCGCGGCCCTTGATGCCGTGCTCCTCCCAGGCGGGCTGGTTGGCACGCACGCGGGAGACGGTGCCGGCGACCTCCACTGGACCGTCGAGAGGGACGCTGGCGATCGTCGAGCCGTCCGCCGGGTTGATCACTTCGAAGGTCTCGCGAGCGTCCTGCTTCGCGCCTGATTCGGCCGCGGTGTTTGTGGCCGCCGTTTGTCGAGTGTCGATGGCCATGCTCGCTCCCCTCGTAGACCGGCTGGTGGGCGGACTCTAGCGCGCACTGGCTGGGCAGCCAGTCCGTGTGTGGGCCTCGTGCCGATTCACGCTCTCGACCGCTTGGAGCAAGCGCCGGGCGGGATTTTCGACAGAGGGCCAAAGACCCCGCGAGGATGTCCGCCTAGCGTCTTCGCTCGGATGACCATGCGCGAGCTCAGCACCCGCATGATCGAGGCCGTCCTCGACGGGGAGGGCCTCCAGGGCGTGGCGGAGCTCGCGGCCGCCGAGGCGGGCGGGCCGGTGGCGATCGTCCTTCCGCCTCGCGGGCTCGCGGCCCGGGCGCCCGGCGGTGGCGAGCTCAACGGCCTCGCCGAATACGCCAAGGCGCGCGTGGCAGACACCGTGGCGACCGCGCCCGACCCGATCGCCCTCGAGCGCTCGATCGAGGCGGGCGGGCGGATCGTCGGCGTCGTTCTGCTGCTCCAGGTGCAGGGCGAGGGCGATGACGACCCGGTCCTGGTCGACCGCGAGGAGGTGCTGCGCGCGGCGGCCCTGGCGGCGCTGGCCGAGGTGGCCGTCGCCGACGCCCGCGAGGATGCCGAGCGGAAGATGCGCGGCGGGCTGATCGAGGAGCTTCGCTCGCACGAGGTGAACACGGCGGAGGCGACCAGCAAGGCGGCCCGGCTCGGCTGCGACCTGGCCCGCGGCGCAATCGCCCTGGTAGCGGAGATCGAATCGGCCTCTCCCAGCCATGCGAGCGCGCTGGTCGAGGCGGAGTACGAGGGCTCGCTCGCCGAGCTCGCCGACGGCCGGCTCTACGCGATCCTGCCGGCACGCGGCGGCGACGACGCCCCGGAGACCACGCTGAGGGCGGCCGGCCGGATCGCCAATCGTCTGCGCAAGCACGGGATGGCCGCCGTCTCCTCGTTCTATCCGGACCCCGGCGAGCTGCACCGCGCCATCAAGGAGGCGGAGCTGGTCCTCGATGTGGTCACGCGCGAGCCCGAGATCGCCGATGCGCTCGAGGAGGGGATCGCCGCCAGCGGCGTCTACCGGTTGCTCTTTCGGGCGCTGATCTCGGACCCGGAGGAGGTCCGAAGCTTCTACCGCGACACGGTCGAGCCGCTGGTCCGCTACGACGACCAGTACCGCTCGGACCTGCTCGGCACTCTCGAGGAGTACCTGGCCAGCGACTGCAACATGAACGCGACCGCGCGGGCGATCTTCGCCCACCGGCACACTGTGGCTTACCGGCTCGAGCGGGTGAAGGAGCTCACGGCACTCGACCCGCAGATCTCCGAGGACCGCGAGCGGCTCGGCCTCGGCATCAAGGCCTACCGGATCCTGGCGCCCGCTCTCCCTCGCTAGATCTCTTTGCGGAGGGGCGCCAGCCGGTAGACCGAGCCCTTGCTTCCCCGCTTCAGACCCCGCTCGGTGAGCACGTAGATGTGCCTGGCGTTGTCCTCGCCGAGCGAGGAGAGGTAGCGGATGCCGAAACGGAAGCTTCGCTGCTTGCCGGGACGGCGCCCCAGGCGCGGGCGGAACCCGTAGAGCTTCCCCGTGCAGTAGTCCGCGAACAGGTAGTCGCCGACGATTTCGCGGCCGCGGATCCGCGCGAGGCGCCGGTCGCGGACCACGTAACCCCCCGTCACGGCGCAGCCCGGCTGGTGCGGATAGGCGAGCGCGGGCAGGACCGTGTCCCGTTTCGGGATGCCGCCTCGGAAGGCGGCGAATCCCTCATAGGGCGGCCAGCCGAAGTTCGCGCCGCGCGACCTGGTGATCGGCAGGTAGTCGATCTCCTCGTAACGGTCGTTGCCGACGTCGCCGATCGCGATCGCCCTGGTCGGGCGGTCGAAGGAGAACCGCCGCGGGTTGCGCAGGCCGTACGCCCAGATCTCGTCCCGTCCCGGCCCGCCGACGAATGGGTTGTCCGGCGGGATCGTGTACGGCTTTCTGCCGCTGGGGGTGGGGTCGACCCGGAGGAGCTTGCCGAGCAGGAGCTCGAGGTTCTGGGCGTTGCCGGCCGGGTCCCCCGCAGGCCCTCCGTCGCCCGTGCCCATCCAGAGGTAGCCGTCGGGGCCGAAGACGATCAGCCCGCCGTGATGCGCCTCCGTCGGCTCCGGGATGTGCAGGATCGGCCGGCGGGAGCGCGGGTCGGCGACGAGCGGGTCCTCCGCGCTGCGCCGGAACTCGTCCACCTGCAGGCCGTCCCGGCGGTCGTTGTAGGAGACGTAGAAGCGGCCGGTGCGCCCGTAGTCCGGGGCAAAGGCGATTGCAGCCATCCCGGGGTTGGCGCCAGGCCCGCTCGAGTCGACCAAGCGATGGATGTCCAGGAACGGCCGGGCCAGCAGGCGGTCGTCGTCGATGATCCTGACCGCGCCGCGCTTCTGGACGACGTAGAGGCGCGCGTTCTGCCCGGGCGGCTGGGTCAGGTAGACGGGCTCTCGCAGAGCCGCGACGCGCTCCAGCGTGACGAACTTCGGGCCCAGGGTGCGCCCCTCCTGGACGGCGATGCCCACGGTCGCCGCCGCGATCGCGACGAGCGCAGCGACGACGGTCTCGATTCGGCGACGGCTGGGGGAGATCCGCATGTCAGGGTCCTGGGCGAGGCGTGGCCCAGGTTATTAGCGAGTGGATCGGCGACCGCGTCGATCAGCGCCGGCGAACGAAGCGGTAGACCGGGCCGCTCAGCGACGTCGCGTAGAGCTTGCCGTCGGCGGTCTCGCCGAAGGAGCTCAGGTTGCGCACCCGCAGCCCGGTGCCCCGGTCCTTGCGGGCGCCGCCCAGGCGGGGGACAAGGGAGCGGATCTTGCCGGCGCAGAAGTCGCCGTACACGTAGCGGTGGAAGAGGGGCCGCAGTCGGGGGTCCCGCACTACGTAGCCACCGATCAACGCGCAGGTGCTGCCGGAGAGGGGATAGACCTTGATCGGCTTGACGGTGCCGCCCGGGGTCGGTGGGTGCGCGCCCTCGAAGGGGGCGAAGCCCTCGAAGTCGTTCCAGCCGAAGTTCGCGCCGTTGGCCGCCGCCAGCGACAGGTAGTCGATCTCCTCGAACCGGTTCTGACCGACGTCGCCGATCACGAGCCGCGGCTGGGCGAGGGCGCTGACCAGGTCGAACGAGAACCGGTAGGGGTTGCGCAGTCCGATCGAGTAGATCCCCACGGCGCCGGAGGATGGATCGATCCGCAGCAGCTTGCCGAGCCGCGAGTTCGGGTTCTGTGCGTTGTCCGGCCGGTCGCCCGCCCCGCCTCCATCGCCGGTGCCGGCGTAGAGGAAGCCGTCGGGCCCGAACTGCAGCTGCCCGCCGTTGTGGTTCGACTGGCCGGGATGCGGCACGACCACGATCGGTCGCAAGGTGGTGGGAGCGGCATGTCGGCCATCGGCGTCGGCGCGCAGCTCCGCGATCTCGAGGTCCCCGGAGCGGTCGGTGAAGTAGACGTAGAGCAGTCTCGAGTTGGCGTAATCCGGTGCGAAGGCGACCGAGAGCAGGCCGCGCTCGCCACCGGTGGAGACCGATCCGGCGATGTTGGTGAAGGTGCGGCGCTTGCGTCCCTGAACCAGGCGGATCCGCCCGCCGCGCTCGACTACGACGACGCCCGAGATTCCGGGAGCGGACGTCACGTAGGTCGGGCTTTGGAAGCGGCCGATCCGCTTCAGCTTGACCTTCGGCTTTGCTTCGGCCGCGGGAACGGCTACGACCAGGAAGCAGAGCAGGATTGGGAGGCCGCGACGGATCATGGATCGAGTCGGTAGACGGGTCCGGTGTGCGAGACGAGCCAGAGGACCCCGCCGCGGGTCTGCCCGAACGAGTCGGGCTGGCCCGCCGGGATGGTGACGCCCGTCGGCCCGTCGCCGGCCGCCCCGGCTTCGGACGGGATCAGGCTGCGGATCTCGTTGCTGAAGTAGTCGACGTAGAGAAGCCGCGCGTACTGATGGGTGAGCCGCGGATCACGAACGACGTAGCCGGGGATCACTGCGCCGCCCGAGAAGCCGCCAAGCTGGGGGCAGCTCGGATCAGCGTCCGAGTTGTCGTACTCGAGGATCGGCGGAATCGCGCCGGGGGCGACCCGGGATCCGTCGTAGATCCGGGTTCCCTCGAACTGCGACCAGCCGAAGTTGGCCCCGTTCGCCCTCCCCGGGCCGCGATAGTCGATCTCCTCGCGGCAGCCCTGCCCGACGTCGCCGATGGCGATCGCGCCCGTCAGCGAGTCGAAGGTGAACCGGTACGGATTCCGCAGGCCGTGTGAGAAGACCTCGTCGAGTCCGGGCTTGCCGGCGAACGGATTGCCGCGGGGGATCCGGTACGGAGTCCGCTTTCCGATGCACCTTCGCGGCTTGCGCTTGCTGAGCTTCCGGCAGCCGGGTAGCGGGTCGATCCGGAGGATCTTGCCGAGCGGACTGTTGAGGTTCTGGGCGTTGTTCGGTGGATCCCCGCCTGAGCCTCCGTCGCCGGTCCCGATGTAGAGCAGGCGCTTCGGGCCGAACTGGAGCTGGCCGCCGTTGTGGTTGCCGAACGTCGGATGCAAGAGATGCAGAATCACCCTGGCGCTCGCCGCGCTCGCCCGCAACCGCGCGCGCTTTGCGCGGCGGAACTCGACCAGCTCGTTGTCGCCCTGGAGATCGGTGAAGTAGACGTAGAGGCGGCGATTGCGCTCGTAGTCGGGGTGGAAGGCGAGGGAGAGCATGCCCTGCTCGCCGGCGTTCATCACGCGGGTGCTGATGTCGAGGAACGGCCGGACCTGGGGCAGGCCGTTGCGCAGCACGATCACCCGCCCGTCCTGCTCGACGACGAAGAGCAGCTTGCGGTTCTTGCGTCCCGGCGCCTGCACGATCTGCGTCGGCTCGTCGAAGCTTCCGATCTGGGTCAGGCGGAAGCCTCCGACCCCGTCGCCGACCGGAGGCACGGCGGCCGACGCTGCCGCGGGCGTCGCGGCGACGAAGGCGAGCAGCGTGAGGCCGGCGAGCTTGCGGATGCTGGGTGGGCTCATTCGCTCCTCCGGAACACCCGCCGCGTCGCGGAGGTGCGGCTTTGATCAGCCCGGGGCAAGCCGGTAGACCGGCCCGTCGAGGGACGCGGCGTAGATTCGCCTGTCGGCATCCTCGCCGAAGGAGACGAGGCTGTCCACCTGGGCGCCGAGCGGGCGATCCCCCTTGGCGCCGGAGGCCGCCGGGATCAAGGTGCGAAGGTCGCCCTCGCAGTAGTCCCCGTAGACGTAGCGGCCGTCGAGTTGCGGCAGCGAGGGGTCGCGGATGACGTAGCCCCCGCTCACCGAGCAGCCGCGGTCTCGGCCGTAGGTGAAGATCGGCGCCACCGCGCCGGGGGCGCTCTGGTCTTCGTTGAATCGCTCGGTGCCCTCGAGCGCCGACCAGCCGAAGTTGTTGCCGCAGGTCCGATCCGGCGGCACGTAATCGATCTCCTCCTGGCTTGACTGGCCGACGTCGGCGATCACGAGTGCGCCCGTCGCCCGGTCGAAGCTGAACCGCCACGGGTTTCGGAGGCCGTAGTTGCAGACCTCGGGCCGCGCCCCCGCCCGATCCACGAAGGGATTGTCGGGAGGGATCGTGTAGGGCCGCCCGCCGCCGGCCCCGGGATCGATCCGCAGCAGCTTGCCGAGCAGCGAGCCGAGGTCCTGGCCGTTCCGCTCGGGATCGCCCGCCAGACCACCGTCGCCGGTGCCGATGTAGAGGCTGCCGTCCGGCCCGAAGACCAGCGACCCGCCGTTGTGGTTGGAGGCGAAGTCGTCCAT
This sequence comes from Solirubrobacterales bacterium, assembly GCA_035265665.1. Lineage (GTDB taxonomy): Bacteria > Actinomycetota > Thermoleophilia > Solirubrobacterales > 70-9 > DASUPK01. The sequence continues at coordinate 4,094 of DATFOK010000009.1, read as the reverse complement.
GTGCAGGAGCTCGCGGGCGCTGCCCTCATCGACCGTGCCGTCGCCTCTGGCCCGGTACTCGACGACGTACTGGTCCTGGTCGTTGCCGGTGAAGTAGAGATAGAGCAGACGGGAGCTCTGGAAGTCCGCGGGAAAGGCGACCGAGAGCAGGCCCTGCTCGCCCTCGGCGACAACCTGGTCACTGATGTCCAGCGCCGGCTCGTCGAGCGCCTCACCGTCCCTGACGATTCGCAGCCCGCCGGGCCGCTCGACAACGTAGAGGTCATCGGTGCCCGGCGCCTGGGCGATGTAGGTGGGCTGGTCGAAGTCACCGATCTCCGTCAGCGTCACGCCCTTCCCACCGCCACCGCCACCCGTGGCCGTGGTGCTCGTGGCCGCGGTCGATGTCGGCGGTGGCGGGCTCTCGTCGTCGTCCCCGCCGCATCCGGCGAGGACGAACAGCGCGGTGCCCACCGCGAGGAGCAGCGTCCGGGCGCTCATCGCCCGGACTCTAGAGAGCGGCGTCTACTGGCCCTTGAGCTCGGACTTCTGCTGCTGGTTGCCGGCCTGACCGATGATGTCGCTCGGCTTGATCGGCACCACCTGGCCGGCGTCGTTCACCCTCGTCTGCGGCGGCGCGCTCGAGATGCGCACCACGAACTCGCCCTCGGGGATCGAGCCGTCCGCCGTGACCGCCTTCGCCTTGCCCTGCAGGCCGGCGGCGACGCGGTAGTGGACGGTGAAGGTGCCGGCCTGGACCGGCGTCACGTTCCAGACCATCTCGCGGGTCTGGTTGGGCGCGAGCGAGCCGAAGCTGAAGGTGTTGGTCTGGGCCGCCTCGGCTCCGGCAGAGGCGGTCTGGCCGGCGAGCTTGGGGAAGCCCTCCTCGAGGATCCAGACCGGCCGGAAGGGGATCGCGAGGCCCTCCTGCTCCGAGCGAACCGAGAACGAGCCCTGAGCCTGCGGCAGGCTGCCCCCACCGGGTGAGCCGGACCGGGTCGTCGTTTCGCCCGTGCTGGCGTCGGACGTCGTGAAGATCGTGATCGCCAGGTTGGGGATCGCCTGGTCGCCGGTGTTGGCGACTAACAGGGTGAGATTCGTGTTCTGCGCAAGCTGCTGCTTGCTGGGGAAGTCGGCGCTCACGATCTGAACCGGGAAATCGCCCTCCGGCTCGTCGGCGTCCTGCCGCTCGCCTCCGCCGCAGGATGTGACCCCCGCGGCCACCAGCGCCACCGCCAGTCCAATCCCAACACGCTTACGGGCCCTCACCGCAAGGGCTGTCGAGGCGCTCTCCTCCAAGGGCGCGGGCAACATAGCACGCACCCTACTCGCGCCTATCGGGGTCCGCATCAGTCAAATCCGGGGATTTTCGGGGCTAACACGGCCACAACGGTTGTAGGTGGCGCAGGACCCTCCCATCCCATAATCTTCACGCGAGGGGCCGCGCCCCCACCGGGGAGGGGTCCTGAGGAGAGCATGGTCAGATCCGTAGCCGACAGGGCATTCCTCCCGGCCAAGTCTCTATTCGAGCAGGTCGGCGACATGATGATCCTGACCGCGAAGACGGTGGTCTCCGCGATCCGGCCCCCGTACCCGTACGGCGGCGAGTTCATCGGGCAGTTCCTCTTCGCCCTCCAGCTCTGCTGGTTCCCGATGATGATCTCGACGCTCGCGTTCGGGTTCGGGGCCCCGGGCCTGCAGGCCGCGAACTTCCTCTCGCTGTTCGGCGCGCTCGACCGTCTCGGCGGCTTCTTCGTGCTCGCTTCGATTCGGGAGTTCGCGCCCACGGTGACGGCGGTCGTCGTCGCCGGCGTCGCTGGCACCGCGATCACCGCGGACCTGGGCGCCCGGAAGATCCGCGAGGAGCTCGACGCGCTTCAGGTGCTCGGCGTCGACCCGATCAAGAACCTGGTCGTGCCCCGCTTCCTGGCGCTGATGCTGATCACCGGCCTGATGGACATCTACGCGCTGATCTTCGGCATCGTCGGCGGTCTCGGCGCAGAGCTGCTCTACAACGAGCCGCTCGGCGGATTCTTCGCGACGCTCTACAACAACGCCTCGGTCACCGATCTCTGGGGGTCGGTCCTGAAGTGCACGATGTTCGGGGCGATCATCGCGATCGTCTGCTCCTACAAGGGGATGACTGCGTCCGGAGGCGCCGAGGGGGTGGGTCGCGCGGTCAACGAGGGTGTCGTGATCGCATTCATGGGCGTGTTCGCGTTCAACTACGTCTTCACGCAGACCCTGCTGGCAACCCATCCAGAGCTCCAGGTGATCAAGTGAACGCCGGCTGGCTGGCGGTCCCCCGGGGCTGGCTCAACTCGATCGGCGAGATCTTCGGCTTCTGCACGCGCGTCGCCGGCCTGGTCTACACGGGCCGGGTCTTCCAGTTCTTCGGCGAGGCCCTGCGCCAGACCGGCATCCTGATCCTCGGCTCGACGATCGTGATCTGGGGCCTGGTCTTCATCCTCGGGCTGCAGTGCGGGATCGAGGGGGCCTACTTCAACCGCTCGGTCGGCGCCCCGGCCTACGCCGGCGTCTTCGCCGCCTGGTGCGACCTGCGCGAGGTGATCCCCTACGGCTTCGGCTACATGCTCTCGGCCAAGGTCGGGACCGGGATCGTCGCCGAGCTCGGCGCGATGCGGATCTCGGACGAGATCGACGCGCTAGAGGTGATGGGAGTCCCGCCGGTGACCTTTCTCGGCGCCACCCGCCTGCTGGCCGCCTGGATCGCCTTCCCGTTCATGTACCTGGCCGCCGTCGGGATCGGCTACTTCGCCAGCTGGCTCGCGGTCGTCGAGCAGATCGGGGACGTGTCGTCCGGCGGGTATTTCCTGATCTTCTGGATGTTCCAGAACCCGCCCGACCTCTTATTCAGCCTCATCAAGGGCATGGTGATGGCCACGGCCATCGTGCTCGTTGGCTGCTACTACGGCTACACGGCCGGGGGCGGGCCGGTCGGCGTGGGCACGGCGACCGCGAAGTCGATGGTGCTCAACATCGTGCTCGTCCACCTCATCGGGATGCTGGGAACGCTGGTGTTCTGGGGCGCGAACCCGAGGGCGCCCATCGGAGGCTGACCCAGGGACCGGCGCTGTGTGCGATGGCCCCTGCCTAAAATCAGAGTGGAAACGCGCAAGGAGGAGTAAAAGTTGGCTGAGAGGAAGAGGACCGATAGCAGGAGCAGCAGCTCGTCCAGCCGCACTTCCTCCACTCGGCGGAGCCGCGCCCAGCAGATCGAGGACGAGGCGCGCGGGACGAGTGAGCCGAAGGTCACCGAGGACGAGGCTACCGCCGACGCCGAGGCAGTTGAGCAGGGCGATCCGCTCGCCGCGCAGGGCTACGGCGAGGAGGACTTCTCCCAGCGCGACTACGTGATTCCGGGCGTCGATCCCCAGGACCCCGACCCCTACAAGTGGCACACGGGCAAGAAGCGCGACCACGGCGGCGAGGACGCGATCGAGATCATCGACCTCGTCAAGCAGTTCGGCCGGGCGCGGATCCTGAACGGCTGCAATCTCGGGATCCCCGACAACATGATCTCCATGGTGCTCGGCCCCTCAGGCACCGGCAAGTCGGTGCTGATCAAGCACATCGTCGGTCTGCTGTACCCGGACTCGGGCGACGTGCTCGTCCACGGCGAGTCGATCCCGAACATGACCGACGACGAGCTGTTCGAGGTGCGCAAGAAGTTCGGGCTGCTGTTCCAGGACGGCGCCTTGTTCGGGTCGATGAACGTGTACGACAACACCGCCTTCCCGCTTCGCCAGCACACCGACAAGAGCGAGGAGGAGATCGGCGAGATCGTCAACCGCCGTCTCAAGGAGGTCGGCCTCGCCGACGCGATCTACAAGATGCCGAACGAGCTGTCGGGCGGGATGCGCAAGCGGGCCGGGTTCGCTCGGGCGCTCGTGCTGGACCCTGCGATCGTGATGTTCGACGAGCCCGACTCCGGTCTCGACCCGGTGCGTACGGCGCTGCTCTGCGAGTTGATTCGCGAGGTCCACGCCGAGCACGGCGGCTGCTACCTCGTGATCAGCCACGATCTCGGCACCGCGCGCCGCATCGCCGACTTCATCGCTGTCCTCTGGAGCGGCAAGATCGTCGAGTCCGGG
>DATFOK010000008.1:0-10728 GCA_035265665.1 Solirubrobacterales bacterium | reverse complement strand
GCCGCTGCCGAGCGCCTCCTCGATTCCCTGCTCGACGGCGGGGATGAACTCGCTGGGGATCCGGCCGCCCCTGATCTTGTTGACGAAGTCGAATCCCTCGCCGGGCGCGGGCTCGGCGTTGATGACGACGTGGCCGTACTGCCCGCGGCCGCCGGTCTGGCGGACGAAGCGGCCCTCGATCTTGTCCACGCGGCGGTTGATCGTCTCGCGGTACGCGACCTGGGGGCGGCCGACGTTGGCGTCGACGCTGAACTCGCGGAGCAGCCGGTCGACGATCACCTCCAGGTGGAGCTCGCCCATCCCGTGGATCAGCGTCTGGCCGGTCTCCTCGTCGGACTGCACCTGGAAGGTGGGGTCCTCCTCGGCGAGGCGGGCGAGGCTGGCGGACAGCTTCTCCTGGTCGGCCTTGGTCTTCGGCTCGATCGCCACCGCGATCACCGGCTCGGGGAACTCGATGGTCTCCAGCACGATCGGGGCGTCGGGCGCGCAGAGCGTGTCGCCGGTGCCCGTCTGCTTCAGGCCGACGCCGGCACAGATGTCGCCGGCGTAGCACTCCTCGATCTCCTCCCGGTGGTTCGCGTGCAACATCAGCAGGCGCCCGATCCGCTCCGTGCGGCCGTTGGAGGCGTTCAGCACCCGGCTTCCGGCGGAGAGCTTGCCGGAGTAGACGCGGAAGTAGGTGAGCTTGCCGACGTAGGGGTCGGCCATGACCTTGAACGCGAGCGCGGCGAAGGGGGCGTCCTCGTCCGCCGGGCGCTCGGCCTCGCGGCCGTGTCCGTCCTCCCCCTTCTTCGGCGGCTCGATGCCGGTGACCGGCGGGACCTCGAGCGGCGAGGGCAGGAGCTCGACGATCGCGTCCAGCAGGGGCTGTACGCCCTTGTTCTTGAACGAGGAGCCGCAGAGGACCGGCGTGATCTTGATGTCGATGGTGGCCTGATGAAGCGAGGAGGCGATCCGCTCGTGCGGGATCTCCTTGTCGGCGAGGTAAAGCTCGAGCAGCTCGTCGTCGTAGTCCGCGCACGCCTCGATGAGGTGCGTGCGAGCCTCGTGGGCGCGCTCGGCGAGCTCGGCCGGGATCTCCTCGTAGGTGAACTCAACCCCCAGGTCGTCCTCCCAGACCTGCGCCTTGTTCTCGATTAGGTCGACGACGCCGGTGAAGTCGCCCTCGGCTCCGATCGGAATCTGGATCGGCAGCGGATGGGCGCCGAGCCGGTCGCGCATCGTCTGCACGGCGTGGTCGAAGTCGGCGCCGGTCCTGTCCATCTTGTTGACGTAGGCGATCCGCGGGACCTTGTACTTGTCGGCCTGCCGCCAGACCGTCTCGGACTGGGGCTCGACGCCGGCCACGGCGTCGAAGATCGCGATCGCGCCGTCCAGGACGCGCAGGGAGCGCTCGACCTCCACCGTGAAGTCGACGTGGCCCGGGGTGTCGATGATGTTGATCCGGTGGCCCTCCCACTCGCATGCGGTGGCGGCCGACGTGATCGTGATGCCACGCTCCTGCTCCTGCTCCATCCAGTCCATGACGGCCGCGCCCTCGTGGACCTCGCCCATCTTGTGGGTACGCCCGGTGTAGAACAGGATCCGCTCGGTCGTCGTCGTCTTACCGGCGTCGATGTGCGCCATGATCCCGATGTTCCGGGTCTTCTCGAGTGGAAATGTGCGTGGCATTGTGCGTAAAGTGTCGCTTGAACTGTTCGTGGCCAATCGAGGCCACGGCGCCGCTCAGGAGGAGACGTCGGGCTTAAGACGGGATGCGCCCATAAAAAAGGCCCGCACGGGCCTTGGCGCTAGTGCCGATTCAGCCCGAGTACGCCTATATCGTGCGGCTCTCCATGGATTGATGTCCGCTCGGATGCAGCACCGCGCTGACGCCCGAGCGACGGCTGAATATAGCAGGTGCATGATGCCCTTCCGGCAGGCTGAATGAGGCTTAACCGTCGCAAGAATCGCGACTCCGAGGACCGTCCGAAACGGGCGGCGCGGCGCTCCTCTGGATCGACGTCCGAGGGCTCGCGGGACGAGCGGCGCCGGAGCCTCGCCGGTGCGGTGCGTTCGGTGAGGTCGCGCAAGGATGCTCCCAAGCGGCGCAGGCAACAGGGCGCGGACTGGACCAAGCGGCGAAAGCGCCTCCAGCGCGCCGGCCGCTCGGTGGCGGTCGACGCGCTCGGGATCGCCCGCGAGGTCCTTCGCTGGCCGGCACGGATCTGGATGACCGTGGCCGAGGCGCTTGGATCGGGGATCCTGGCGGCGTGGCGAGCGGTCGTGCTCCCGGCGTTGCGTCTCGGACGCCGCCTGTTGCGAGCCGGCCTGGCTTTTGGCGAGCGCACCGTGACCCCCGCGCGCGGCCTCGCGGTGGTCGCGCTGGCCGCGACGATCGCGCTCGGCGGATCCCAGTTCAGCGATTACCGGGCCGTGCAGGTGGGGACGCCCCAGTACGTCGACGTGCAGGACGTGGCGCAGGCCCCGGAGGTCGACCGCGCGATGCCCCGCGCGGCGCACGGGATCTCGGTGTTCGCGATCGCCGTCGCGTGCCTGTTCGTCACTTTCTTCTCTGTTTGGCGCAACTGGCGGCTCGCTCGATTGCTCCTGTTTCTGGGGTTGGCTGTAGTCGCGATAAGCCTGTTCATCGACCGTCCCGACGGCTTGCGCCTGGGAACGTCCGGCGAGGCGTACGCCGGGGCCCACGCGGTGCTGCTCGGGAGCTTCTGGGTCCAGCTCTTCTCGGGGGTCACCCTGGCGGTGGTTGGGCCGTTCCTCGCGGCTCAGCTGCGGGGCGAGCGAGCGGTCCAGCGCCGGCGCTCCCGGACTCGTCGCGCCGGGGACGAGGGCGAGGCCAAGCGGGTGCGCAGGCTCAGGCCCGGGGTGGGCACGTGAACGCCCGCAAGTACGCGGCGGCCGTTCCGACCGGGCTCGCCATCGCCGCGGCGCCGGGGCTGGTGTTCTTCGTCATCGCGCTCTTCTCGGGAGCCAGCTTCGGGCTCGCGCTCGCGCTGGGCGTGGGCGGCGGCGGCGTCATCGGCGCGATCTACGCGGCGCGCCAGAATCCCGAGCGGCTCCTGCCGCTGGCGTGCGTGGCGGGCGCCGGGGCGCTGTTCGCCTCCGAGCTCATGACGACGTTCCAGCTCTCCTCGACCGGAGAGGCGCTCTGCAACGTTGGCGCGGCTGGGCGCCACTACTTCGCCCTCGGCATCCTCGCGATCTTCGCGGTGGTGGCCGTGATCGTCGCCGTGACCGCGGCCTCCAAGCCCGCGGCGATCTCGGTCGGCGTCGCCGGCGTGATCGCCCTGATCCTCTTCCTGACGATCGACCTCCCGCACGCGAACAACACGGGGACGCTCGCGGGCTGCTCCGCGTCGACGACGGGCAGCTTCTTCGAGGCGAAGGCGATCCCGCAGGCCGGCTTCTGGCTCGAGATGGTGGGTGCCCTCGCGCTCGCCCTGAGCGGGGTCGCCCTGGGAACCCTCAATCCCGAGCAGCTGCGCGCGATCCGCCCCCGCTGGCTGGGTGGTCGCAGGCGCGATAAGGGACCAGCTGCCAAGCCGCCGACTGGGGCCCCGCTGACCGAGCCCGACGCCGAGCCGATGGCCGGGTCGGGCAACGACAGCGACGCCCGCGCTGCCCGGCGCCGAGCGCGGGCGCGAGGCGGCCGGCGCAGCTAGAGCGCGTTCTGGGACTACTGAGGGAGGCTCGCTACCAGCGGTAGTGCGCGAAGGCCTTGTTGGCCTGAGCCATGCGGTAGATGTCGTCCTTGCGCTTCCAGGCCCCGCCCTGCTGCTGGGTGGAGTCGAGGATCTCGTTGGCGAGGCGCTCGGACATCGACTTCTCGCGACGGGAGCGCGCGTATTGCACGAGCCAGCGCACGGCGAGGGTACGGGCGCGGCGGGCGGGGACCTCGACCGGCACCTGGTAGGTGGCGCCGCCAACCCGGCGGGAGCGGACCTCGAGCACCGGCGTCAGCTCCTTGACCGAATCGTCGAGCACGTCGACGGGCGGTCTGCCCGTCCGCTCGCCGACGACCGCGAGCGCGTCGTAGACGATGCGCTCGGCGAGCGACTTCTTGCCATCGCCCATCACCTTGTTGATGACCTGTTGCACGAGCCGACTGCGATGCGTGGCATCCGGCTCGACCGGACGAATGGATGCTCGGGCGCGACGAGGCACGGTTAGCGCTTGACCCCGTAGTGCGAACGGGACTGCTTGCGGTCGGAGACGCCGGAGGCGTCGAGGGTTCCGCGGACGACCTTGTAGCGGACGCCCGGAAGATCCTTCACGCGGCCGCCTCGCACGAGCACGACCGAGTGCTCTTGCAGGTTGTGTCCCTCGCCGGGGATGTAGCAGGTGACCTCCATACCGTTGGTGAGGCGAACGCGCGCGACCTTGCGAAGCGCCGAGTTCGGCTTCTTCGGCGTCACCGTGTAGACGCGGGTGCACACGCCACGCCGCTGCGGCGCGGCGATGCGGCGCTTTCGCCCCTGGCCGGACTTCAAGCCCGGCGTCGCCACCTTCTTGGTGGGGCGGTTTCGGCCCTTGCGGATCAGCTGACTGGTCGTCGGCACGGCGGCGAATGGTACAAGGCGCCTGATCGGGGGCTCCATCAACCTCTCGTTACGCTGCGTCGATGGACTCCGAGCGACCCGTGCTGGCCCTCGACGTCGACGGCGTGATCAGCCTTTTCGGCTTCGAGGGGCCCATCGGCGAGGCGCCCGGACGCTTCCACCTGATCAACGGAATGGCGCACTGCATCCCGGATGGAGTCGGCCCGATGCTCGAGCAACTGGCCCCGTATTACGAGATCGTCTGGGCGACCGGCTGGGAGGACCGCGCCAATGAGCGCCTTCCCGAGATCCTCGGCCTGCCCGGTGAGCTCCCCTTCCTGACCTTCGACGGCAGGGCGCGCTTCGGGACCGCGCACTGGAAGATCGAGGCAATCGATCGCTACGCCGGCAAGCGCCCGCTCGCCTGGGTGGACGACTCGATCGACGACACCTGCCGAGCGTGGGCCGACGAGCGCTCCGCCCCCACTCTCCTGGTCGTAACGGACTCCGATGTCGGCCTCACGGACGACCACGTCGAGACCCTGCTTGGCTGGGCACGAGCGGGGTACACTGGCTGAGCGTGGAGGGGTTCTGGCCGATCTTCTTCCTGGCGGTGATCCTGAAGATCCCCGTTGCCGCCATGCTCTACCTCGTTTGGTGGGCGATCCACCAGACACCGGAGACCGATGAGGCGCCCCCGGAGGCGGAGGACCGCGACCTTCTGCACTGGCGCCGCGAGCCCAAGAGGCCCCGCGACCCGCGCCGCGGGCCACACGCGCCGGACGCCCAGCCGGTCCCGTCCTGCCCACCGGGCGGCCGCACCCGCGTCTTCACGCCGCCGGTGCCCGTACGCGCGGCAACGGCCCACGCCCGCGGCTCAGCGGAACCGGACCGCGAGCCGGTCTAGGTTCGCGGGCCGCGGCCTGCAAGCGCTTGAGCTAGACGCACAAGGGTTGCCTCGGGCTCGTCGGTGATCTGCCATCCAGGTGATCCGCATCACCTGGATTCCGCGCGCGGCGAGATCAGCGTCCCGTCGACGATCGGCTTCGAAGGCGTCGCGATCGCCAACCCCAGAAACCGCTCCTCGGCCTCCGACCGGACTAGCGCCGGTTGCGCGGGACCAACCAGCAGCTCACGCAGCTTGGCGCTGCCGGGCCGTGTGGGGTAACGGGCGAGTAGGGCAACAAGCCTTCGTTGGGTTCCGGCGTACAGCCTCTCCGCCTGTGCAACTGCCTGCTCGAGCTCGCGAGCCGACAGCTGAGTGGCGACGTCGAGCAGCGTCCGCGCCAGCGTGGTCACGGGAATGCGCCGGCGCTTCATCACCTGATCGCGCGGAAGCGCCGTGCTTCGGTGGATCAGAATGCCCCGCCGGGAGGGGCACCGATGCGCGGAGACCGTCACCTCCACTGGGCCTGCCTCACGCCTGGATACCACTTGCCAAATCCCGGCTGCGCTCTTATGGCTGATCACGGCTTCCGGTCCGCACGCAAGCACCGCGGCAGCCTCGGGAGCATGCTCCGACTGGATGGGCCCGACCGCATAGACGCCGCGATGCATCGGCCGCAGCCAGCCCGCCCGCAACCTGTTGTCGATCACATTGCGGCTGATCCCGACAGCGATCAGCTGACCGCGCGCGACCACCCCATGTGGTCGCGAGAGCGCCACGATCGTGCGCTCAATGACGAAGAGCGCCGCTAACTCTTCAGCCATCGGCGAGACAGACTTCCGTTGAAGAGTTGACCGCCCACAGGAAGGTCAAGTCTTCAACTGCTCCGGGCGCCCCCTGCCGTTGAAGGGTTATCGACGAGGCGATTGGGAGAGCGGCGAGGACCCACGGCCATAAGGGGCCACGGGTGCTGCCCTAAGGGGCCACGGGCGCTGCCTACCTGCCCAACTGCGTCTGACCTGAGATGCGGCCCGGGCGTCCGGGGGGCGGCGGCGCGCAGCGTCGCCGCCCGACGACGCTACTTGTCGCTCTCGCCCTCGGTCGTCTCGATCTCCTGGGCCAGCTCCTCCAGCTCGTCCGCGAAGGAGGGGCCGAAGCCCTCGAGCTCCGTGACCTCGTCGCCGTCCTCGGTCAGGCCCAGCTCGGCCGCGAGCTCCTCCTCGTCCAGGAGGTCCTCCTCGGGCCGCTGTGCGGGCTCGACCGGCTCGATCTCGAGCGACCGGTAGTGCTTCAGGCCGGTCGCGGCCGGGATCAGCTTGCCGATGATGACGTTCTCCTTCAGGCCGACCAAACGGTCGCGCTTGCCCTCGAGCGCGGCGTCGGTGAGCACCTTCGTGGTCTCCTGGAAGGAGGCCGCCGACAGGAAGGACTCCGTGGCGAGCGAGGCCTTGGTGATCCCGAGGATGGTCTCCTCGGACTTGGCCGGCGTGCCGCCGTCTTCCTTCACCGACTTGTTGAGCTTCTTGAGCCGGTGACGGTCCTCGAGCGCTCCCGGTAGGAGCGTGGTCGAGCCCTTCGACTCGATCCGGACCTTCTTCATCATCTGGCGCGCGATCAGCTCGATGTGCTTGTCGTTGATGTCGACGCCCTGGGCCTTGTAGACCTTCTGCACCTCGCTGACGAGGTAGAGCTCGGTCTCGGTGCGGCCGCGGATCTCGAGCAACTCGGCTGGATACAGCGAGCCCTCGTTGAGCTGCGTGCCGGCCTCGATCCGGTCGCCGTGCTTGACGTTCAGCCGCGTGCGGGCGGGGAACGTGTAGGACTCGTCCTCGCCCTTGGCGTCGGTGACGATCACCTTGATCGCCTTGTCGGTCTCCTCGACCGCGACCTTGCCGGCGGCCCTCGCCATCTGCGCGAGGCCCTTGGGCTTGCGCGCCTCGAACAACTCCACGACGCGTGGCAGGCCCTGCGTGATGTCCTGGCCGGCGACCCCGCCGGTGTGGAACGTCCGCATCGTGAGCTGCGTGCCGGGCTCGCCGATCGACTGCGCGGCGATGATCCCGACGGCGTCGCCGAGCTCGACGACCGAGCCGGTCGCCATCGTGCGGCCGTAACAGGTCTGGCACACGCCCGACTCGAGCTCGCACTTGAGCACCGAGCGAACCGGCACCGTCACCTCCTCGTCGCCGTAGGCTTCGGCGATCGCCTCGAGCTCCGGCAGGTCGATCTCCTGCCCGCGCTTCAAGAGCTCGCGGCTGCGCTTCGTCGTGAACTTCTTCGCGGCGATGCGGCCGATCAGGTTCGTGTTGAGCTGACCATCGTCGAACCGCAGCGGAGCCTCGATGAACTCCTTGGTCTTGCAGTCCTCGGAGCGCACGATCACGTCCTGGGCGACGTCGACGAGGCGCCGGGTGAGGTAGCCGGAGTCGGCCGTCCGCAGCGCGGTGTCGGCGAGGCCCTTACGCGCACCGTGCGTGGAGATGAAGTACTCCAGCACCGAGAGGCCCTCCATGAAGTTGGCCTTGATCGGGCGCTCGATGATCTCCCCCTTCGGGTTGGCCATCAGGCCTCGCATCCCGGCGAGCTGGCGGATCTGCTTGAACGACCCGCGGGCGCCGGAGTTGGCCATCATGTAGATCGGGTTCAGCTCGTGGAGGTTGTTCTCCATCGCCTGTGCCACGTCCTCGGTCGCCTTGCTCCAGCGATCCGTGACCGCCTCCTTGCGCTCCTCGGCGGTGATGTAGCCCTCTTCGTAGTTCGCCTGGATCTCCTGTGCCTGCTTCTCGTAGCCCTCGAGGATCTGCTCCTTGTTCGGGGGCGAGACGATGTCGTTCTTCGAGATCGTGATGCCGGCCTGGGTCGCGTAGTGGAAGCCCAGGTCCTTGAACGCGTCGAGCACTTGGGCGACCGCGGCGGCGCCGTAGGCATCGACCAGGTTCGTGACCATCTCGTTGACGCTGTTCTTCTTCAGGTTGTGGTTGACGTACTCGAACTTCTCCGGGTCGTACTCGTCGCCCAGAGCCTCCTCGAGAGCCCGCTCGACCTTGTCGTTGAAGATGATCCGCCCGACCGTGGTCAGGAAGTGCTCGTGCCCGGTACGCCGGTACTGAGCCAGATCGTGCAGGTCGACGATGCCGTTCTCGTAGGCGAGCTCGGCCTCCTGCGCGGTGCGGAAGGGGTGCGGGGTGCTCTTCAGCTTCTTGGGGTCGATGGCCTCCACGTCCTGGTCCGAGTACGTGAGGAAGTAGAGCCCCAGGACCATGTCCTGCGTCGGCGTTGCCAGTGGCTGGCCGTGTGCGGGCGAGAGGATGTTGTTCGAGGACAGCATCAGGATGCGGGCCTCGGCCTGCGCCTCCGCGCTCAGCGGCACGTGCACGGCCATCTGGTCGCCGTCGAAGTCGGCGTTGAACGCGTGACAGACCAGCGGGTGGATCTGGATCGCCTTGCCCTCGACCAGCACCGGCTCGAAGGCCTGGATGCCCAGGCGGTGGAGCGTCGGTGCGCGGTTCAGCAGCACGGGGTGCTCGCGGATGACCTCCTCGAGCACGTCCCAGACCTCCGGGATCATCGAGTCGACCATCTTCTTGGCCGCCTTGATGTTCTGGACCGCCTTGCGCTCGACCAGCCGGGCCATGATGAACGGCTTGAAGAGCTCCAGCGCCATCAGCTTCGGCAGCCCGCACTGGTGCAGCTTCAGGCTCGGCCCGGAGACGATCACAGAGCGGCCTGAGTAGTCCACGCGCTTACCGAGCAAGTTCTGGCGGAAGCGCCCCTGCTTGCCCTTGAGCATGTCGGAGAGCGACTTCAGCGCGCGGTTGCCCGGCCCGGTGACCGGACGGCCGCGGCGGCCGTTGTCGAACAGGGCGTCGACGGCCTCCTGAAGCATCCGCTTCTCGTTGTTGACGATGATCTCCGGCGCGCCCAGGTCCAGCAGCCGCTTGAGGCGGTTGTTGCGGTTGATGACCCGCCTGTACAGGTCGTTCAGGTCAGAGGTCGCGAACCGGCCGCCGTCGAGCTGGACCATCGGCCGCAGCTCCGGCGGAATCACCGGCACGCAGTCCAGGACCATCCACTCGGGCCTGTTGCTCGAGTGCAGGAAGGACGAGGCGACCTTCAGCCGCTTCACCGCCCGCGCCTGCTTCTGGCCCTTCGACGTGTTGATCGTCTGCTCGAGCTCCTCGCACTCGGCCTCCAGGTCGACCTGCTCCAGCAGGTCGCGGACGGCCTCGGCGCCCATGCCGCCGCGGAAGTACGCGCCCCATCCGAACGGGGAGCCGAAGCGATCCTTCAGATCGCGGAAGACGGCCTCGTCGTTGATGACGTCCTTGACCTTCATCTCCTGGAAGGTCTTCCAGACCTCCTCCATCCGCTCGGCGGCGTCGTCCAGGTAGGCCTCGGTGTCGGCGATCTCAGCCTCGAGCGACTTGCGCGTGTCCTTGATCAGCTTGGTGCGCTCGGCGTCCTCGAGCTTCTTGGGGGTGACCCCCAGGCCGTCGGCCCAGAGCTCGTCCTCATCGTCGAACTTGTCCTTGGTGCCCTCGCCCTCGAGCCAGGCGATCCGCCGATCGATGGACTCGCGGAGCTGCTGAATGCGCTGCTCGCGCTCGGCCGCGTATCCGTCGAGGACCTTCTTGACCTCCTTCTCGAGCTTTCCGACGTCCTTGTCGCGGGCCTCCTCGTCGATCCAGGTGACGAGCGACGCCGCGAAGTAAAGGACCTTCTCGAGCTCCTTCGGAGCCATGTCGATCAGGTAGCCGATTCGGCTGGGGACGCCCTTGAAGAACCAGATGTGGGAGACGGGCGCGGCCAGGTCGATGTGGCCCATGCGCTCGCGGCGCACCTTGGAGCGGGTCACCTCGACGCCGCAGCGCTCACAGACGATGCCCTTGTAGCGGACTCGCTTGTACTTGCCGCAGTAGCACTCCCAGTCCTTGGTGGGACCGAAGATGCGCTCGCAGAAGAGCCCGTCCTTCTCGGGCTTCAGCGTGCGGTAGTTGATCGTCTCCGGCTTGGTTACCTCGCCGTGGCTCCAGCTCCGGATCTTCTTGGAGGAGGCGAGACCGATCTCGATTGCGTCGAAGTTGTTGATGTCCATCATTCCTCTACCTTCGTCTCCTCTTCGGCGCCGGCGCCGTTAGTGCTTCCAGCTTCTCCTTCGGCCACGACCTGCTCCTCGCGCTCGTCGGCGGCGCCACCGGCGCCGTCACCCTCCGCGCGCACCCCGGAGAGGTCGATCCCGAGCTCCTCCGCGGCGCGGAGCAGCTCGTCGTCCTCCTCGCCAATGTCCACCGCGCCCTCCTCGGC
>DATFOK010000007.1:0-16101 GCA_035265665.1 Solirubrobacterales bacterium | reverse complement strand
CGGTTGAGGCGAACATTCCCGCCGCAGCAATTACCGCAGCGCAACCGATTCCAAGCTTGAACCTGCCCATGCCGCTCCTCCGAGTCGTGAAGGACCAATGTCTATCACGCGCTGCTGTTCCCCCCGATTCACCCCGAATCGCTTCGCCTACCGTCCCGGAGCGCCCTTCGATCCGGCGGAGGCCGATCCGATCTCTCGACCGCCTCAGATGTACTTCACAGGTCGCGAAAGCATCTTTGGCAGTCCCCGAATCGCCTGTGGTTTGGTCATGAACCACCGTTCATGACCAAACCGATCCGGGCCGAGCGCCGGTGGAGGGTTGCAGAACTGGACGATCTGCAGTGCTTTTAGAATGGCGAGGGCCAGAATCGAACTGGCGACACCACGATTTTCAGTCGTGTGCTCTACCAACTGAGCTACCTCGCCGGGAGGCGCAAAGGCTAGCGGCCGCGCCGCGCGCTACGGCTGGGGCCTGCCGCCTCGAGCGCGGTCTCGACGGCCTCCTCGGGCGTCTCCGCTTCGACGATGCCGACGTCGGTTCCCATCCTGTGGCGAAGCGGCCAGCTCCGCAACGCGATCACCGGGCGCTGCAACCGGCGGGCGAAGGCGATCTCCGACAGCGTTCCCCACTCGCCGCCGATCGCGACCACCGAGTCACCCGAGGCCACGACGGCGAGGTTGCGGGCGTGACCGATCCCGGTTGCGATCACATGCGTGACGTGGGGATTGGCGTCCTCGGGATCGGTGGTCGGCAGAACGCCGAGCACCATCCCGCCGGCCTCCGAGGCCCCGCGTGAGGCGGCCTCCATGACGCCGGTTCGCCCGCCGCAGACGAGGACCGCCCCGGCTTCGGCGATCCCCCGGCCCACCACCTCGGCCTGCTCGAGAAGCTCACGATCCGCCTCGGCCCCTCCGATTACGGAGATCTGCCGCTGCCGGCTCACGACGCCTTGGCCTTGCCCTCCGCGAGCATCCGTCCCATCAACTCGAGCGCTCCTCCCTTGTGAAGGTGCTCGTTCAGGTTGCCGCACTTCGGGCTCTGTACGCAGGAGGGGCAGCCGTCGTCGCAGGGGCACTCCCGGATCAGCCGATCGGCGTCCGCGACGAGCCGCTCGAACTCCTCGTAGCCGCGCCGGGTGATCCCGACCCCGCCGGGGTGGCCGTCGTAGATGAAGATCGTCGGCTGCCCGGTCTGGAAGTGGATGTTGGTGGAGAGACCGCCGATGTCCCAGCGGTCGCACATCGCGATCAGCGGCAGGACCGCGATCTGCCCGTGCTCGGAAGCATGCAGGGCGCCGAGCAGAACCTCGCTGGGCAGGGCAGCCGCCATCCGTTGCCCGATCACGTACCAGAGCGCCTGGGTGACGAAGTTCTGCTCGGGGAGATCGAGCGAGACGATGTCGATCACCTTGTTGTCGCCGAGCCGTTTGCGCTGGTAGGCGATCACCTGCTCGGAGACCGAGACGATGCCGAAGTTGAGCTCGACGTCGAGGGCCGATCGCTGCGTCTCGATCCCCTCGATGTAGACCTCGGTCTCCTTCTTCACCTGCGTGTAGTAGTCGCCGTCGAACGGCCTGACGATCGCGCGGCGGCCACCCACGTCGAGCTCCGTGACCTCATAGGAGCGGCCGAGGTGGAGGTAGATCGCCCCGGGATGGACGGTGGAGAAGGCCCGCTCGGCCTCGACGTTGCCGAGCATCTCACCCGAGGTGGCGTCGACCACGGCGACGCTGTCAGCCGAGGAGGAGCGGAGCGCGATCCGGCTGGCGACGAAGTCGCCGGAGCGGGTCAGGTAGCGCTCCGCGCGGCCCCGGCGCAGCTCCCCGGCGGTGACCATCCGCTCGGCGCGCTCCCGCCAGCCCTCGCCGAGGATCTCGTCGTCGTCCGGGCCGAGCGGCGCCTCGTAGGCGGCGGCGAGCAGATGCTGCATCTGGATCTGCTGGGAGCGGTGGTCCAGGATCGCCGCCTCCACTGGGCGCTCCAGGAACTCATCCGGGTGGCGGCAGTAGAACTGGTCGAGCGCGTCCTCTCCGGCGACGTAGACGGCGAGGCCGCGTCGGCGCCGCCCCGCCCGTCCCCACATCTGGCGCAGGCTGGCGACGGTGCCGGGGAAGTTGACGCAGAT
Organism: Solirubrobacterales bacterium; assembly: GCA_035265665.1. Lineage (GTDB taxonomy): Bacteria > Actinomycetota > Thermoleophilia > Solirubrobacterales > 70-9 > DASUPK01. The sequence goes on along the minus strand of DATFOK010000007.1, from coordinate 13,976 downwards.
CGCGGCGTCGAGCTCGCCCACGTCGATGCCGAGCTCGAGGGCGTCGGTGGCGGCCACGGCGAGCAGGTCGCCGGAGGCAAGCTGCGATTCGATCTCGCGCCGCTGCTGGGGCGTATAGCCGGCGCGGTAGGGCGCAATCCGCTCGGCAAGCCCGCCCTGGCCGCGGCGGGCGAGCTCGTCCGAGGCGAAGCGGTTGATCAGCTCGATGCCGCGCCGGCTCCGCATGAAGCAGATCGTCCGCACGCCGCGAGAGACGAGCTCGACCAATAGATCGGCGGCCTCCGAGACCGGCGAGCGGCGGGTCATGGTCCGCTGCTCGATCACCGGCGGGTTCCACATCGCGATCTCCCGTCCGGCCCGGGGCGCGCCGTCGTCGTCGAGCAGCTCGAAGGGGAGGCCGGTGAGGCGCTCGGCGAGTTCCCTCGGGTTGGCGATCGTCGCCGAGGCCAACAAAAAACGGGGTTCAGTCCCATACAAGCGCGCGACTCGCCGCAGCCGTCGCAGCACGTTCGCCACGTGGGAGCCGAAGACGCCGCGATAGGTGTGCGCTTCGTCGACCACCACCCAGCCGAGGTTGGCGAGGAAGTCGCCCCAGCGCTTGTGGTGGGGGAGGACCCCGACGTTGAGCATGTCGGGATTGGTGAGCACGAGGTTGGCGCGACGCCGGATCGAGGGGCGATCCTCGCGCGGGGTGTCGCCATCGTAGATCGCTTCGCGCAGCCCGGGCGGACGCAGTTCGCCGAGCTTGCGAGCCTGGTCCTGGGCAAGCGCCTTGGTCGGGTAGAGGTAGATTGCCCGGCGCTTCGGCTCCCCCGCGATGCCGTCCAGCACCGGCAAGTTGAAGGAGAGCGACTTCCCCGAGGCGGTGCCGCTGGTAAGGATCAGGTTGGAGGCCCTGGCGGTTTCGTACGCCGCGGCCTGGTGCGAGTAAAGGGACTCGATCCCGGCCGCCAGCAGCGCCTCGCGGAGGGCCGGATGCAGCGATTCCGGCAGGCCCGTGAGCTTCGCCATCGTCGCCGCCTCGGCCGACTCGGCGACCAGCCGCCCGTCCTCGCGGGCCGGGCCGAGTGCGGGCTCCCAGGCACCGCCCGCCACCGCCGCCCGGCTAGCCAACTTCCACGCCCTTCGGTGCCTCGATTGCTGCCGCGATTTTCATCGCCTGCAGGGCGCTCGCGTCGTGCAACCGCAGCACATCGGCGCCGGCGGTGACGGCGAGCGCCACGGCGGCAGCGGTGGCCCACTCGCGCTCGCTAGCGGGCACCCGGTCCTCCCACGATCCGGCGAGCACCGCTCCGAGGAAGTCCTTGCGCGAGAGCGAGACGTACAGCGGCCGACCGAGCTCCTTGAGCTCGCCTAGCCGCCGAAGGACCTCCAGGTCGTCGGCGACCGAGAGGTCGAAGTCGAGGCCGGGGTCGAGCGCGATCTGCTCCTCCTCCACCCCGATCTTCGCCGCGGACTCGAGGCGCACGCTGAACCACGCCTTGAGGTGGTCGACGGGGTCGTCATACCGACGAGGCTCGCGATCCTCGCGCGGGGCCCCTTCGATGTGCATCAGCACCAGCCCGCATCCAGTCTCAGCCGCGAGGTCGAACATCTCCTCGGGGCCGCCCCCGATGTCGTTGATCGCGACCGCGCCGGCGGCGAGCGCCGCCCGCGCGACCTCGCCCGAGAAGGTGTCGGCCGAGAGCGGGACGTCCGTGCGCGCAGTGAGGCCATCAAGCGCGGGGATCAGCTTTCCGGCCTCTTCGCGGGCGGGCAGGGGCGGGCCGCTCCGCGCCGCCACGGCGCCGACGTCGAGCATCTCGAACCCGGCCTCGGCAAGCCGCACACCGTCCTCGACCGCGCGCTCGGGCGTTTCGCTCCGGGCGCCCTCGAACATCGAGTCGGCGGTGACGTTGACGATCCCGACGCCGAGCGGACGCTCCAGCTCGAGGGTGCGATCAGCGAGGCGCCACGCTGGGCTCATGCGACCAACGGTAACCCCCGGCCAGGGCGACGGCGCCCGCCGCACAACTCAGCGCGAGGAAGAGCCAGCCGAGTACGTCGCCGATCTCCGTGTACGGCGTGCTCCCCTCGCCCAGGCTCACCGAAGCCACGAGCACGGTTCGCTCGAGGTCGCCGCCCGCGGCAGCGATGCGGTCGCCCTCCGGACCGTAGATCGCGGAGCCGTAGCGCCAGTCGGCCCTGACCAGCGGGGTGCCGGTCGCCGCGGAGTTCACCGCAGCGAACGCCCGCTGGGGACCCGCGAGCTGCTCCCAGTCGTGCGTGGCGGAGACGAGCAGATCGGCCCTGTCGCCAGTGAGGGCCCTGGCGACGCGCGGGCCCTGGTTGTCGACGCCCAGCATCGACCCCATGCGGACGCCGGCTACCGACACGGGTTCGGGCGCGGCGCGGTTGTCGCCGTTCTCGCCCAGGAACCACATCGGCCGCTGCTTCGCCTGCGTCGCCGTGAAGGTTCCATCGGGCAGCAGGACGGTGGTCTGGCCCTGACGTCGCTCGCGGAGGAAGTAGGGAATGACGATCGCCGCTCCGCTTTCGCTCGCCAGCCGGCGAAGCTCCGCTCCCACCCTCCCGGCGGACGGGTCGACCCAGACCGCCGCCTCGGGCCAGACGACGATCTCGGCGCCGGCGGCGGTCGCCTCGCGGGTCATGGGCGAGAGATCGCGGATGAGATCGAGTGCCGCGGCGCCGTAGCTGCCCGGTTCGAAGTGCCGCGTCTGCCATCGGTCCTCCTCTGCGGTGTCGTAGCCCGGTTGGACCGCGGCGACCACCGCCGAACGACCGCCGCCTCGATCGACGGAGAGCCCGGCCGCGACTCCCACCGCAATGAGCGCGGCGGTGCCGAGCGCTACCGCGACGGCCCCGCGGGCGTGTCCCCCGCTGGCCGACCCTGGACTGGTCCGCGTCGACAGCGCGAGCGCAAGCTGCGCGAGCGCATAGCCGCTCGCCGCGATCGCGAAGCTCACCAGCCAGGGACCGGCGAGGACCGAGAGCGAGATCGCCCCCGTCTCGTGCTGTGAGAGGAACAGCGGGCCCCAGTACCCGCCGGGGTCGAGGCTGACCCGGACGAAGTCGAGGGCGGCGAAGGCGGCCGCCGGTGTCGCCACCGCCGCCACCGGCCGCAGCCCCGGTGCGAGCCGATCGAGTCCCCAGGGCTCGCCGAAGCGGACGGCGTAGAGCAGCACTGTGAACGCCGGGACGGCGAGCGACGCGACTAGCAGAACCGGCGAGTCGCCGATCATCACCGGCGGGGGGTCGCCCCACTGCCCGTCGGCGATCCCGAACGGAAGCGCGCGGATGAGGAGCGCCTCCAGGTAGACGCCGTAGGCGACCGGCACCGCCAGCCGCCCCGCGCGGGTCCCGCGCCAGGCCAGAGCTGCCGCCGCGGCGGGGACGAGGGCGATCCAGGCGAGCCAGCCGGTCAGGCCGGCCGGTGCCGCCGCCGCCAGCAGGAGGCCACTCGTGAATCCGGCACCGATCGCGATCTTGATCCGGCGGTGACCTTGCATCGGCTCGGCTACCGTAGCGCCGCCCATGCCCGCCATGCGCTGCGTCTACACCGACCTCGACGGCACGCTGCTCGGCCGCAACGGTTCGCTGTTCAGAGACTCCGAGGGGGAGTTCTCGATGCTGCAGGCGCGGGCGCTCGAGGCCTGCCACCGCGCCGGAGCCGAGGTGGTGATCAAGTCCGGCCGCAGGGAGTCGTCGGTGCTGGAGGACGCCAAGCTGATCGGCTCGACCTCCTACATCTGCGAGGTCGGCTGCCTGGTGGTGATGGACGGGGAGCGGACGGCGCTGGTCGGCGACCGCGAGCCCGACCCAGGCAAGTCGCTGGCCGAGACGATGGTCGACCGGGGCATCCCGGACGAGCTCTTCGAGCACTTCGCGGGGCGCCTGGAATGGCATAGCCCCTGGCACCGCCAGCGCGAGTTCTCTCTGCTGTTCCGCGGCAAGGTCGACGTCGACGAGGGGAACCGGCTGCTCGCCGAGCGCGGCCACAATGGCCTGCGCCTGATCGACAACGGCGCGATCTTCGCGCCGATGGAGGGGATCGACGGGCCGGCGCACGCCTACCACCTGCTCCCCGAGGGGACGAGCAAGGCGGAGGCGGTCGCCTTCCATATGCGGGCTCGCGGCTACGCGCCTGAGGAGTGCATCGCGATCGGCGACTCCGTCGAGGACCTTGCCGTCGCGGACGTGGTTGGCCGCTTCTTCGTGCCGGCCAACGGCCCCGAGCGGGACCCGGCCCTTCGTGAGGCGATCGGCGGCCGCCACAACGTGACCGTCACGGAGGGGCGCATGGGCGAGGGCGTCTACGAGGCCGTGATATCCATCCTGGCGGGAGCCTGATGAAGAACCTTCACGTCACCCGCACGATTCCCGCCCCCGCCGAGGCGGTGTTCGACCTCCTCGCGGACCATGCCAACTACGACCGCTTTCGACCGATCCACGCGTCGGAGCTGGTCCGCGAGGGCCAGCCGCCGCCGAACGGCGTGGGCGCGCTCCGGCGCATCAAGGTGAGGCCGCTTGTCTTCGACGAGGAAATCACCGCGTATGAGCGGCCGTCGCGGCTCGACTATCTGATCGTCAAGCTCAACGTCCCGTTCGAGCACCACGGCGGCACGATCCGGCTCAGCGCCGACGGCGACGCGACCCACGTCGACTGGCAGTCGAACTTCACGGTGCCGGTGCCGATCGTCGGCCCGGCGATTGAGGTCCCGTGGTTGATCACCCTGCGGCGCGGCTTCAGCCGCGTGCTCGAGGACGTCGAGCGGATGCTGGCCTCGTAAAACGGGTCGTCGCTGGCGCGGCGTCCTCGCATCATCGCGTCCTAGCCGCCGCCGTTGGCCGAGAAGCCGGTCTTCCGCAGCTCAAGCTCGCGCTGCTCGATCACCCGGTCGATCAGGCCGTACTCCGCCGCCTCGCTCGCCTTGAAGAAGCGGTCTCGCTCCATGTCGGTGTGGACCTGCCTCTTGGACTTGCCGGTGTGCTTGGCATAGATCGCGTCGAGGCGGTCCCTGAGGTCGAGCGTCTCCTTGGCGTGGATCTCGATGTCGGAGGCGACGCCCTCGTAGCCGCCGCTGGGCTGGTGGATCAGGATGCGTGAGTTGGGGAGCGCCATCCGCTTCCCCTTCGCGCCGCCGGCGAGGAGAAGAGCGCCCATCGACATCGCGATGCCGTAACAGATCGTGCGCACGTCGGGCTTGACGAACTGCATCGCGTCGTAGATCGCCAGGCCCGAGTAGACCACCCCGCCGGGCGAGTTGATGTAGAGCGAGATGTCCTTGTCGGGGTCCTCCGACTCGAGGTGGATGATCTGGGCCACGATCAGGTTCGCCACCTGGTCGTCGACCGGCTGGCCGAGGAAGATGACCCGCTCGCCGAGCAGCCGGGAGTAGATGTCGAAGGAGCGCTCGCCCCGCGCGCTCTGCTCGACGACCATTGGAACCAGCGGCATCGCGACCTCCTTGGGTTTAATGATTCCGCAACCGTCCGGTTGCATGATGTACGCTAGCATACGCAACCATGAAGTTGCGAAGCGAGGAACCAGCGAAGCAGACCGACGAGAAGGCACCGTGGGTCGAGCGCGAGACGCTCATCGAGGCCAGCCCCGGCGAGGTCTGGGAGGCGCTCACCGACGAGGACCGTCTCGAGGAATGGCTCGCGCCGGAGGTCGAGCTCGATCCCACGGAGGGGGGCGAGATCTCCGTCCGAGACGGCGACGACGAGCGTCACGGCACCGTAGAGACGGTTGAGGAGCAGGAGCGCTTCGCCTTCACCTGGTCCCGCCCGGGCGAGGGCGAGAGCTTCGTCGAGTTCACGATCGAGGCCCTGCCCGGCGGCAGCCGGGTGACGGTCGTCGAGACGCCGATCGGGCCGAGTGCGATGGCGATCGGCGCCTGGGGCTCGCTGCTCCCGCGCCTTCAGCGCTCGGTGTGCTTCACGCTCGTCGCGTGAGGTCCCCGGCGCACCGACAGGTCGACTCCGTCTTCGGCGCGTTGGCCGACCCGACGCGCAGGCGGGTGGTCGAGACGCTCGCTCAAGGCGGCACCGTCACCGCGAGCGGCCTCGCCGACCAGCTGCCGATCACGCGGCAGGCGGTCGCCAAGCACCTCTCAGCCCTGCGCGGCGCCGACCTCGTGACCTCGACGCGCGTCGGCCGGGAGACGCACTACAAGCTCCGCCCCCAGCCGCTAGACGAGGCCGCGAAGTGGATGCAAACCGTGAGTGCCGAGTGGGATCGCCGCCTCGAGGCGCTCCGCGGGTCGGTCGAGAAGCGAGCAAGCCGCTCTCGGTAGCATCGCGCTGATGGCGAAGGCCACCGTCGCGGAGGAGGAGTACCTGCAGATCATGTTCTGGCTCGAGGAGGCCGGGCTGCCGATCAACGGGGCGAACATCGCGCGCGCCATGCAGCTGTCGCCGCCGACGGTCCACGAGATGATCGGCCGCCTCGAGGGCGACGGCTACGTTGCGCGCGCTGACGACAAATCGCTGACCTTCACCGAGAAGGGACGCGAGGAGGCGGAGGCGATCTCGCGCCGCCACCGGCTGATCGAGCGCTTCCTCACGGACGTCCTCGGGATCCCCTGGGATGAGGTCCACGAGGAGGCCGAGCGCCTCGAGCACGCGATGTCACCTGTGCTCGAGGAACGCATGCTCGCCGCAATCGGCGACGCCAAGACCTGCCCCCACGGCCACCCGATCGTCGAGGGGGCCAGGGAGGAGGGCGTGCTGCTGGCGGACGTCCGGCCTGGGGCAGAGGTACGGGTGCTGCGTTTCGAGAACGAGGCCGAGGAGATCCTCCATTACCTCAAGGGGACGGGCATCCACCCAGGCCTCGAGGGCAAGATCGAGGGCTCGGACGACGTGGAGGTCGTGGTCGGCTCCGATGAGGGCCGGCACGCGGTCTCGAAGAGCGTGGCCGAGACGGTGTCCGTCAGGGCCGATCCCGCCCCGCCGGCCCGGCCGCCGCTGCCGGATCAGCTGGTGATCAGCTCGGATCGGTACGGGCGCTAGCTGCGCTGAGGCTGTTTACCAATCTTTAGCGCCGACTTCAGGAACTCGGCGCAGACTTGTTCCCATCGGTTCTTCCCGATATAGTCGAGTAAGTCGCTCAACAAACGGGGGAAGGCAATGGAAGCAAGCACCACCAACACGAACATCCTGATCGCCGACCGGAACATCGCCGAGCGCCGCCTGGTGGCGATCGCCAGGGCGATCGAGGCACACAAGAACGAGCAGAGGCGGAAGCCCTATCCGAGCCGCGCGGAGGATCTGAACCTCTACCGCCGCGCCCGCGAGATCCTGGGCGCTGACCGCCTATAGCCGTCGCCTGGCGTCGTCCTCGGTCGGCGGGCTCGGCTCTAGGCGGTCACACCGGCGCGCAGTCGCTCGAGCGCCCGCGCGAGGCGCTGGACGCCCTCGGCGACGTCACCCGCCGGCACGGGGGCGAAGGAGAGGCGCAGACTCGAGGTTCCGCCCTCGATCATGAAGTCGGGGCCGGCGACGAAGGTGACGCCCTCCTCCTTTGCCTCCGCCAGGAGCGCGGTGGTGTCGACGTCCTCGTCGAGGTCGAGCCAGAGAAAGTAGCCGCCCTCCGGCACGACGAACTCCGCCTCAGGGATGTGCTCGCGGAGCGCGTCGACCAGGGCGTCGCGCCGCCCCCGGAGCGCAGCGTTCACCACCTTCAGGTTTTCGTCGAGGCCGCCCGACCGGCAGAGCTCGAAGACGATCGACTCGGCCAGCATGTTCGGCGAGATGTAGGTCTCGTTCGCCCGCTTGGCGAGCGTCGCGATCTGCTCCGCGGGCCCGACCAGATAACCGACCCGAACGCCGGGGCTCACCGACTTGGAGAACGACGAGGCGTGGATCACCCGCTCCGCGGTGTCCATCTCGAACATCGTCTTGCCCCTGGCCTTCTCGAAGCAGATCAGCCGGTAGGGGTCGTCCTCGAACAGGGTGAAGCCGTTATCGGCCGCCAGCCTGACGAGCTCGCCACGCTTCTCGAGCGAGAGCGTGCACCCAGCCGGGTTGTGGAAGTTCGGGATGACGTGGGCGAGCTTCACCTCACCGTCGGCGGCCGCCGATTCGACCGCGGCGGGGTCGACGCCGTCGGCCTCGAGCGGCGCTCCGACGACGTCCGCACCGGCCTGCCCAAGGAGGAGCAGGGTGCGGTCGTACGTGGGCTGCTCGACGATCACGCGATCCCCGTCGGAGACGAGGTGCCGGAAGAGCAGGGCGGCCGCCTCCATGGAGCCGTTGGTGACCATCACCTGTTCGGGGTCGACGTCGTGGAGCTCGGCGATCCACTCGCAGAGGCCGAGATGACCGCGACCGGTGCCGTAGCTGAGGGCCTTCTCCCAGTCGGATTCGAGTGCTCGCGCCGCGGCCTCGCGTACGGCCTCGTGGGGAAGGATGTCGGCGCTCGGGGCGCCGCGGGCGAAGCTGATGGTCCGGTCGGGCATGGGCGCGCCGAGTATACGAGCGGTGCCATACTCCAACGCCGGGGGATGGAGGCCGCCGATCCGTTCGGAATACTGTCGTCCGATGCCGGCCTCGCTCGAGCTCGTCAAGATCGCGCTCCAGGCCTACGCCTATGGTGACTGCGAGATTGCCCTCGCGCTCGCCGGCCCCCACATCCGCTGGGACGAGCGGGCCTCCCGCCCCGAGGGCGATCTGGTCTGGGGTCGCGACAAGGTTGGAAGGGCGATGCGCCGCTACCTCGACGGATGGGAGCAGTACAGCTTCGAGCTCGAGGACGTCGCCGAGGTGGGTCCCGGCAAGGTCGTCGGCATTTGCCGGGAGCACGGTAAGCCCAAGGAGGGCCCGGCAGTCGACCGCCGCTTCGGCGGGCTCTGGCTGGTGGAGCAGGGGAAGCTCGTCTCCTGGGCCACTTATCTGACCCCTCGTGAGGCCGTTAGAGCGGCGAAGGAACTGCTCGGAGCGAATGTCGAGCAGGTGAAGCTGAAGCCGGCCCCTCAGCCGGATGCAGCGTCACCGCCGGAGTCAGAGTCACCGCCGGAGGCACAGTCGCAACCGGAGGCAGCGTCGCCGCCGGAGGCGTCGCCGCCAGAGGCAGAGTCACAACTGGAGCCGGTTGAGGACACGGGGCCCGAGCCCTCGGCGGGGCCGGCAGCCGAGCGCCCGCGCAAGAGGTTGCTGACGAAGAGCGAGGAGCAGAAGCGCGCTGCTCGCGCCCGCGCGAGGGTCCGCAGGTCCTCGCGCCAGACGGCCTAGTCGTCGCTCGCGGCGAGATCCTTGCGATAGATCACGAAGTCGCAAGGCGTCGCCAGCAGCGGCGCCAGGTCCGGATAGGCCTCGTCGATCGTTCCGGTGCGCGCGACCCGATAGCCCGTGCGGGTGTACCACGCGTCCAGGAACTCCTTTGTCGGGTGAGTCCAGTCTCTGGGCACGAGCAGCTCGAGCTGCATGACCCGTAGACCCTCGTCGCGACATTTCCGCTCGGCAAAGCGAAGGAGCTCGCGCCCCACTCCGATGCCGCGGTGAGCGGGATCCGCGGCGAGCATCCCGAACTCGCCGGTCTCCTCGTCGAAGCGCTGGACCCGGATCGAGCCGACGATCTGGCCGCGCAGTCGGGCGGCGGCGATCTGGCCGACCCGGATCAGCTCGGCGACCTCGTCCGCCGTCGTGCGGGTCGCGCCTTCCATCCAGAGCCCGGCCTCCGCCACGGCATAGACCTCGTTGGTCAGATCGGTGACCCGCTGAACGAGCTTCGAGTCGTCGCCAGCGGCGGCCGGCAGCAGCTGAACCTCGATCGACGCCAGGCTAGGCCTTCGCTCCGATCGTCTCGGCCGCGAGCTGGGCTGTCTCCGTTGGGCTCTTGCCGACCCGGATGCCCTGGGCCTCGAGGGCCTGCTTCTTGGCTTCCGCGGTCCCCGAGGAGCCGGAGATGATCGCGCCGGCGTGGCCCATCTGCTTGCCGGGCGGGGCGGTGAAGCCGGCGATGTAGGCGACGACCGGCTTGGAGACGTTTTCGGCGATGAAGTCGGCGGCGCGCTCCTCGGCGTCCCCGCCGATCTCGCCGACCATCACGATCAGCTCGGTCTCGTCGTCCTGCTCGAACAGGGTGAGGATGTCGATGAAGTCCGAGCCGACGATCGGATCGCCGCCGATGCCCACGATCGTCGAATTGCCGAGGCCGGCCTGCTTGAGCTCGTTGCCGATCTGGTAGGTGAGCGTCCCGGACTTTGAGACGACGCCGATCGAGCCCTGCTCGAAGAACTGCGCCGGGATGATCCCGACGTTCGCCTTCTCCGGACTGAGCACACCCGGGCAGTTCGGGCCGATCAGCCGCACGCCGGCATCCCGCGCCTTCCAGTAGGTGTCGAGCATGTCGTGGACCGGGATGTGCTCGGTGATCGCGATCACCGTCTCGATCCCGGCGTCGATTGCCTCGCTCATCGCCGCCGCCGCGAAGCGGGCCGGCACGAAGATCATCGAGGTGTTCGCGCCGCGCTCCTCGACGGCCTCCGCGATGGTGTCGAAGATCGGGATGCCCTCGACGTCCTGCCCGCCCTTCTTCGGGGTGACGCCGGCGACGACGTCCGTCCCGTAGCTGCGGTTGCGCAACCCGTGGAAGCTCCCCTCGCGGCCGGTCAGGCCGGAGATGACGAGCTTCGTCTCGTTGCCGACGATGATCGACATCAGCCGGCCCTGGCGAGCTCGACGACCCTCTCGGCCCCGCCGAGCATCGTCTTCTCCACGTGCAGGTTGGGGAGATCCGCATCGGCGAGCAGACCCAGGCCCTCCTCCGAGTTGGTGCCGTCCAACCGGACGACGAACGGCGCGCGGATCTCGATCTGGCCGGACGCCTCGATGATCCCCTTGGCGATCTCGTCGCAGCGGGTGATGCCGCCGAAGATGTTGAAGAGGATCGCGCGGACCCTCTCGTCCGAGGTGATCACCTCGAGGGCGTCGACGATCGCCTCCGCCTTGGAACCGCCCCCGGCATCGAGGAAGTTGGCGGGCCTGCCGCCGGCCTGGGCGACCACGTCGAGGGTCGACATGCAGAGCCCGGCGCCGTTGCCGAGGATGCCGATGTCGCCGTCGAGCTTCACGTAGGTGAGCCCCTTCTCCTTGGCCATGCGCTCCTGCGGGTCCTCGATCGCGCCCTCCTCCAGGTCGGCGAGCTCCTCGTGCCGGAAGAGGGCCGAGTTGTCGATCGTCACCTTGGAGTCGAGCGCGATCACGTCACGGTCCTTGGTGACGACCATCGGGTTGACCTCGATCAGCGTCGCATCGCTCTCGTTGAAGGCCTGGTGGAGCTTCACCATCATCTCCGCCGTCTTCTCGCGGGCGTCCTCGGTCACGCCGGCATCGGCGACCAGCGTGCTCGCCTGCGCCTGACCGAAGCCGTCACGCGGCTCGATGTGCTGGCGCACCAGTGCGTCGGGGTCCTTCTCGGCGATCTCCTCGACATTCATGCCGCCCATGGTCGAGAGCATCGCGAGCAGCTTCTTCGCTGAGCGGTCGAGGATGATCGAGGCGTAGTACTCGGCGTCGATCTCCGAGGCGCGCTCGATCCAGACCTGGTGGACGGCGAATGGGCCCTCGCCGCGGGGTCCCCGGATCTCCATCCCGATGATCGCGTTCGCGTGCTCCTCCGCCTGATCGCGGTCCTCGGCGACCTTGATCCCGCCCGCCTTGCCGCGTCCGCCGATCTGGACCTGCGCCTTGATGACGCACGGATAGCCGATCTCGTCGGCCGCCTCGACCGCCGCCTCCACGGTGTCGGCGACCCGTCCTTCGGGTACGGGAACCCCGTGGCGGGCGAAGAGCTGCTTTCCCTGGTACTCGAGGAGATCCAAAGGCCGCGAGAGGTTATACGAGCGCCGAATCCGGCCGTCCGGGGACCCAGCGGCGGCGGATAAACGCAAATTGCCATAATCCCGCGGCTCTTATGGCCCTTCCGAAGCTGAAAGACATCAAGTGGGTGACGACGGACTGCTACGGCACCCTGATCGACTGGGAGAAGGGAATCGGCGACGCCTTTAAGCGTGAGGCCGAGCGCGATGGCCTCACGATCGACGAGAGGGCCTTCCTGGACCGGTTCTTCGAGATCCAGGCCAAGATCATGGAGGGCTCCTACGAGCTCTACGCAGAGGTCCTTCGCCGCGCCGCCGTGCAAGCGGCAGAGGAGATCGACTGGACGATCGAGCCCTCGCGCGCCCAGTTCCTCCCCGACAGCGTGGGGTCCTGGCCCCCTTTTCGCGAGGCTAACGCCGCGATGGACCGGCTCAAGGAGCGCTACGACATCGGGATCATCTCCAACGTCGACGACAAACTGCTCGGGATCTCGCGACGCCACCTGCGCACCGAGCTCGACCTGGTCGTGACCGCCCAGCAGGTCCGCAGCTACAAGCCCGACCCGACCCACCTACGCGAGTGCGCCCGCCGGATCGGCGGCAAGAAGGGCTGGGTCCACATCGCCGCCGGCTACGAGTCGGACGTCGGGCCGGCGATCAAGCTGAACGTGCCGGTGATCTGGGTCAACCGCCACGGCGAGAAGCTCGAGGGCCGCAAGGCCCCGGACGCGACGGTCAAGAACCTGCGCGACGCCGCCGCGAAGCTCGGCGCGAAGTAGATGCGAGGGCGCGCGTAAGCGCGACCCGTTTCATTCAATCTTCGCCAGCAGGTCCCCGGTGTTGACCGAGGAGCCGTCCGAGATCGGCAGCTCGGCGACCTTGCCCGACCGGTGGGCGGTGATCTCGTTCTCCATCTTCATCGCCTCGATCACGCAGATCAGAGCGCCCTCGGAGACCTCGGCTCCCTGTTCGACCGCGACGCGCAGCACGGTGCCCTGCAGCGGTGAAGTCAGGTCCTCGCTTGCGGCCGAGGTGGCCGCGCCGGCGCCTCCGCGCTCGCGCCTCGGAGGCTTGCGCAGCCCGGCGCCCGGGTTGGCGGCCGCCGCAGCGGCCTCGCCGATCACCTTGACGTCGAAGAGCTTGCCGCCTACCTCGACCTGGTAGCTGCGCTCGGCCTTGCCGTCCTCGGAGGGCTCGTCGCCGCCCGGCGCCGGGGCGGCTTCCGGGGCGAGCGACTTGAGCCACTCGCGGTCCTCGGTCAAATCGCGGCAGGTCTCGCCCTTCGCCCACTGCTTGGTGGCGAGCAGCGCCCGATGGAAGGGGACCAGTGTCGTGAGCCCGCCGATCTCGTACTCGCCGAGGGCCCGCAGCATCCGGGCGGTCGCCTTCTCCCGGTCGAGATCCCAGACGATCAGCTTGGCGAACATCGGATCGTACATCGGCGTCACCTCGGAGCCGGCCTCGACCCCGGAATCGACCCGCACGCCCGGCCCGGCCGGCTCGCGGTAGGTCGTGATCCGTCCGGGCGCCGGCGCGAAATTCTTGTGAGCGGCCTCCGCGTTGATCCGGCACTCGATCGCGTGGCCGCGGAGCTCGAGCTCCTCCTGGGCGATCGAGAGCTTCTCGCCGGCGGCGATCCGGACCTGCTCTCGGACGATGTCGAAGCCGGTGACCATCTCGGTGACGCAGTGCTCGACCTGGACGCGGGTGTTCATCTCGAGGAAGAAGTAGTCGTCGCCGACCTGCAGGCCCTCGACGGTCCCAGCCGAGCGGTACCCGACCGCCGCCGCCGCGTCGGTGGCGATCTTGCCGATCCGCTCACGCATCTCGTCGTCGACCTGCGGGCCCGGCGATTCCTCGATCAGCTTCTGGTGACGGCGCTGGATCGAGCAGTCGCGCTCCCCGAGGTGAATCACGTTGCCCTTCGAGTCGGCGAGCACCTGGACCTCGACGTGCCGGGGGTCCTCGAGATAGCGCTCCAGGTAGACGGTGGGATCGCTGAAGAACTTTTCGCCCTCGCGGGAGGCCCCCTCGAAGGCATCCTCGATCTCGTCCTCGCTCTGGGCGACGCGAAAGCCCTTGCCGCCTCCACCGCCGGCCGCCTTGCAGGCGATCGGATAGCCGATCTCCCCGGCCTGCCTCTTCGCCTCC
>DATFOK010000006.1:0-42281 GCA_035265665.1 Solirubrobacterales bacterium | reverse complement strand
GATGTACTGCCCGGTGGGAAATCACAGGGAGATGGGCATGGAGGGCCAGGTCACTGTGGAGTGACCCAGGCGACTACCCAGTCGGCCTAGGGAAGCGCCACTACGCCCCCGAGGACGCCCACGTAGGCCGTGCCGTCCGGCCCGAGCGTCACGGGGGCGTAGTTGTTGTTGAAACCGAAGCCCGTACCGGCCAGGCGGCGGTAGACGGTGCGGCCCGTCCGGAAGTCCAGCGCAGTCAGGTACCAGGCGTCGATGTCATCCGGCCGCGGGGGATGCGTGTAGGTGTAGACCAGGCCGTTGGCGAGCGAGAGCTTGGGGACGACCGACGGCGCCCGCTCATCGCTGGTCCAGGCGGTCCGGCACCGGAACTTCGCCGGCCGCTTCCGCTTCTTGCCCCGCTTGCCCTTCTTCGAGTTCTTCTTGACCACGTCGATCCGCGTCAGGCCTGGCGCGCTGATGCCGCCGCTCAGGTCGCTGAGGCCGATCTGATAGCCGTAGTTGTTCTCGGCGATCAGCGACCGGTTGGTGCCGATCAGCGAATTGTCGGTCGCGCTCGCCCCGGCGGCGAACACCGGCGCGGAGCAGACCCGGCGAGCCTTGGCCTTCCTCTTCGCGTTGGCGCGAGCCGAGCGGGCGCGTTTCTTGTGTTGCTTCCCCTTGAGCTTGATCGCGCGCCGGTAGACGACCACGTCCATCGGGTCGGCGTTGTCGGTGATCGCCACCCATTTCTTGCCCATCAGCGTCGGCGTGGTCCCCGAGCCCGCGTCGCTCTGGCCAGGCTTGTGGATCCCGGCGTTCGGATAGGCGACACGCCAGCTCGCCGACGGCCCGCCGTTCGCGTTGGCGTCGAACCGGTAGAGCGCCTTGTCGGAGACGATGTAGACGCCGCCGGACTCGTCGACCGCGAAGGAGTTGGAGATGCCCTCACCCGAGAGCCGCATAGTCCGCACGGTGCCGTCGCCGCGGTCGATCGTGCCCACGATCCCCTGCCGGGTGACGAACCACAGCCGCCCCCGCCAGTCGGGCAGTACCGAGACGATCCCTTCGCCCTGGGGGATCCTCGCGCTCAGGTCGTAGTCGGAGTCCACCTGGAATCCCGGACCCGGCGTGATCGAGACGACGAGGACGTGGCGGTCGGTCGTCGGTACCACCGCCCGGTCGTGCTGGTCGAGATAGAAGTAGCCGCCGCCCGAGAAGTCGGTGAAGGGATTCCCGCCGCCCACGTTGCGCGGCGGCAGGGGCATGGCGGCGAGCGTCTGCAGGGTGTGCGGGTCGAGCAGGGCGAGGACCGGCCGGTCGAGACCGACGCACACGGTCACGATTCGCCCGGCCGAGTCGAAGGTGATCGATCCGCACTCGCGGGGCGGCGCGTTGAGCGACGAGAGCTCGGCGCCATCGCCGAGGGGGCCGGGAAGCCGGTAGGTGTCGGTCATGTAGGGGTCGTCGTGGATGTTGTTGCGCGGGTTCGGCGCCATGAATGGATTGCGCGGGGGCGCCGGTCCCCCGTCGACCGGGTTCGGGACGGCCATGGAGCCCTCGAACTGCGGGACGGAGGAGCGCTGCAGGTCGGGGATCGGAACCACCGGCAGCCCCGGCGTCTGCGCGAGCGCGATCCCAGCCGAGGACGAACACGCGACGACCGTCAACGCTGCGATCAGTACTACTCGAGCCCCGCAACCCCTTTGGCGCATTCGGCGGCGAGCATACGGGAGACTGGTGATCAATGGCACAGAAGCCCCTCGAGCTGATCCTGGCTCGGAATTTCCTCACCAGCCTCTCCACACCCGCGTTCCTGGTCGATGAGAGGGGGGCGATGGTCTTCTACAACGAGGCCGCCGGGGCCCTGCTCGGCATCTCCTTCGAGGACTCCGGCCGGATGCCGGCCAACGAGTGGAGTCATGCCGTCGGGCCGTTCAACGCCGATGGCGATCCAATCCCGATCGAGGAGCTGCCGACCACCCAGGCTCTGCGCCAGGGCCGCCCCGCCCACGGGAGCTTCGCCGTGCGCTCGGTCACCGGCGACGAATACGAGATCGAATCGACGGCGCTGCCGATCGTCGCGGAGGGGGGCCAGGAGGGCGCGATGATCTTCTTCTGGGCACGGAACTCCGGCGACGATGATTAGGGGCCTATACGCTGCGGGCAGTGAGAGGAGCAGTGAGGTACGGATGAGGCTCAAGGTGTGGGGTGCGCGCGGCTCGGTCCCGGCGCCGGGACCCGAGATGAACCGCTACGGCGGCAATACCTCGTGTGTCGAGCTCGGGCTCTCGGACGGCTCGACGCTGATCATCGACGCCGGCACGGGCATCCGCAGCCTGGGTGTCGGCATCGCCAGGAAGCTGCCCAAGATCAACATCCTGCTCACCCACCTGCACCTCGACCACATCCAGGGGCTGATGTTCTTCGCGCCGTGCTTCAGCTCCGAGTCCGAGATCACGATCTGGGGCCCATCCTCCCCCGAGGCCTCGCTCGAGGAGCGGATCGCGCGCTACATCTCCGCCCCCCTCTCCCCAGTCGAGGTCCGCGAGCTCCCCTGCGACGTCAACTTCCGCGACACGCCCGCCACCGAGTGGGAGATCGGGCCGGCGACGATCCGGGCCGAGGCCGTCACCCACCGCGGACCCACGCTCGGCTACCGGATCAGCGATGCGGGCACCACCGTGACCTACATCTCCGACCACGAGCCAGGTCTGGGCGCCGCGCTCGAGACGCTCGAGCCCGAGTGGATCTCGGGATTCGACCTCGCGCGGAACGCGGATCTGCTGATCCACGACTGCCAGTACACCGACGAGGAATACCCCGAGCACGTCGGCTGGGGCCACTCGAAGCTGAGCGACACGCTCACCTTCGCGCGCCGGGTCGAGGCCCGCCGCCTGCTCCTCTTCCACCACGACCCACTCCACTCCGACGACTTCCTCGACCGCTTCCACGAGACCGCCCAGGAGCGCTGGGCGGAGCTCGGCGGAGGCGAGAGCGCGGTCGAGATGGCCGCCGAGACGCAGGAGATCGAGGTCGGGGTCCCCGCTCGGGTCGGCGCGGCGGGTTAGCTCAGATCCGAGGGCGGCGATCCGCCCAGGGGCGCTCCGCCTCGAGCTGGGCGCCGAGCGAGATCAGCGTTGCCTCGTCGTTCGGCCGCGCGATCAGCATCACGGAGCGCGGCAGTCCCGAGTCGGTGAAGCCCGCCGGGATGGTGGCCGCGGGCTGGCCGGTGTAGTTCCAGGCGGCGGCGTAGGGATAGACGTTCGACATCCCGTTGATCGTCCGCAGGGCGCCTTTCCCCCGCCAGCGGCCGATCTCGACCGGCAGCTGCGCCGTCGCCGGGGTGAGCAATACGTCGTAGTCGCGCCAGAGCTCCTGGATCCGCCGCGTCGCCGCCGGCATGCGGTCGCGCACCTTCGCCAGGCGCCGGTCGCTGTACAGCCGGCCCAGCCGGACGAAGCCCTTGGTCTGGTCGGAGAGACGCTCGGGATGCGGCAGCGTCAGCGCCTCGTCGCGGATGCCGCGGAAGTAGAGCGGATAGAAGTCGGTCGCGAGCCGGCCGAGCTTCGGCGCGGCGTCGGTCACCTCGTGGCCTAGCGAGCGCAGCAGCCCGATCGTCTCCTCGTAGCCGTCGATCACCTCGGTCGCCTTCGGGACCGGCAGGATCGTCTTGGTCGTGCAGGCGATCCGCAGCCTGCCCGGCGGCGTGTTCGCCGCCTCGACGAGCGGCCGCTCGAAGGGCGGCGGCGACTCGAAGTCGCCCTTCTCTCGACCACTGACCGCGTCGAGGTAGAGGGCGGTGTCCATCACGGTCCTGCTGACGCAGCCGGAGACGGAGAGCCCGTACCAGTGCTCGCGATCGGGCGAGAGTGAGACGCGGTTGCGCTGCGGCTTCAATCCGAAGAGGCCGCAGTTCGCGGCCGGATAGCGGATGGATCCCGCGCCATCGGTGGCGTGGGCGATGGCGCTCATGCCCGCGGCGACCGCGACGCCGCTGCCGCCGCTCGAGCCGCCGCATGTCCGGGAGGGATCCCATGGGTTGCGGGTATCGCCCCAGGTCGGGCTCTCGGTGAACCCGTAGATGGCCAGCTCGGGGAGGTTGGTCTTGCCCAGGATCACGGCCCCGGCTTCGCGCAGGCGACGGACGATCACGCTGTCCTCCTTCGCCGACTCGCCGTAGGCGGCGGTGCCGTGGGTGGTCACCTCGCCCGCGTAGTCGACGTTGTCCTTGATCGCGACCGGAACCCCGAGGAGCGGTGCGTCCTCGCCGGCGGCGAGCCGCTCCTCCGCCCGCTTCGCGTCGCCGCGCGCCTGCTCGCCCAGCACGACGCGGTAGGCGTTCAGCTCTGCGTCGATCCGGAAGATCCGCTCGAGGTAGAGATCGACCAGCTCGATGGGCGAGACCTCCCTGCCGCGCACCATCTCCGCGATCCGAGCCGCACCCGCGAAGGCGACGTCCTCCTTGGTGGCGGGCATCACGCTCACAGCCGCCATCCTTCCGCATCGAGGACCTCCTCGGCCGCCCGCTCGCCCGACCGCACGGCGCCCTCCATATAGCCGCACCAGACGGTCGCCGTCTCGGCCCCGGCCCAGTGGATGCGCCCGGCGGGCTGGCGGAGCGCCTCGCCGTAGTGGGCGAGCGCTCCCGGCGCGAAGGAGCAGACGGGGCCTCCGCGACTCCACTCCTCCTCGGCCCAGGCCGTCTCCAGATAGATCCCGGGCTTGGCAGCACCATCGCCGAAGAGCCTCTGGAAGCACTCCAGCACGACGCCGCGGCGGTCGGCCTCCGAGCGGCGGGCGTGCCGGATGGCCTCGGCACCGGCGATGAAGCCGAGCAGCACCCCGGGCGTGCCGTCGGGAGGCGAGTTGTCGAAGGTCGTGCTCACGGGCCCGCTGTCGCTCACCGCCTGGCCGCTCAGTCCCTCTTCGCGCCAGAAGGGGTCGGGATAGACGGCGGCGCACTTGGTCAGCGCCCCGTGGGCCATCCGCTGGGTGAGCTGGTCGCGTCGTCCGCCGAGCGAGGGCGCGAACGAGATCCGCGCCGCGAGTGACGGCGGCACCGCGACGATCACCCTGTGCGCCCTCGCTCCGAACCCGTCGGCCTCGACGTCGAGCCCGGCGCCGTCCTGTGAGATCCGCCGCACGGGCGCAGAGAGGGTCACCGCGTCGCCGAGCTCGTCCGCGAGCCTCGTGGAGATCAGCTGCGAGCCGCCCGCGAAGCGGTCCTGCTGGGCGCCACCCTCGACGTCGATCAGGGCGTCGAAGCCGCCGGCCGAGCTCACGTAGGCGAGCATCCAGAGCGCGGACAGCTCGGCCGTCCCCGTCCCCATCACGGTGCCGGTCGCGATCTCGAGCAGGCGGCGCGCCTTCTTGGTGCGGGTGGCCTTCCGGATCCAGCTGTGGAGTGTCTGCGAGTCGAGCTCGTCCGCCTTCGGTGCGCTCCAGGGCGAGTCGGCCGGCACCCGGCTGGCCGCGCGCCTCACCTTTCGCCGGGCGCGGTCGATGTCGAGCAGGACATGCGGGGCGAGGCGCGGAATCGTCCCCTTGTAGCGGCGGAGCTTGCCTCCGAGGTGAAGCAGATTTTTTCCCTGATGATGGGTGGGGAAGGTCTCGACGCCGAGCTCGCTCGCCAACGCGAGCAGCCGCTCCTGGGTCGGCCCGACCCACTGACCCCCCATCTCGGTCACCTTGCCGGCGCCGATCGAGGCGTTCACGGTGCGGCCGCCCACGCGGTCACGCGCCTCGACCACCAGCACGTCGCGGCCGGCGGCGATCAGCTGCCGGGCGGCCATCAGGCCCGCCAGGCCCGCGCCGACGACGATCACGTCTGCCTCTCGTCGTCCGGGTACGGCGGGCACGGCCGGGACGCTATCGAGGGGGCCGCGCGCCGGGATCGGCGCTCAGCACTGCACCGGGATCTGCGGCGTGCTCTTGCTGCCCATGGTGACGAGCAGCCAGCCCGTGGCGCCCGCCGCGCAGTTGTAGGTGCCGGTCGCCACCCAGGTCCCAGTGACGACCCCATTCAGCGCGGTGCCGGCGAGCAGGGCGATGTCTCCGCCCGAGGTGACGGTCCCAACCAGCTCGTCGGTGCCGTCACCGGTGATCGTGAACGCGCCGAGAATCGGGAGGCAGACGAGCCCGTCGGCCGTGTTGACTCGGAGCAGGTTGGGATCCGTGGGGCCGCCCGCGCCGCCGCCCCCGCCTCCTTCGCCCCCGCCCGGCGCCGGTGAGATCCGGATCGTGCCGCAGTTGCGGAGGACCGGCAGGTCGGCGGGGATGTCGATCACGCAGACGTTCGTGCCTCCGCTGCCGTTGACAAGCCGATCGGCCCTGCCGTCGGCTGCCTTGATGCCATCGTTGCCTGGCCCCGCGATCAGCCGGTCGGCCCCGGGCCCGCCGTTGAGGAGGTCGCGGCCCTTTCCGCCGCTGAGATGGTCCCTGCCGTTCCTCCCCTTGATCAGGTCCCCGCCCGCCTTGCCGACCAGCCGGTCCGGGCCCTTGGTGCCGACGAGCAGGCTGCCTGCCTTCGTCCCGATCAACTTGAAGGCCTGCGCCCCCGGCGGTTGGTCACTCGGCGAGGATCTTGGCCTTCTCGCGCTCGAACTCGGCGTCGGTCAGAGCGCCGGACTCGCGCAGCTTCTGCAGCCGCTCGAGCTTCGCGATCTGCCCTCCACTGCCCCCGGATGCGGAGACCCCGCCACCCGAGCCCCAGGGCAGGCGGCTGCCGAGCCGCTGCGCCGTTTGGGCTTGCTCCATCCCGGCGCTCATCCGGGATAGCAGCCCGCCTCCTCCCGCGGGCCCGCCTCCGCCGACGGATGCGCCGGCCAGCGCCGGCCGCTCATCCCGGCCGCCGAGGCTCTTCACGAACCCCCAGAGCGAGATCAGCAGCGCCGGGATCCCCATCACCAGGAAGGTGGCGCCGACGATGATCCCGCCGAGCTCGCCGCCGTTTGAGTTCTGGATCGATTCGTTGGTGAGCGAGGCGATCAGGGATGTCGCCCCCGTCGCGGCGAAGAAGAAGCCCCAGGCGAAGGTGCCGGCGCCGAACATCCCGCCGAACCGGCGCCGGCCGCTTCCCCACGGCGGCTCGCCCCGGAAGGCGAAAAGTCCCGCGCCGATCAACCCACCCAGGATGCCGGCCGTCATCAGCAGGATGTCCGTGCCGGTGTCGTCCGGGCACTGATACCCGGGCGCGATCTCGTACGGGACGTTGCCCGACGCGCACGTCCCGGCCTCGAGCAGGTCGACGAGCTTGACGTTGAACAGCGCAACGCCACCGAAGAACAGCGCCGCCCCCAACACCGCTTTGATCATGTAGCCCATCTCCCCGCGGGCAGATTAACCCGCGGGAGAGACGGCTGCCGGACGCGACCCGCCAAACACCAGGCGCTTGTCGCTTTTGCTCCGCATACCGGAACAAACGCGACAAATAACCGCTTCTCATCCTAAGCAGCGGAATTTGGCGGGTTAGTCCCGTATAGCGACACCAACCCGCCAATTGCGGATTATTGCCGCGTCGGCCCTCTCTCGAGACCGCTGCTTTCCATGCGCGGCACTTCTGGCGGCTTAGTCAGCCTATGGGTGAATAAGCCGCCATTTCCGGTCGGTCGCTCGATGCGCGACGACTAGCTCTGGGTCGCGGTCTCGCGGTGCGGCAGCTTCCAGTCGGGTCGCACGAAGTGGCAGGTGTAGCCCTCGGGGTAGCGCTGCAGGTAGTCCTGGTGCTCGGGCTCGGCCTCCCAGAACGGCCCGGCCTCGCTCACCTCGGTCACGACCTTGCCCGGCCAGATGCCGGAGGCGTCGACGTCGGCGATCGTGTCCTCGGCCACGCGGCGCTGCTCATCGGTCGTGTAGAAGATCTCCGAGCGATAGGCGCTGCCGATGTCGTTCCCCTGACGGTCCTTGGTCGTCGGATCGTGGATCTGGAAGAAGAACTCGAGGATGTCCCGGTAGGAGATCCGCTCCGGGTCGAAGACGATCTCGACCGCCTCGGCATGCCCGGGGTGGTTCCGGTAGGTCGGGTTCGCGTTCTCCCCGCCGGTGTAACCGACCCTCGTCGAGATGACGCCGTCGCGCTTGCGAAGCAGCTCCTGCACGCCCCAGAAGCAGCCTCCCGCGAGGATCGCAGTCTCGGTGTTGTTCGTCACGGCGCGGCTCCTTCGGTCTGGGGTGAGTTCCAACTTGGCGCTACTCCACAGTCCATCGTAGACCCGCCCCGTTACCGGCCCACCGTCAGCCGGGGAACGGCTGCCGCGAGAAGGGCGTCAGGATCCGCTTCACACGGCGCCAGCGATAGCGGCGGAGCGCCTTGTGAACGAGTTCCTTGTCATGCGGGTAAGTGAGCTGCTCGCCGGCCTCGTCGGGGGTCGACCAGCGCAGCTCGTCGACCTCGCCATGCGGCTCGAACCTCCCCTCGACCGGCTCCATCAACCAGTAGCGGACCAGCTTCCGCCGGCCCTTCCGGTCCAGATAGGAGACGTTAGGGAGCTCGGCGATCACCTCACAGCGATAGCCGATCTCCTCCTCCACCTCGCGCAGCGCCGCCTCCTGCCAGCCCTCGCCTTCCTCGAGCTTGCCCTTCGGCAGCGACCAGTCCATGTACTTCGGGCGGTGGATCACCGCGACCCGGGTCTGCCCATCCGTATCCCGGCTTAGCACCACACCGCCGGCCGCGGCGACCTCGGGCTTCCCGTCGCCGATCTCGAAGTCCTCGCGGCCCACCGCTGCAGCCTACCCGGGCCCGTGACCGCCTAGGCGGCCTCGGCGAAGCGCCGCAGCGCCTCCTTGCCGCCACCGATCAGCGGCTCGCCGTGAGCGAAGAGCAGGTTGTCGAAGTCCCGCTCGAGCAGCTTCGAGTAGGCGTCCCGCAGGCCGGCCTTGACGCCCTCGGGGTCGTCACCGAGCAGCCCGTCCGAGACGAACCGCATCTCGCCGCCGTAGCGGATGATCCCGTCGGCGATCACCAGAGCTCGCGCTTCCCGGAGAAAGAGCGCCGACTCATCCGGACAGATCGCGCCGACCTCGAGCGCCTCGATCCCAGGCGCGACCTCTTCCCCGAAGTCGAATCCGCGCACCTCCCGGCCTCCCTCGAACTCGTGCAGACCCGGCCTGGAGCACTCGATGACGCAGCCGAACTGACCCGCGAAGCGCTCGGAGTGCCGGAGGTGGTGGCGGTTGCTGAGCAGGACCCGCTCGGGCGGCTGAGTCCGGAACGGCTCCAGCCCCCGATCGGGCGGCAACAGCGGATCGATCAGGGCCCCCGACGCGGGCACCCAGTGCGAGCTCACCTCGATGCGGATCCTCGGATGCTCAGCCGTCCAGTGCCAGACGCCCGGCAGGACTTCCTCCATGCGCCCACCTATACCCGGAATACCATCGCCACGTGCGCACGGTCGGGATCGATCTCGCGGCGCAGCCCGCCAGCACCAGCGCCTGCGCCGTCGAGTGGGGGCCGGGACGCCCGATCGTCTCGGCGCTTCGCTCGGGACTCGCCGACGAGGCGCTGCTGGACGCCATCCCTCGCGCGGACAAGGTCGCGATCGACGCGCCGTTCGGGTGGCCGGACGAGTTCGTGGATGCGGTGACGGCGCATCGCAATCGTGCGGGCTGGCCCGGCAGCGGCGAGGATCAGGACCTTTACCGCTTCCAGCTCAGCTTCCGCGCCACTGATCGCCGCCTGATCGAGCATGGCGCCCGCCGTCCCCTGAGCGTCTCCACCGACCTGATCGGGGTGGTCGCGATGCGCTGCGCCTACCTCCTCGACCGCCTCGCCGCGTTCGGCGAGCCAGTTGATCGGGCCGGTTCTGGCAAGGTGATCGAGGCCTACCCCGCGCCGGCGCTGACTTCCTGGGGCCTCTCGGCTACCGGCTACAAGAGCCGGGTCGGCGCGGCGCGGCTGCCCGAGATGCTCTCCGCGCTCGAGGAGGCTCTCGGGAGCATCGAGATGACGATGCAGCAGCGGGAGCTCGCCACCTCGGACCACAACTGCTTCGACGCGCTGGTCTGCTCGCTGGTCGCTCGCGCGGCCGCCCTCGGACTGACCCAGCCGCCGGACCCGGGTGAGGAGGCCGACCGCGCCACCCGGGAGGGTTGGATCCACCTGCCGACCAACCCCCTCGCCGACCTGCTGGAGACGTGACCGGAGCCGCCGAGGGAAAGCTCTCGCTGCGCCGGGTGGCCCGGGAGATGTGGGCCGTCTACCGGCAGCACTGGACCTTCCTCGTCCCCGCCGCCGTCGTCGTGCTCCTGCCGCAGTCGATCGCCGACGGCTTCCTCGAGGGGTTCCACCTGGAGCACCTGAGAAACGTCGCGGCCTTCGCGACGCTCGGCGCCGGCCTGCTGACGGCGGCCGTCAATCTCTTCGGCCAAGCCGTCTACGCCGGCCTCACGGCGGCAGCAGTAGTCGAGTGGCGCGCCGGCAAAGCGCTGCCGCCGGTCTCCGCGCTCGTCCGCGCGATGCCGCTCGGCCGCCTGCTCGTCCTCGACCTCGTGATCACCATGCTCGCGGCGATCGGATTCGTCCTGCTGATCGTTCCCGGCCTGATCGTCCTCACCTACATCGCGATCTCGCCGGTGATCCTCAAGCTCGAGCACCTCGGCGTACAGGAGGCGCTCGCTCGGAGCATCCAGCTGGTCCGTGGCCGCGCACGCCAGGTGTTCGTCATCGCGATCGGCGCGATCATCCTCACCGAGATCGCGGTGCAGGCGATCGCCGTCCCCTTTGACGAGGCGAGCGCCGCAGTGCTCACCGTCGTGAACCTGTTCGCCGAGGGCCTCCTCCAGCCGATCGAGGGCCTCGCGATCGCGCTGGTCGCGATCCACCTTCTCGAGCTCCACGGCGAGGCGCCCGCGCCGGAAGTGATGGCCCGCGCCCTGGTCGGCGAGCACGACTGACGCCCTTGCGGAAAGAAAACGGGCCGCCCCCCTAGGGCGGCCCGTCTGAGTCAAACGGCGGCGGGCGGGATGTCCCTGCCTTTGTTGGTTTCCTACTCCCCTTGGCGAGTGGCATTCTTTCCGCCGCCCAGGCCCGCGTCATCGGGGCGAATTGCGGGAATCGAGTCAGTAGTTCTCCCCAACCCGAAAAACAAAGGGCCGGATCAGTGCTCCGGCCCCAGCTTCCCTGCTTTCCCTCAGGCGGACGGTCAGTTCGTCTGGTCGCGGTCCCTCCCGACCTTCTCCTTCACGCTGTCGGCGACATCGTCGACCTTGTCCTTGACGTTCGAAACAGCACGGTCGACCTTGCCCTCACGCTTCAGCTTCTCGTCATCGGTCAGGTCGCCAGCCGCCTCCTTGGTACGGCCCTTCGCCTCATCGATGTGTTCACCCATGCTCAATCGTCTCCTTTGTTGTTCCCACATGGGTTACCCGCCGTTCAATGCCGAAAACGAACGTGACAGCGGCGCCCGCGGGCGGCATCATCCGTGCATGGGCAAGGCGACCAGGGAGCGGCTCAGCCAGGACGACACCCAGATCCTGCGGCTCGAATCCCCCGTGATCAAGGGCCACACGGGCAAGGTGCTGATCGTTGCTCCCGGCGCCGACGGCCTCGCGCTGTCCGTCAAGCACCTCCGCGGGCAGGTGGGCGATCGGGTGGCGGCGTTCCCGAGGCTCGGCCAGCGGGTCGAGGAGCCGCGCCTCGGGCTCGGCCGACCGGTCTGGGTGGAGGCGCCGGATGTCGACCTTGCCTGGCATGTCGCCGAGCCCGGCCACGCGGATCCGCTCTCCGATGAGGAGCTGCGGCGCGCCGTCGGCGACCTGCTCTCCGAGCGGCTCGATCACACCCGCCCCCTGTGGCGGCTCGACGCCCTGCCGTTGACCGGGGAGCGCGTCGCGCTGGTCGGGCGCATCCACCACGCGATCGCCGACGGGGTGAGCGCGATCCGGCTGCTCGCCGGACTGCTCTGGGATCTAGACGATCGGCCCTCGCAGCCGTCCGGGCGCGGACCCGCGACCGCCGCTCCCCATTCCCCCGAGACCTCGCGGCCAAAGCAGGCCGACGTGGCGGAGGCCGGCGAGGCGCGCATCCTCATTCGCCTCCCCGCCGTCCTGCGGCGGGAGCTTCGCCGTGGACGCGACACCAAGCTCGACCAGCACATCGGCCCGGCGCGCGAAGTCGCCTGGACGAGCTTCCCGCTCGAGCGGCTGAAGCGGATCGAGCACGGCGCGGCGGAGCGCGTCACCGTGAACGATGTCCTCCTCGCCGTCGTCGCCGGAGGGCTTCGACGGTGGCTGCCACAGGTCGGCGGGGTCGCCGATGATCTCCGGGTCCAGTGCCCGGTCTGCCTGCACGCCCGCGAGGAGGAGGCGGGGGAGCTCGGCAACCGCGACTCGTTCATGAACCTCGACCTACCGATCTCCGAGCCCGACTCCGCCGCCCGCCTCCGACTGATCAACACGGAGACAAGCGAGCGCAAGCTCGACCACGACGCCGACACGCTCTACGCGTTCTTCCACGCCCTCGGCCGGTTCCGGCCCCTCTACCGAGGGGTGACCAGGCTCACCTCCGGCCCGCGCGAGTTCGCACTCTCGGTCTCGAACGTACCCGGCCCCAGGCAGCGGCCGCTGGTGCTCGGCCACGCGGTCGAGCAGTTCAGCTCGTTCGCCGAGCCGGCGGACCGCCACGCCCTCCGAATCTCGGTCGTGTCGTTCGGCGGCGAGCTCGCCTTCGGGCTCTGCTCGGACCCGGACGCGATCTCCGACCTCGACGGCCTGCGCGGCGCCCTCGCCGACTCGATCGGCGAGCTGGAGGGAGCGGTCTGATGCCGGCCAAGTCGAGCAGAAACGGGAAGCAGTCCCTCACGGAGTACGAGCGCAAGCGCAACTTCTCCAAGACGAAGGAGCCGAGCGCCAAGGCCAAGGCGAAGGGCAAGGCAAAGCGCACACATCCCCGCTTCTCCTTCCAAAAACACTCCGCGACCTCGGAGCACTACGACCTCCGGCTCGAGGTGGACGGCGTGCTCGCCTCCTGGGCGATCCCGAAAGGGCCGTCGCTCAACCCCCGCGACAAGCGCCTCGCTATGCGGACCGAGGACCACCCGCTCGAGTACCTCGAGTGGGAGGGCGTGATCCCCGAGGGCGAGTACGGCGCCGGCCCGATGATCGTCTGGGACCGCGGCGTCTTCCAGAACATCTCGGAGACCCGGCGGGGCGAGCCGATGGACCTGGCCGAGGCGATCGAGAAGGGCGACGTCAAGGTCTTCATGCTCGGCGAGAAGATCAAGGGCGCCTACGCCCTGGTCCGGACCGGGCCGCCCTCCGACCGCGAGAAGTGGCTGCTGATCAAGAAGCGCGACGAGGGCGCCGACGCGCGGCGCAGGCCGACCTCCTCCCAGCCGGAGTCCGTGCTCAGCGGTAGGACGATCGAGCAGGTCCTCGACCAGGAGGCGGAGCCCGGCCAGTTCCGCCGCCACCGGGCCCGCCGCGGCCGCGCGCGACAGCGCTAGGCTGGGCGCATGGCCACCGCGGCCGAGGCACGGACGCTCCAGAACTTCATCGCGGGCCAGTGGCGCGATGCCGGGACGAGCGAGGCGCTTGAGGATCGCGACCCTGCGACCGGGGAGCTCGCGGCCCGCGTCCCGCTTTCAGGCGCCGCCGACGTCGACGCGGCAGTTGGGGCCGCCCGCGCCGCCCAGCCCGCCTGGCGCGAGGTCCCGCCGCAGGAACGAGCGCGCGCCGTGCTGGCCCTCCGCGATGCGCTCGTGCGGCACAGGCAGGAGCTCACGGCTCTGGTCACCGCCGACATGGGCAAGACGCTCGCCGATGCCGACGGCGAGGTCGGCCGCGGGATCGAATCGGTCGAGTCTGCGGCCGCGATCCCCCACCTGCTCAAGGGGGAGACCCTCGAGGGCGTGGCCGCGGGACTCGACGTCGAAATGGTCCGCCAGCCCGTCGGCGTGGTCGCGGCGATCACCCCCTTCAACTTCCCGGCGATGATCCCGCTCTGGTTCCTGCCCTATGCGGTCGCCTGCGGCAACGCCTTCATCCTCAAGCCCTCGGAGCGGGACCCGCGCCCCGCGGAGCGGATCTGCGAGCTGATCGGCGAGGAGGAGATCTTCCCGTCCGGCGTCGTCAACCTCATCCACGGCGGCCGCGAGGCGGTCGAGGCGATCCTCGACCACAAAGGTGTCGACGCGGTCTCATTCGTCGGGCAGGCCAGCACCGCGCGCCTGATCGCTATCCGGTCTGCCCAGACCGGGAAGAGGGTCCAGGCGCTCGGCGGCGCCAAGAACTCGATGATCGTTGCCGACGACGCCGACCTCGAAAGCGCCGTGCCGGCGATCATGGGATCGGCCTTCGGCGCGGCCGGTCAGCGCTGTCTCGCCGGCTCGGTCTGCGTGATCGCGGGCGACGAGGCCCGCCAGGCCGAGGTGCGAGATGCCCTTCGAGCTGCGGCGGAGAAGCTGACGATCGGCCCCGGCGCCGACCCGGGCACAGACGTCTGCCCAATGGTGGCGCCGGAGGCCCGCCAGCGGGCCGAGGCGGCTGTCGCGACGGCGGAGTCCGAGGGCGCAAAGGTCCTGCTGGACGGGAGCGTCGGCGGCGGTGAGGCGGGCGCGATGCTCGGCCCCACCATGGTCGATGTCTCCGACCCAGAGTCGGAGCTGGCCCGCGAGGAGATCTTCGGGCCCATCCTGGCGTTGGTCTCGGCCCCTGACCTCGACGCGGCGATCGGGTTCGCGAACGGCTCCCGCTACGGCAACGCGGGCTCGATCTTCACCACCTCCGGCGCGGCGGCGCGCGCCTACCGCTGGGGCGTCGAGGCGGGCATGCTCGGCGTCAACATCGGCGTGCCGGCGCCGGTGGCCTGGTTCCCCTTCTCGGGCTGGAAGGACTCGATCGACGGCGACCTGCACGCGAACGGCAAGGATGCGGTCGACTTCTACACCCGCAAGAAGGTCGTCACCAGCCGCTGGTAGCTCGGCTCAGGCCTGGCCGATCAGCGCGCCGGTCACGGCGACGATCAGTCCGCCCAGCGTCACCTGAACGAGGGAGCTCCTCAGCGAGACGTTGAGGAAGCGCTTCCGGATCCAGGCGATCGCGATCAGCTCGCAGCCGACGGTGAACGAGGCGACGATCAGCGCCGTG
This sequence comes from Solirubrobacterales bacterium, assembly GCA_035265665.1. Lineage (GTDB taxonomy): Bacteria > Actinomycetota > Thermoleophilia > Solirubrobacterales > 70-9 > DASUPK01. The sequence continues at coordinate 27,218 of DATFOK010000006.1, read as the reverse complement.
TGCAGGTCGCTGATCACGAAGGGAAGGGCGTGGAAGCTGCCGCCGAAGAAGGTGGCGCCTCCGGTGATCAGCCCGCGCGAGAGCGAAGTGCCCCGGCCGGTGATCTCACCGTCGTCGGAGAGGGCCTCGGAGAGCCCCATGCTGATCCCCGCCCCGAGCGCCGCGGCGAGCCCGACGAAGAGGGCCGCGTGGGAGCCGGCGAGGAAGGCGGTGGCGAAGATCGGCGCGAGGGTCGAGACGGTGCCGTCGATCAGGCCGACCAGCGCGGGCTGGACCCGCTGCAGCATGAAGCGCTCCTCGTCGGCGGGACCAACCCTCCCTGCGAGCCTTGCCACGAGTTCGGCCATTGTCCGGTGATATTACAAGAGAATAAGAATAAGGTTCTCCTAAGATGTAGGATGCTCTATTAGGTTCACCTACGATTCACATTCATGGCGACGAAGACTCAGCACACCCCTCCACGCGATGACGGCGAGCTCGCCGAGCTGCTGCGCGAGCGCGGCCTGCGGGCGACCTCCCAGCGTCTGGTCATGCACCGCCTGCTCCGCGAGCGCAACCGGCACGTGAGCGCGGAGGAGCTGCTGTCGGAGGCGAGCCAGCGGCTGCCCGGAGTCTCCCTCCCCACCGTCTACGCGACGCTCGAGCTCTTCGAAGACCTGGGCATCGTCAGGCGGGTCAACGGGGGAGGCGGCACGCTCCTCTGGGACACCCGCTCCGACACCCACCACCACATGATCTGCCGCCGCTGCGGCCGGATCGAGGACATGGAGACGCCGCTCGATCTCGAGCCGGCCCGCCGTAGCGCCACGCGGTCCGGCTTCCAGCCCGATCGTGCGGAGGTCGTTGTGAGCGGTCTCTGCTCGGACTGCCGTCGCTAGCGCGGCTCGGGGTAGCGCGATTCGAGGATCGAGACGGGGGCGCCCTGCGGGTCGACCAGCACGGCCATGCGCGCCACCGGGATGTCGATCGGGCCGTAGGCGAGCTGTCCACCCCTGTCCTGCGCCACGGCGACCGCGTAGTCGACGTTTTCGACCACGACGTAGACCTGCCAGTGGGCGGGCATCTCCGCCGGGAGGTCATCGGTGATCTCCGACATACCGGCCAGCCCCTCCGGCCACCGCTGCCCGTCGAGCTGCCAGTTCCAGATGAACTCCGGAGCACCCTCCGGCTGAGTCGCGGTCCAGCCGAAGACCTTGCCGTAGAAGTCCTTCGCGCCGTCGACGTCGCGGGTCATGAGGTTGTTCCAGGTCCAGCAGCCGGGCTCGTTGACGAGCTGGGCGCCGGGATGGTTCTGCGGCTGGTTGATGCAGACGATGGCGCCGGTCGGGTCCTGCAGTACGGCCATCCGGCCCGACTCGTTCGGAAGATCGAACGGCCCAGCCAGGATCTGGCCGTCGGCCTCCTTCGCCTTCTCCGCGGTCACGTCGGCGTTCTCGACGCTGACGTAGCTCGACCAGTGCGGCGGCTGGCCACCCTCCTGGGTCGGCCCGTAGCCGGCGATCATCTTGCCGTCCTTCAGCAGGAATCCGTATCCCCCGGTCTCCTCCGGGTCGCCGGGCGCCGGCTGACCCTCCACCCCGAGCAGCTCCCCGTAGAAGGAGAGCGCTCCGTCCACGTCGCTGGTCGAGAGGTCGACCCAGCGAAACTCTCCCGGTGCGTACTCGGTGCGCTCGCTCATCCCTGACGTCCTCCTCCGATCGCTTGGGGCATACGCCCCCTTCTATCGCTTCCGCCGCACTCCCGCCAGCACGACGCGGGCCACGAGATCCGGGTCGTCCCAGGTCGGGACATGGCCGCAGCCGGGGAGCAGGACCTGCTCGACTCCCTTCGGCAGCACCTTGGCCGGGAGGGGGATGTTCCGGACGAGGTTGTCGTGCTCGGCCCAGGCCAGGGTGATCGGGACCTTGATCGACTTGAGCTCCTCGACCCGGCCGGCTCGCATCAGCGCGCTCGCTTCGTCGTAGGCCGGGGCGGTGACGTAGGCCCTGGCGATCGCCTCGGCCTCGCCGGGACGCAACCGCTCGGGGTGGTGGATGAACCGCCCGAGAGCGCGGCGACGGCCTCGCGCCGTCGCCATCATCGGCCGAAACAGCGGCCGGGCAACCCGTCCGCGCCGCCGCCGACGGGCGAGGAGGCGGTCCGCCTCACCAGGCGAGCGCCTCCAGAAGCCGGCGGGACAGAGAGCGACCACCGCGCTCACACCGTCCTGGCGGGCGCACTCGACCGCGACCCAGCCCCCGAGCGAGATCCCGGCGATCGCAGGGGCGCCCTCGATGCCGAGGGCGTCGTAGAAGTCGAGTACGGCCGTCGCCAGATTCGCGGCCCGGGGCGAGACTCCCTCCGGCAGTTCCGGCGAATCGCCGAATCCGGGCATGTCCACGGCGATCACCTCGCGCTCGGCCGCGAGGCGGTCGATCACCGGCGACCACTGCACCAGCGAGCCGCCGAGCGAGTGGAGCAGGATGAGCGGCTCCCCGTGTCCCAGCCGCACGTGGTTCAGCCAGGCCGCGCCGAGGGTGGAGCGGAGCTCGTCCGTCATAGCTCCAGGTCGTATTCCAGATACGTGTCCGAGTCCGCACCGGTCCGGTCGTAGACCTGCTGCGCGCGATGGTTGTCGGGCGCGGTTTGCCACGACATCGCCGGCATGCCGAGCTCGCGGCAGCGGCCGGCGCAGACTTCGATCAGCGCGTCGGCGATCCCCTTCCCCCGAGCGCCCGGGTCGACGAAGAGGTCCTCGAGGTAGCCGATCCTCGCCCCCTTGAGGCTCGACCACTTCCAGTCGAGCGTCGCGAAGCCGACCGCCTTCCCATCGGCGCGCGCGATGAAGACCGCGCCCTGGCCCGGGTCGGTGATCAGGGTCTGGAACATCCTCCGGATCCCCTCGTCGTTCGGCTCGGTCTCGTAGAACTCGCAGTAGGCCCGGATCAGCGGCAGCATCTCCTCGATCTCCTCCGTCTGCGCCGGGCGGATCTCGACGCCCTCAGCGAGCTGGCGCGGCCCCTCGGCGACCGGTTCCTCTGCCATGCGCCGATACTAGGCTCTCGGTCGTGTCGGCCCGGGGACTCGGCTTGCTGTCGGTGATCGGAGCGCTGCTGATCGGCGGGTGCGGCAGCGATGCGGGCTCCAGCGACGTGACGGCACCCGGTGAGGGGACCACCCGGCAGATCTCCGGCCGCTGGACCGGAACGCTCCATCAAGAGGGGCTCAAGCCATTCGAGGTCGCGGCTGACATCGGAGCGGACGGGAGCGGCGAGATCGCGTACACCGGCATCGAGTGCGGCGGCGATTGGACCCTCGACGAAGTCCGGCCATCGATTCCGCCCGGCTACGTCTTCACGGAGGAGATCAGGGAGGGGGCAGGCGGGAACTGCAAGGGAACCGGCAGAGTGTCGCTCTCCCCGATCCAGGGCAACTCACCCAATCGGCCCGCCTACAACCGGATGAACTATCAGTTCACCGGCGGCGGAGTCACGAGCCGCGGGCTGCTTCACCGAACCGACACCGCCCACCTGGCGCCGGTCTTCAAGCAGGCCGGGGTGACGCCACCCTGAGGGGGCTGATCTCCTGCCCAGGAAGGAGCGGACCGGCCCCGAATAGAGAGGGTCGGCATGCCCCAAATCGACTCACCGGCACGCGTGATCGCCCGCAACGTCCTCGTGATCGTGGGCGTGCTGCTGATCCTCTACCTGCTCTACCTGCTGCGGCGCCCGATCAGCTGGCTGATCATCGCGGCGTTCCTGGCGATTGCACTCACCGGCCCGGTCAACTTCTTCCAGCGCTACATGAAGCGCGGCCTCGCGATCGCTCTCACCTACCTCATGCTGCTCCTCATCCCCATCGGCCTGGGCGCCGTGCTCATTCCTCCGATCGTCAATGAGATCAGCGATGTCGCGACGAACGCGCCGGAGTACGCCCAGGACGTCGAGGACTACGTCAACGACAACGAGACGCTGAGGGACCTGAACGAGAAGTACGACATCACCCAGAAGCTCTCGGAGGAGGCGGAGCAGCTGCCGAGCAGGGCCGGCGACGCCGCGGGCGTCCTGCGCGACATCGGCTTCGGGCTGGTCAGCTCGATCTTCGCCGGCGTGACGATCCTGATCCTGAGCATCTTCATGGTGGCCGCCGGGCCGAGATGGATCCAGGGCTTCATCCGGATGCAGCGCCCCGAGCACGCCGAGCGGATCGAGAGGACGCTGCGCCGGATCGCGAACGCGGTCGGGAACTACGTCGGCGGCGCGCTCCTGCAGGCGACTATCGCGGGCCTCGCGTCGTACATCATGCTCAGGATCCTCGGCGTCCCCTTCGCCGGACCGCTGGCGGTGGTGATCTTCGTCTTCGACCTGATCCCGGTCGTTGGCGCCACTATCGGGGCAGTCCTCGTCGGGATCGTCACCGCCTTCGTCAACTTCCCGGTTGCCCTGATCATCTGGGCCGTCTTCGCGATCGTCTACCAGCAGGTCGAGAACTACCTGATCCAGCCGCAGATCCAGAAGCGGGCGACGAAGATCGAGGCCTTTATCGTCCTGGTGGCTGTCCTCTTCGGCAGCACCCTCTTCGGGATCCTGGGAGCGATCCTCGCGATCCCGGTCGCGGCCTCGATCCAGATCGCCGTGACCGAGTACCGCGAGTACCGCCGCGAGGTGACGGCCGCCGAGCAGGAGGGCGGCGGACCTACGCCGGCACCGCCGCCGGAGGGGCCGACACCGGCGCCCGAGGCGGGCTAGCGAACCGCCCTGGCTGCCTCGGCCTCGGGGTCGTTCTCGAGGGCCCGCTTCAGGATGTCGCGGAGCGCCCTCTGGTCCTTCTCGGGCAGTGAGGCAATCGGAGCCGGGGGCTCGGCCATCCGCTTGGTGATCTCGACCCTTATGCGCTCGCCCTCATCGGTGAGCACCAGAAGCTTCACGCGCCGGTCCCCCTCCGCGGCCTCGCGGCGCACCAGCCCGCGCTCCTCGAGACGATCGACGATCCCGGTGACGTTCGAGTTGTCGCAGAAGAGGGCCTGGGCCAGCTCGCTCATCTTCCGCGGGCCTCCCCCAAGGATCCGCAGCGCGATCATCTGCTGAGGGGCGAGCTCGAACTCCTGCGCCGTCGCCACCATGCGCTGCTTGTTGGTGACGAACAGCCAGTGCATCAGACTCCAGGCCTCGCTGCCCGGATCGGTGCGACCGGCCTGGGCGGCGAGCCACGAGCCCGGGTCCGGCCAACTTTCCCCCTCCTTTTTCGCGCCCTTGGGCTTCACGTCTCCTTTAGATTACTGGGTCCATGCGATATTTGCAAGCTTCAAATATCTATGTATACTGCCGTCTCTCTGCAAGCGAGACGACCCGGAGGGGGAAGCCGGATGGCGAGCAGCAGCAACGGAACGCGGATCGAAGCGAACGGGATCGAGGTGAACGGCCTCGTCCGCGAGTTCAAGGGCGGGGTGCGCGCCGTCGACGGGATCGACCTCGAGGTCCGGCCGGGCGAGATCTACGGCTTCCTCGGCCCGAACGGCGCCGGCAAGTCGACCACGGTCCACATGCTGACCACGCTCCTCCCGCCGACCGCCGGCTCGGCGCGGGTCGCCGGCTACGACGTGGTCAAGGATGGAGCCGCCGTCCGCGATGCGATCGGCGCCGCCCTCCAGGAGGCGGCGCTCGACCCGAACCTGACCGCCCGGGACCACATGCGCCTCCAGGGCGCACTGCACGGCATGTCGAAGGCCGATCGCACCGGGCGGGGCGACGAGCTGATCGAGCGCGTCGGCCTCTCGGATGCGGCCGAGCGCAAGGTCGGTGGCTACTCGGGCGGTATGAAGCGCCGGCTCGATCTGGCGCTGGCGCTGCTTCACGGCCCGCGCGTCCTCTTCCTCGACGAGCCCACCACCGGCCTGGACATCCAGAGCCGCACCGCCCTCTGGGACGAGGTCGCCCACCTCTCCCGTGACGACGGCATGACGGTCTTCCTCACCACCCAGTACCTGGAGGAGGCCGACCAGCTCGCCGACCACCTCGGGATCATCGATCACGGCAAGATCGTGGCCGAGGGCACCCCGGAAGCGCTCAAGGGCGAGGTGGGTCGGCCGACGGTCGAAGTGGTACCGACTGACCACGCCGAGCGGGATCGCGCCGTGGAGCTGCTCCGTCCGTTCGGCGAGCTGGTCCCCGGAACGCCGCAGGGCGCCGCGGTCCGGCTCGACGACGGCAGCGAGGAACTGGCCAACATCATTCGCGCCTTCGACCAAGCCGATGTGAAGGTCGCCAACCTCGAGCTCCACGAGGCGAGCCTCAACGATGTCTTCCTCACCAAGACGGGGCGCTCCCTGGAGGGCGCCCAGCGCGAGGCGGCCGAGGAGGGCGAGACCGGCGAGCAGCCCGCGCTCGAGGGGGCGCCCGCCTGATGGAGGCGGCCACCGTAGCCGCGCCTGTTGCGCCGGTCCGCCAGCATCCGTCGATCTGGACGCAGGCGCCCGAGCTCGCGCGCCGCTCGATCATGCGGACGCTCCGCCAGCCCGCTGCGGTCATCCCGGCGACGACCTTCCCGCTGATCCTGCTCGCGATCAACGCGGTGGGGCTTGAGTCGGCCACCGCTCTGCCGGGCTTCCCCACCGACTCCTACGTCACCTTCGCGCTCGCCTTCGCCTTCATCCAGGCGGGCGTGTTCGCCGTCATCGGGACCGGCCAGAACCTCGCCGAGGACAACCGGGACGGCTTCTTCAACCGGCTCCAGCTGACGCCGATCCACCCCGCTGCCCTGGTCGCGGGGCAGCTCGCCGGGACGCTCGCGCTCGGCCTCTTCCAGGCCGCGACCTATCTCGCGGTCGGGCTGATCGCCGGCGCTCACATCGCGGCGGGGTTCGGCGGCGTGCTGGTGATGGTCGCGCTGTCGATCGCGATCTCGCTCGCCTTCGGCTCGGTCGGGCTCGCCGTCGGCATGCGCGTTGACGCGCCGGAGAAGGTCCAGAGCATCTTCCCCCTGATCTTCGTCTTCCTGTTCCTCAGCTCGATGAGCCTGCCGCGGAACCTGATCCAGACCGACTGGTTCCGGGAGATTGCCACCTACAACCCGGTCAGCTACATGGTCGAGGGACTTCGGTCTCTGCTGATCACCGGCTGGGATGGCGAGGCGCTGGCGCTCGGCTTCGCCTGCGCGCTGGGGATCCTCGCGATCGGCCTGATCTTCGCGTCGCTCGGGCTCAAGGAGAGGATGGTGCGGACATGAGGCGCTACCTCTCAGTGGCCGGCGGGCTGTCCTGGCGACTGCTCCACAGCCTGATCACCAACCCGCTGCTCTTCCTCCCACCGATGCTGATGCCGATCTTCTTCTTCACCGCCTTCGCCGGCGGGCTCTCGGCGATCAGCAACGCGCCGGGCTTCGACTACGGCCCGGGGTACACCTCGTTCATCTTCGCCTTCGTCCTCTGCCAGAGCGCCGCCTTCGGCGGGGTCTTCAGCGGGTTCTCGATCGCTGCCGACTTCCAGTTCGGATTCGGCCGGCGCCTGCTGCTCGCGACCCCTCACCGCACGGCGCTGATCGTGGGCTACGGCATCGTCGCCATGATCAGGGCCCTGGTGACGCTCACCGCGGTGACGCTGATCGCGCTGGCCGCCGGCATGGACATCCACGGTGGCGGCCTCGACCTGTTCGGGATGTACGGACTGGCGGCGATCATCAACATCACCGGCCTGCTCTTCGCCGCGGGCGTCGCGCTCCGCTTCCGCAGCCTGCAGTCGACCCCGCTGATGCAGGTACCCGTCTTCCTCTTCCTCTTCCTCGCGCCGGTCTACGTCCCGCGGGATCTGCTCGGCGGCTGGGTGCACGCCGTGGCGCCCTTCAATCCAGCCACCCACGTGATGGAGACCGTCCGCGACCTGATCGCCGGCACGGGCTCCGAGTACCTGGCCACGCTCGGCATCATCGCCGCGCTGCTCGCGGCGGTCTTCGCGTTCGCGATCACGGGGCTGCGGCGCGCCGAAGCCGCGGGTTAGCGCCGCTCCGCGATTCGGCGGTCCGCTCGGCGCTTCGCGCCGTCGGTGACCAGCTTCCCCCAGCGGCTGCGGTTGCCCGCCACCCAGCGGTAGGCGCGGTCGGTCGCGCGTGGCGCCCTCGAGGTGAGCGCCGCCAGCGGCCTTGCGCCGGGCAGGAGGCGGAAGAGGGGCGGGAACGCCGCCCCCGCGGAGCGGGTGGTGCCGTCGGCGGCGACGAGATGCCAGGAGGCGAGCCGCTCCTCGTTGGGCATCCCTTCGAGCAGCCGATCCGCCTCCTCGGATTGGATCGCGACCGGGCGCAGCGAGCGGCGCCGGTCCCAGGCGAGCACCTTGCCGAGGCACCAGCGGCAGAAGCCGCAGTCCGAGTCGTACAAGAGAGTCACTTGGGGCATCTACCGAGTGTCGCGCACGCGTATCCCAGAACGACCGGCAGGCGCTTTACGGATCAGGAGGGACACCTCGGCTTGGAATCAGCAATGGATCAGATCACGGGAGATCACTCACAGGCGGCGATCTTCGCCGCGGACGGCAAGGCACGCCACCGGCTGGTCCGGGTAGCGGTCGCCGCCGGCGTGGCGTTGCTCGCCTCCTGGCTGATCGCGCTGGCTCTCGGGGTGCTTGGCGGCTTCGATGCCCTCCCAGGCCTCCCCAGCTCGCAGCCAGGAGGCTCGAACGCATCGGGCGCGCAGCCGGTTGTGTCAGGCCAAGACCAAACCCGAGCGGCGCAACGGCCACCGCAAGTGCGTCTTACGTCTCCCCCGGCCCCAACCTCCGCCGCGACGCCGGCGACCCACGCCCCGAGCCGGGCCCCATCGCAAAGCGCGAGTCCGCAGCGCCAGACGGTCTCGCCGGCGCCCGCGCCGCCGAGCCCCACGAGCACCGCGAGTCCGCCCTCCAGTGTGCGCGGGCAAGGCTCCGCCAGGGCGACGACCGGCAAGCCGATCGATTCGCCGGGGAACGGGCCGGGCGGCACCGGGGCTCCGGGTCAGCTGCGCTAGCGAGCGACGCCGATGACAGTCGAGCGCGCCCGACTCCGCCGACCTCGGAGCGAAACGGGGCGTCGACTCGCGCGCAAGATCGAGCGCCCGCCGGCGCACTGGTTCCTCCTCGGGCTCTTCGTCGGCACCCTGCTCCTGCTGCTCCTGGCCGAGGGGCTCACTGTGCACACCACGGGGACAAGCGGAACCCCGCCGGTCTCGATCGGCCATGCGCGGGCCCTGCGGACAAACGATGCCCTGTTCGTGGCCGGGCCGGACGGCAAACTCGTCCCGAGGGAGGCCCAAGTCGGCCGGCGCATCGCCCTCACCTTCGACGATGGACCCGACCCGCGCTGGACGCCGGAGATCGCCGACACGCTCACGCGGCTCCACGTCCCGGCCACCTTCTTTGCGGTCGGAGAGCACGTGATCGAGCATCCGGGGGTCGTAGCCGACCTGCATCGCGACGGCTTTGCGCTCGGCAACCACACCTTCAGCCACGCTGACCTCGCGAACGCGGGGAGCCTCCGGGACCTCCAGATCTCCCTGACCGAGAGCGCGATCGCGGGCGCGGCGGGGGTCCGGCCGCGGTTCGTCCGGCCGCCCTACTCCGCCACCCCAGCCGCCGTGGACGCCGAGCAGGAGCGTGCCTACGCCGAGATCGCCCGGCGCGGATTTGTGATCGCGCTCGCCAACTTCAACGCCGAGGACTGGCAGCGCCCCGGCGTTGACGAGATCGTCCGCAACGCCACCCCGCCCGGCAAGCGCGGAGGGGTGATCCTGATGCACGACGGCGGGGGCGACCGCTCGGAAACGGTCGCCGCGCTCCAGCGGCTCGTGCCCGAGCTCCGCGCCCGTGGCTTCAAGTTCGTCGGGCTCAACACCCTGCTCGGCGCCAGTAGAAGCCACACCGATCCCCCGGCCACCAGCAGCCAGCGGATCCGCGGCGACATGCTGATCGCGTCCCTGACTGTCGCCCGTCTGCTCACCGACGTGCTCACCGCGCTGCTCGTTCCGATCGCGATCCTCGCGATCCTGAGGGCGGTCGCTGTCGTCGGCCTGGCACGTCTGCATGCGGCCAGGCGGCGCAGGCAGCCTCGTCCAGAGGGGTTCCAAGCGCCGGTCTCGATCGTCGTCCCGGCCTACAACGAGGCCGCCGGGATCGAGCAGGCAGTTCGCTCGCTCGCGTCCTCCGATTACCCCGAGTTCGAGGTCGTCGTCGTCGACGACGGCTCCACGGACTGCACAGGTGATCTAGTCGACTCCCTCAGCCTGCCGGGCGTGCGTGTAATCCGCGAGCCGAACCGGGGCAAGGCTGAGGCGCTCAACACGGCCCTCGCGGCCGCGAGCTATGACCTGATCGCGGCGGTCGACGCCGACACCGTCTTCGAACCGGGAACCCTCGCGGCGTTGGTTCGCCCGTTCGCCGACCCGGGCGTCGGGGCCGTGGCCGGCAACACGAAGGTGGGTAACCGCCGCAGCCTGCTCGGTCTCTGGCAGCACCTCGACTACGTCACCGGCTTCAACCTAGACCGCCGCCTCTACGACGTGCTCGGCTGCATGCCGACCGTGCCGGGCGCGGTCGGCGCCTTCCGCAAGAGCGCCCTGCTCGAGTTCGGAGGATTCTCGAGCGACACCCTCGCCGAGGACACAGACGCCACCATCGCGCTCGGCCGCCGCGGCTGGAGGGTGGTCTACGCCCAGGACGCCAGGGGGTTCACCGAGACCCCGGGCTCGCTCGGCGGGCTCTGGCGACAGCGATATCGCTGGTCTTTCGGGACGATGCAGTCCGTCTGGAAGCACCGACGGGCGGTCTTGCGCCGACGCGAGGGGCCGATCGGAAAGATCGGCCTGCCCTACCTGATCCTGTTTCAGATCGCCCTCCCCCTGCTGGCGCCGCTGATCGATGTCTTCGCCCTCTACGGAATCCTCTTCCTCGACCCCGTCCCGGTGCTCGCCTACTGGCTCGGTTTCAACCTGCTTGTCATCGCGCAGGGCGCCTACGCCTTCCACCTGGACCGCGAGCGGCCCTGGCCCCTGATCGCGCTGCCGCTGCAGACCTTCGTTTACCGGCAGCTGATGTACCTCGTCGTGCTGCAATCGGTGGCCAGCGCCCTGCAGGGTCTGCGGCTGCGCTGGCAGCACGTCGAGCGCTCGGGCGACATCGAGGTCGCGACGCAACCTCAGCGGTAGTCTCCGCAGTCGTGGCGACCACAACCATGTGGGAGGAGATCGTCGACGCGCTTCACGCCGCGAATCGCGGTCCCCACGCCGGTTATCGCGCGGTCCACGCGAAGGGCACGGTCTGCAGCGGCACCTTCACGGCGACGCCCGAGGCCAAGACGCTCTCCCGGGCCGCCCACCTGCAGAGCGATCCGATCGAGACCACTGTCCGGTTCTCGAACGCGAGCGGCGACCCTCACACCTCGGACGTGCACCCGATCGCCGGCCGCGGCATGGCGGTCAAGTTCCACCTCCCGGACGGCGAGGCAACCGACATCGTCTCGGTACCGCTCGTCGTCTTCCTCGCCCGCACTCCAGAGGACTTCCTCGAGATGACCCGGGCTCGCATCCCCGATCCCCAGACCGGCCAGCCCGACCCCGAGAAGCTGGGCGCCTACATGGCGGCGCATCCCGAGTTCGGCGAGGCGCTGCAGAAGGGTCTGCCGAAGATCGCTCCCACCACCAGCTTCGCCACCTCCGACTATCGCGCACTGCACGCCTTCTGCCTGGTCGACGCGGACGGGGCGACCCACTGGGGCCGCTACACCTGGGAGCCCGAGGAGGGTCCCAAGTACCTGAGCGACGAGCAACGCGACGCCGCCCCGCGCGACTACTTGCAGGAGGAGATCCGGCAGCGGCTCGCCGAGGGCATCGCCCGCTTCACGCTCGAGTTCACGCTGGCGAAGGAGGGCGATTCCCTCGAGGACCCCACCGCCGAGTGGGAGGGCGAGCACGAGGTCGTCGAGCTCGGCGAGCTCGAGGTGCTCCGGGTGGTGGAGGACGCCGAGACGCCCGGCAACCCGATCGTCTTCGACCCGATGCGGCTCACCGACGGCATCGAGCCGTCAGCCGACCCGATCCTCGTTGCCCGGCCGAAGGCCTACAGCGTCTCGATCGAGCGGCGCACCTCCGCCGCGTAGCCGAGCTCAGTCGTCGAAGGTGAGCACGAACGCCGGGTGATCCGGCGCAATCCGCCGCAGCTCCTCGTCCGGCGCGTCGGCGTCGATGCCAAGGAAGCCCTTCACCTCCCAGGCCCACTTCTCCATGTAGAGGCGGAGCAGCGGGAGTTTCTCGGAGTCCGGGACCTCCTGCGCGTGGAAGCGGCGCACCTTGCGCCCGCTGCGCAGTTCCCCCTCGCCGGCGGCCCGCAGGTTGCGGACCCACTGGGTGGTGCCGCGCGGCGCGAGCAGGTAGGTGCGGCCATCGAGCTCGAAGGGATTCACCGGGTTGGTGCGGATCTCTCCGCTCTTGCGGCCCCGCACCGCCAGCTCCTGCGAACCGGCCACGTCGATCCCGAACCTATGGAAACCGGAGACGAGCCGGTTGAAGACGTTTCTCGTGAACCAGCCGGGCTTGTGGTACAGCGCCTGCTCAGGCATGTGCATGGAGCCTAACGCCGGCCCTTAACCCGGCCTTCGCGTTTTCCCCCCTTGCCCGCGGGTAGGCCTGGGCCATGTCCACAATCGCAATCATCATCATTGCCGTCGTGGCGCTGGTGATTCTCCTCTTCGTCGCCCGGCTGGTCACGCAGCGACGCAGGATCGCGCGGGAGCGCGAGATGCGTAGGCGCGAGGCCGAGGCCGAGGGGCACCGCTCCATGGCCGAGGACCACCGCCAGAAGGCTGAGGAGCTCCACGAGAAGGCGCAGGCCGCCGAGGAGCGCGCCACCCGCCACGAGGACCGGGCCAGCGAAGTCGCACCCGACCGAGACTGACGCATGTACCGACGCGGAGGTCCCGGCCTACTCACGATCATCTACCTGGTGATCGGAGTGTTCGCCGCCGGGGACCACAACTACATCCGTCACGACACCGTCGGTCAGGTCGTCTCGGCGCTGCTCGCCATCGTGCTTTGGCCGCTGGTCGTGTTCTTCGACGTGAACCTGCACATCAACTGATCACGCGTGGGGTAGGTTCCGCCGGGTGAGCGACGGCGAAACCGTGATCAGCTGGCCGGACGAGCACACGCCCGAGAGATCCGCGTTCCACGCGGTCAACGAGCTGCAGATCCCGGCTGACCCGGAGATCGTCTGGGCCTGGCTCAGCCGCCCGGACCTCTGGCCGACCTACTACTCGAACGCCAAACTGATCAAGCACCTCGATGGGCCCTGGCCCGTCGTCGGGCTTGGAAGTAGATTTCGGTGGCTCAGCTTCGGCGCCTTCGTCACCTCCGAGGTGGTCGCGTACGAGCCGCCGGAGCGGATCTCCTGGGACGCCAAGGAGCTGGGCGGCCGCGGCTACCACGGTTGGCTTCTACGGCCACAGGAGGGCGGCACGTTCGTCCGCACTGAGGAGACCCAGAAGGGCCTCGGCATCCAGGTGGTGAAGCCGGTCTTGCGGCCGATGATGGTCCGCTTCCACCAGCGCTGGCTCGAGGGCCTCTCCAGGGTCGCGGCCGAGGGGCCGCCGCCCGCCCCGTAGATTTCAGGGCATGCCCGCCCTCGAGGAGCTCCGCAAACGGCTCGGCGAGATCCACGATCTGGGTCGGGCCGCCTCGCTGCTCGCCTGGGACGAGCGGACGATGATGCCCAAGGGCGGCGCAGCGCCCCGCGCCGAGACGCTCGCGACGCTCGCCCGCGTCCGGCACGAGATGTTCATCGACGATCGGATCGGCAAGCTGATCGATGAGGCCCGCTCCGAGGTCGATGCGGACGCTCCCCCGGGTGAGTCGATCGACGCCGACCTGGTCCGGGTCGTGGGACGGGACTGGGAGAAGGCCCGGCGCGTCCCCTCGGAGCTCCGCGCCGAGCTGGCGCGCGCGAGCTCGATCGCCGAGAACGCCTGGGTGGAGGCCAAGGAGCGCTCCGACTTCGCGATGCTCCTCCCCCATCTCGAGCGCAACGTCGAGTTGACCCGCCGCTTTGCCGAGTGCTACGACGGCTTCCCCGGCTTCAGCCGGACCTACGACGCTCTGCTCGACGAGTACGAGCCGGAGATGACGACGGAGCAGATGCGGGTCGTGCTCACGGAGCTGCGGGAGGGGCTCGTGCCGCTGGTCGCCGAGGCGACGCGGAACGGCGCCGGTGCGGAGGACGACGCGTTCCGGGGCGAGTTCCCCGCCGACACACAGCGTGAGCTGATCAGGGCGGCGATCTCGGAACTGCCCTTTCCGGACGACTCCTGGCGGCTGGATCCGACCGAGCATCCCTTCGCCCTCTCGATCGCATCGAGCGACGTCCGGCTGACCACGAAGTACGACGAGGCAAACCTGGCGGTGGCGCTGTTCAGCGCGATGCACGAGGCGGGCCACGGGCTCTACGAGGCGGGCGTCGATCCCGAGCTCGGGAGCACGCCGCTTTCGAACGTGCGCTCCCTCGGCCTGCACGAGTCCCAGAGCCGCCTCTGGGAGAACTGGGTGGCGCGGGGCCGGCCCTGGCTCGAGCGGCACCTGCCGGTCCTCCGGGAGCACTTTCCCGCGGCCTTCGACCAGGTCGACCTCGACGGCCTCGAGCGCGCCGCCAACCGGGTGGAGCGCAGCCTGATCCGGATCGAGTCGGACGAGGTGACCTACAACCTCCACATCCTGATCCGGTTCGAGCTCGAGCTCGAGATCTTCGAGGAGGGCCTGCCCCTCGCCGACCTGCCCGAGGCCTGGAACGCCCGCTACCGCGACTACCTCGGCATCGAGGTCCCCGATGACGCCCACGGCGTGCTGCAGGACGTGCACTGGCCGGGCGGCGCCTTCGGCTACTTCCCCACCTACAGCCTCGGCAACGTGATCGCCGGCCAGCTCTGGGAGGCCGCCGGGCGCGACCTCGGTGACCTCGACAGGCAGATCGCGGACGGCGATCTCGTCTCGCTGGGCGAGTGGCTGCGCGAGCGGGTCCATCGCCACGGCCGCCGCCTCTCGCCGACCCAGGTCCTCGAGCGGGCCGGCTGCGGCGAGCTCTCGGTGGAGCCGCTTCTCAACCACCTGCGCGACCGGGTGACACTGGCCGTTCAGGCGTAGGGACTCGGTCGACAATCCGCAATTTGCGGGTATGTTGGCTTGGGGAATGTACTTGGGACCGCGCCGGAACGGCGTATACGGGGGCTGGACGCACGCAGGCAAGAGCCGCGTCTTCGTTCGCGTGCCGACCCAGCTCAAGCAGAGCTACGAATCCGTGAACGGGCTGAGCCGCAACGGCCGGGGGCCCACGCTCGACGTCACGCCGATCGTCCTGGTCCACGGCCTCACCTCCAGCCGCACACTGAAGCCGCTGATCCGGGCGCTCGGCACCCGCCGGCCCGTGTTTGCCCCCGACCTGCCCGGCTTCGGCATGAGCGAGCAGCCGATCCATCCGCTCGACATCCCAGGGCTCGCCGACGCGTTGCGGCGTTGGCTGCTCGACAACGACCTCGCTCCCGCCATCGTGATCGGCGTCTCCTTCGGCTGCCAGGTCGCGGTGGACCTCGCCGCGCGCCACCCGGCCACGGTCGATCGGCTGGTGCTCGTCGGGCCCACGGTCGATCCCGAGGCGCGCTCGGCGAGCCGCCTCGCCCTTCGTTGGGTGCGGAACGCACCGCGCTCCTCCCCTCGACTCGCCCCGACGATCGTCCACGACTTCATCGACGCGGGCGCTTGGCGGAGCATGCGGACGCTCCGCCGTGCGCTCGAGGACCCGGTCGAGGAGAAGCTGGCCGAGATCGAAGTGCCGACCCTGATCGTCAGACCCGAGCGCGACCACCTCGTGCCCGAGACCTGGACGGAGCGGGTGGCCAAGCTGGTCCCGGACTCCGAGCTGGTCGTGCTGCCCAAGGCCGGCCATTCGATCGGCCCGCGGACGGCGACGCGGCTCACCGCCCTGCTGGTGCCGTTTCTGGTCTCGAGCGAGGACGAGATCGAGGACGACGTCGAGGAGGAGGCCGCGGCGAGCTGAGTTTGGTAATCCTTTGATTACCAAATGCCAGCACGCGCTGACACCGCTGCCAACGGCAGGGCGACGGCTGAGCGAATCGTCGACGAGGGCCTGCGCCTCTTCGCCGAGAACGGATTCCACGGCACCACCGTCGGCGAGATCGAGCGGCGGGCGGGACTGACGCCTCGGGCGGGAGCCCTCTACAAGCACTTCCCCAGCAAGGAGGCCGTGCTCGAGGCCGCCTTCGAGCGCCACGTGGCGGAGCTCGAGGAGCTCCGCTCGGTGATGGAGCTGATGCCGCTTGGCGACCTGCGGGCGGAGCTCACGCTGATCGCCCGCTCGGCGCTGCAGATGCTCGGCCGGGAGCGCAACCTGCGTCGGATCGTGATCACCGAGGGCGATCGCTTCCCCGACCTGAAGCGACGCTTCGAGACCGGCGTGGTCGATCGCGCCTACCGGGACGCGACCGACTTCGTCAAACAGAAGATGGAGACGGGCGAGTTCCCGGAGGGCGATGCCGAGGCCGTCGCCGTGGCGATGGTCGGCTCGCTGCTGGCGTACGAGCTCGAGATCGACGTCTTCCGCCGGCCACCGGCGGGCGTCGACGAGGAAAGGCTGATCGCCGCTGTGGTGGATTCGTGGATGGCGATGTCACATGACGGAGCAAAGGAGGTCTGATGACGGTCGAGCGACACAGAGGGCTGATTCGCGGCGCCCTGATCTATCTCGTGGTCACGATCGGGGTGGTGGCGGCGTGGATCCTGATCGCGCCCAAGGGCTTCTACGACAACTTCCCGGGTGGCGGGTCCCACTGGGTCTCCGCGCTGCCTCCCTACAACGAGCATCTCGAGCGCGACTTCGGCGCCGCCGGTCTCGGCCTGGCCGTGCTCGCGGCGCTGGCGGCACTCTGGATGGAGCGCCGAGTGATTCAGGCGGCCGCGATCTCGCTGTTCGCGGCGGGCATCCCCCACCTCGCCTACCACCTGACCACCACCGAGCACTACTCGACCGGCGACAACATCGCGAGCATCATCGGCCTGTCGCTCGACGTGCTGCTGCCGCTGGCACTGCTCTATCTGGTCAGTGACAACGCCCAGGGCCGCGCGGCGACGGCACCGATGCGGCCGAGGCCAAAGGAGGCGTGACGATGGCGCGAATCGATTCCCCAGAGAATCCCAGTCCACTCACGCGCCTGGCGTGGAGCATGGCGAGGCGCCAGATGGACGGCACGCTCGGCGAGCCCATCCGCCTGATGGCGCACAGCCCGCTGCTGATGCACGGCTATGGTGGTTTCGAGATGGCGTTCCAGCGCGCGAAGCGGGCCCCTAAGCGGCTGCTGCTGCTTGCCGAGCTGAAGGCGAGCGCGCTCTGTGGCTGCGAGTGGTGCATGGACTACGGATCCTGGCTGGCCCACCACGAGGCCGGAATCACGGACGAGCAGCTTCGGGAGCTTCCGAGGTTCCGGGAGTCCGACGCGTTCAACGAGGACGAGAAACTTGTCCTCGAATACGCCGAGGGGATCAGCCGCACCCCGGTCGAGGTCCCCGACGAGTTGTTCGAGCGTCTCCGGCAGCGCTTCGACGAAGCCGAGATCGTCGAGCTCACCTGGGCCGCCGCGATCGAGAACATGCGCGCCCGCTTCAACTGGGCGCTCGGGATCGAGTCCCAGGGCTACTCCGAGGGGGCGGTCTGCATTCGGCCGGAGACGGTGCCCAGCGAGGCGACGGTCAAGGCGCCCTAAGTCTTCCCGGAGATCAGGTCCCAAGCTCGGCGGAGCTTGCGCTTCAGGTTGCTCTCGTCGTCCTCGGCGACGTCGTCCGGCGTGGCCTCGAGCGTGGCGGGATTCGCGCTCGGCTCCGGCAGCCGCTCGGCCTCCTGGCGGTAGAGCTTGAGGAGGACGCCGCGCTCAAAGATCTCCTCGACCTGGTCGGCATCGACGAAGCGATGCCCGCCGGGCAGCACGCTGGTATCGAGCACGAAGCCGTCGAAGATGTCGGCATCCTCGGCGGCGAGAACGTGCTCGACCTCTCCCACCCTCTCGCCGTCGCAGCTGTAGACCTCGGCTCCCTTGCCGAGGTTGAGATACGAGCTTGGCTCGCCCAGATCGGGCATGGGGCGAGCCTAACGTAGGGTGGCGTCGTGGACTTCGGCGTCTCCTACTTCCCGACGGACGAGTCGGTCGAGCCGGCCGTGCTCGCCCGGATGGCGGAGGAGCGCGGCTTCGAGTCGGTCTTCGTCACCGAGCACACCCACATCCCGGCGGGCCGAGAGACCGACTACCCGGCCGGCGGCGAGCTGCCGCGCGAGTACTGGCGGATCTACGACCCCTTCGTCGCGCTCACCACGATGGCCGCGGCGACAGAGCGCATCCGGGTCGGGACCGCGATCTGCCTGCTGGTCGAGCGCGACCCGATCACCACCGCCAAGGCAGTCGCCTCGCTCGACCGGCTCTCCGGCGGCCGCTTCCTGTTCGGGATCGGCGCCGGCTGGAACCTGGAGGAGATGAAGAACCACGGCACCGACCCGGACAAGCGCTTCCGGATCCTGCGCGAGCGCGTCGCGGCCTGCAAGGCGATCTGGGGCGCGGAGGAGGCGACCTACCACGGCGAGTTCGTGAACTTCGACCGGATCGTCTGCCGCCCGGCCCCGCTCCAGAAGCCGCACCCGCCGATCTTGGTCGGCGGCAGCGGTCCACGGGTGCACGAGCGGGTCCTCGCGTACGGCGATGGCTGGTTCCCGAACCGGATCCCGCCCGACGAGCAGATGATCGCCCGGGTCGAGGAGCTCCAGCGGCGCGGAGAGGAGAGCGGGCGTGGCCCGATCCCGGTGTCGATCCAGATCCCGCCGCGAGACCCGGCGGTGCTCGAGCGCTACGAGCAGGCTGGCGTTACTCGGGCGGTCCGCATGCTCCGCGCCGGCGACGCCGCCGATGCCGGCTCGGCCGAGCGCAAGCTCGACGAGTGGACGGCGCGGATCGAGGCCTACACAACCGGTTGACCGGGATCCGCCTCTCGCGCGGATAGGATCCCGCCGCTCGATGTACGACTTCCTCCTCTTCGTCCATGTCCTGGCGGCCTTCCTCCTGGGCGCCGGCGTGGTGATCTACACGTCCTTCGTCCTCGGCGGGCCGGTTGTGAGGCCCTCCCGAACGGTCGCCGAGATCCTCTGGGGCGTGGGCGGCCTCGGCACCCTCGCCTTCGGCGTCTGGCTGGCGCTCAACCGCCCCGAGTACGAGCTCTGGGACGGCTGGATCATCGCCGCGCTCGTTCTCTGGTTCCTCGCGATGGGATCGGGTACCCAGGTGAGCAGGAACGTGCAGCCGGCCGGCGACGAGTCGGCGGTCGCGATCGACCGTCGCGTTGCGTTCGCCCACTGGATGCGGATCGTCTACGTGGTCCTGCTCCTCGTCGTCATGGTCTGGAAGCCGGGGGCATGAGCGTGCTCGCCGTCATCCGGCCGGACTCCTGGTTCTTCCCCCTCTTCCTCCACATCGCGGGGGCGATGGTGGTCGTCGGAGCCCTGACCCTGGCGTCGGTCTCGCTGATCGTCTCGTGGAGGAACGGCTCCGCCGCTCTCATCCGCCAGGCCTACATGACCCTCTTCTACTTCGCCCTCCCCGGCTACATCGTCTTCCGGGTGGGTTCGGAGTGGATCGCCGACAAGGAGGGGCTCGCGGACTCCAATGTCACCTGGATCGGGATCGGCTACGGAGTCAGTGACATGGGCGCCCTGCTGCTGATCATCTCGCTGGTGATCGGGGGCCTTTCCGTCAGGAAGATGAACCGGGGCCAGCAGCCGTCGCCGATCGCGGCCCGGATCGTCACCGGCCTCGTCTCGCTCGTCCTGATCGCCTACCTGGTTGCGGTCTGGGCGATGACTGCGAAACCGACGTAGCTCGGACTCTCTTCGTCACACACTCCACCGTTTCGCGCGAGGGCCCGGGTCTATCCTGGCTTGGCTATGGAGCGGGCGGCCTGGACCGACGAACGGCTCGACGATCTCGCCGAGTCGATCCGAACGGGATTCGCCCGCTCAGATCAGGACATCCGGGATTTGCGCGGGGAGTTCGGTGAGTTACGTGCAGAGATGCGCACCGAATTCGCTGCGCTCCGCGAAGAGATCCGTGGCGAGACGGGTTCCCTGCGGGCCGAGGTCGATGCTCTCCGCCTGACCATCTTCAGGGTGGTCGGCGCGGGGTTCTTGGGGATCATCGCCGCCATCCTCGCCCGCGGCGGCTGAGCGGACGCGCTATCCGCTCAGCAGCTTGCCCAAGGCTCCGCCGGCGCTTTGCTGACCGCCGGAGCCGCCCGCGGCGGCGCTGGTCACCCGGCCTTCGGAGGGCTGGATCAGCACCCAGCCGGTGCCGCTGAAGCCCATCTGCACGGTCTCGCCGGAGCCGCGGCCAATGAAGGTCTTCAGGTTGACGTCGGCCTTCACCGAGGTCTTCACGCCCTCGGACCACGTGATCGCGGCCTGCGGGTCGGCGAACGTGCCCTCGCCGTCGAGCTCGATCAGAACGGGAGGCCCGTCGGAGAGCAGCGCGACGTAGCCTGATCCCGAGAGATGGGTGTTGTAGAGGCCGCCGCCCATGAAGCCGGAGACGCCCTCGACCTTCTTGATGTCCCAGTCGATGTCGCCGTCGAAGGCGAGCAGGTTGGCGCCGTTAACGGTGATCGCCTCATCGGAGAGCTTCACCAGCTGGATCTCCTGCGCCAGATCGGCCAGGAAGACCTCGCCCGTGCCGGAGACCTTCATCAGCTCCGCCCCCTCGCCGGTGACGGCCTT
This sequence comes from Solirubrobacterales bacterium, assembly GCA_035265665.1. GTDB lineage: Bacteria > Actinomycetota > Thermoleophilia > Solirubrobacterales > 70-9 > DASUPK01. The sequence continues at coordinate 6,426 of DATFOK010000006.1, read as the reverse complement.
CTTCGCCATCCGCTTGAGCCCGCCGGAGCCGGCGTGCTCGAACTTGACACCACCTTGATAGGCGACCATCGAGCCCAGCTTCGCCTGGATGGTCTCGCCCGCGAGCTGGACCTTGAGCATCTTGGAGCCCTGCAGCTGGAACGGCTCCGAGCCCGCCGTCTCCTTGAATTCGGCGAGCGTCTCCTGGACTGCCACGTCTCCACCTCCCGTCCCGTGGGTTGAAGCCGCAGCCTAACCACAGGATGGTCGTGAGGATGGGAAACCACGCTTTCCTACTTCTGGTAGGTTCTTCCTACGGTGTAGTAGCAATTGCAGGCGAGAGAGAATCGGGAAGTAGGTATGGCTGAGAACGATGCGGCTGCGGCCGCGCTGGGCGGGATGGACGGCGCGGACGCCTCGCAGCTGGCGGCGATGGTCGGGCAGGTCCCCGATGAACAGGTGGCGGAGGGGATGGCGAATCCGGTGGGCCGCAGGATGATCCTCGACGAGATCTTCCGGCGGATGTCGGAGCACGCCGAGCCCTCGAAGATCGAAGGCGTGGACGCGGTGGTCCACTTCGAGATCACTGATGCCCCGGAGGGAGGCTCGGACGTCTACGAGGCGGTGATCCGCAACGGCAAGATCGAGGTCTCGGACGAGCCCTCGGAGCAACCGAAGGGTCAAGATCACGACGGGCCCGGTGTCGTTCCTGAAGCTGGTCACCGGCCAGCAGTCGGGGCGGTCATGAACAGCACGTGCGTCGAGCAGGGCCCGTTCACCGTCCCGAGCTTCACCGGCGACTTCCCGCAGCTGCACCGCGCGCCGTAACCGATGAGTCCAGAGCCGCCGGCCGGTCTACACGAGCAGGCATGGCCAGGCTGGTCTACACGGCACAAACCTCGCTCGACGGCTATGTGGCCGACGAGGGCGGCAACTTCGCCTGGGCCAAGCCCGACGAGGAGGTGCACTCCTTCATCAACGAGCTCAGCCGGCCGATCGGCACGTACCTGCTGGGGCGCCGGATGTATGAGGTGCTCCGCTATTGGGACGATCCCCCGCACCTGACCGAGCAGCCGCCGCACATCAAGGAGTACGCGGAGATCTGGCAGGCCACCGACAAGATCGTCTACTCCAGCACCCTCGACTCCGCCCCAGACAACCCCCGGACTCGAATCGAGAGGCAGTTCGACCCCGCCGCGGTCCGCGAGATGCAGGAGTCGGCCGACGCCGACCTAAGCATCGGCGGTCCCCATCTCGCCGCCGAGGCGCTTCGGGCGGGGCTCGTCGACGAGCTGCATCAATTCCTCTATCCGGTGATCGTCGGCGGCGGCACCCAGTGGCTCCCGGACGGCCTTCGCCTCGATCTCGAGCTCCTCGAGGAGCGCCGCTTCGCCGCCGGCGCGGTCCACCTCCACTACCGCACGTAGCCCTGGCCGGATCGGCCGCGCGGCTGGATAATGGCCGCAATCCCAAGGGAAGGGGAGCCGGTGGCCCAGGTGATCCGCAAGCGCGTGGACCGCAGAGACCTACCCGGTCCCGGCCGGGGCCTACGACTGCGTCTACAACAACATGCCGCCGATCGGCCTGGGTGAGGCGACGGACCTGGTGCCCGCGGCCGGACGCAAGGCCACAGCGGCCGGTCGGGCGGGGATTCGCGAGGAGGCCTACCCGGAGGGAGCTCCCACCGAGGGGATTCAGGTCTAGGCGGGGACCCTTCCTCGCTTTGAGGTGTGACGGAGAAAACGCTGCTCCTCGTCCAAAGCGCTACTCCGACAGCCCGGCGGCTGCGAGGGCTTCCTCTCGTGCTTGAAAGTTTCGCCACCGGACGACCCGGCGTTCTTTGAATGCGAAGAGGTGCGCATCAGTTTCATCCATCTCAACGTTGCTGCCGGATCCGCGACCGACGAAGTGAAGCGAGGCGACCGCGCCGCTATCCGTGGCCCTTATCTCGATGACCTCCGCTTGGTGGGACCCCCACGCGGCCAGGAATCCTTCGACCCAGGCCCTCAGCTCGCCGTGACCGCGGAACGGGCCTGGTTCGGGGACATCGGGACGGAATACGACCTCGCAGTCAGGATCGAAGAACGCGACGAACGCGTCCACATCTGCCCGATTCCAGGCCTCGACCAGCCCATGGATGACCTCGACCTGCTCCTCCGACATCGCCCGCTCAGTATCCCGCGAGACAGTTGCGCTTTCCATGCGAAGCGGCAGCGCCCTGAGCAGGAGATAGCTTGGGACGGCCGTCAGCCAGCGAACTCGACGTGCGTCGCTGCGGGAGACAACCCGACAGCCTCGCATGCCTTCTCGACGCTGTCGTACCACCCCTGAAAGGTGATGCGCCCGTCTCGGAACCTATAGCCGATGAAAAGGCGCTGCTCGACCATGGTGGTAGTGCCCCGCGCGACTCCGCGCCAGCGCACGGGCACCACGAGCGACTGGTCGTTCGCGAGAGCGTGGTCCGCAATCAGCTCGTCGCGCTCGAAGGAGTCACGCATCGTCTCGTAGATCGCCATGATCGCGTCCGGACCGTGAATGGCCCCCATCCCCTCTAGCCCGAGCGGCCCGGCCTCCGCGACGACGTCCGCCGCATACAGGTCGCGGTAGATCGAGATGTCACCGTCGTTCCAGGCGGCGATCGCTCGACGAACGACCTCGACGTTCTCCTCCGACATCGCCCACGCAGTATCTCGCCACGGACTGCCGCTTTCCATGCAAAAGCGGTAGTGATCTTCGATCACACCTCTAACGTTGGAAGAGGGCGGCGCTAGGCGACCTGAGGCGTGTGGTCGCCTCGGCGTAGCCGGCGGCGCTCGGTGCGGGCCACCATCCGGAAGTGGCCCGTGTTGTAGCCCTCGCGGATCGAGCGAGGGGTGAGCAGGCGGGCGCCGCGCAGCCCCCGGACCACGGCCCGGAAGGCGCGCTGCTGGGCCGCGCCGTAGGAGATCCCGTAGAGCTCGCGGACCCGGGCGGGCAGGCTGCCCAGCATGATCAGGTCGTGCACCGCCTTGGCGGGGGCGCGGTAGGCCGGCATCGGGATCTCAAAGGCGGTGGCGTAACCGATCTCCCTAGCGTCGTCGGTCAGATACATCTCGTCCGAGTCGAGCATCCCGTCGAACCAGGCGCGGAACTCGCGGTGACTCGAGGGCGCTACGTCGCGCGGCATGCCGAAGAGCTCGCCGAAGCGCACGTACTCCTGCCAGAGACGCTCGTGCTCGTAGTCGCCGAGCCGATCGACGAAGAGCTCGTAGAAGCACGGGCCCGAGTCGGCGATCACCGCCATGGTCCAGAGCATCAGCTCGGGGTCGAAGGCGGAGTAGGACGTGCCCGCCGGGACCTTGCCGGCGTCCTCCGGCATCTCACCCTCGACCCGCTCGCGCAGCCGGTGGACGAGGGCGAGCGCCTTGTCGGCCTCTGCCCGGGTGCCGAAGAAGATCGTCTCGAAGACCTCGGCGGTGTGGGAGAGACGCTGGAAGGGCTTCAGCTTGGCGTTGGTGTGCTCGGTGGTGCCAACGAAGGCGAGCGGGTCGAGCGCCCCGATCATCAGCGCTCGCTGGCCGTAGAAGAGCCCGACCGCGCGCTCGGAGTGGATCCGACGCAGGATCGAGCTGCCCTCCGGGAAGTAGCCTTCGTCGCGGGCCGCGGGTACCCGGGCGGGAGCGGCCACCGCGCTCACTTCGCCTCCCCCAGGATCGGCGCAACCATCGTCCGCGCGATCTCCCGCATGCGCTCGTCGTCGGTCAGCGGCAGCGCGCTCTGCGGGATCAGCAGGAAGCTGAGGCTGAGGCGGACCAGGATCTCGGCGGCCTGCTCGGGCTCGAGGTCGCGGCGGATCTTGCCCTCGCGCTGTGACTCTGCGATCCGCGCCGCGACGAAGGCGCGGCTCATCGCGAACACCGCCGCTCCCTCATGGGTGAGGGCGGCGAGTGCGGCGGCCGGCTCCACCCGCGACATCCGGTCGAGCAGCGGGTGCTCGCGGATCAGCCGCAGGCTGGTCAGCAGGCCCTGGGCGATCTGGTCGGCGACCGGCGCGCCGGGATCGACGGTCGAGTCGAGCTCGGCGAGGCAGCGGCGCGCCTCGCGCACCGCCAGGGTCTCCTCGAGCCGCTCGCGGCTGCCGAAGCGACGGTAGACCGTCATCCGCCCAACCCCGGCCCGGTCGGCGACCTCGTCCATGGTCAGGTTCTTCACCCCCGAGGCGGCCGAGATCTCGAGCGCCGCGTCGAGGATGCGCTCGGAGAGCGGGTCGTCGGGAGGCTCGACAGTCGAGCCGATCGCGCGCTGCAGCAGGGTGAGGGAGTCGGCGGTCATCAGACGGTCGCCGCCGCGCGGGGCTCGGTCGCGCCTCGGCGGCCACCGGAGGCGACGTCGCCTCGGGCGATCGCCTCGCGGCGCCAGCGCAGATAGTGGGGGCCGAAGCTGCGGGCCTGCGGCGGCATCAGCGGCCGGGCGCGGCGGGTGGCCGCCGCCATCGCCCGGAAGCGCCGCTCCCGGGAGGCCGTCCACTCCACCCCGAGCCGCTGGCGGAGCACCGGCGGCAGCATCCCGAGGGTCGCATGCGAGCCCGCCTTGGTCGAGGGCCAACTCACCACCCGCCAGACCCAGTCCCGCATCCCGGGCAGCGGCGGCGCAGTCGGCTCGAAGAGCGAGGTGAGCACGTCCTGGGCCGCCTCGGTGTCCTCCAGTTCCTGATCCACCATCCGGTCGAAGTAGTCGAGCAGCCCGGACCAGGTCTCGGGCAGGTCCTCGTAGCGGACGCCGATCAGGCGGCCCATCCGCCGCCACTCGGCCCAGAACTGATCGGTCTGCTCGGGCTGGAGCGCCGGGCGGCAGAAGAGGTTGTGGGCGCGGACGATCGACTCGGCGAGGGTGGCGTGCACCCAGGCATAGGGGGCGGGCTCGAGCGCGTGGTAGCGCTCGCCGTCGGGGCGGACGCCCTTGATCCGCTTATGCATCTCGCGCACCCGCCGGCCGACCTCCCAGGCCAGCTCGGGCCCGCCGTATACCACCGAGCTCGTGTAGTCGAGCGTCCGCAGCAGCCGCCCCCAGGGATCTTCCTTGAAGTTCGAGTGCTGGCTCACACCCGCGCCGACGGAGGGGTGGGTCACCTGAAGCAGCAGCGCGTATCCCGAGGCGCCGAAGATCCGCGCATCGCCGGAGATCCGCCAGGTGATCCCGTCCCGCGGCGGGATCAGCTCTGCCGCTTCCTCGCGCGGCGGCAGAATCGACTCCCGTTCCGTTCCCTCTGCTTTGGTAGCGATGGTACGCAGACTATCACTTGCGTACCACAGCTCGGGTGCGTTGCGTAAGGCTCGACCCTCTTCACCCGTACCCATTTGACGCAGCAGGGCGCTTCTCTGGGATATAGGCGAAGGAACACCTGAAGAGGCGAGGGAACGCATGGGTTCAAAGAGCAAGAAGCGATCGGCGGATGGCATGCACTGCTGCCCGAACTGCGTCTCGATCCTGGTGCAGCCCATCAACCAGCACGGGCATGGCGACGGCCACTGGGATGTCGAGCTTCGCTGTCCCGAGTGCGAGTGGTGGGGCCGGGACAGCTACTCCCAGGACGAGATCCACCGGTACGAACTGGAGCTGGACCGTGGCGACCAGGCGTTGATCGGGGACCTTCGCGCCATCGTCCGGGCCAACATGAAAGAGGAAGCGGATCGCTTCGCCACCGCCCTCGCGACCGACAGCATCCTCCCGGAGGACTTCAATGCTGGTGGTGGCCTAGCCTGCGCGGATTGAGAGAGGTGCCGCAATGGACGAAAAGCAGCACACCCACATGCGTGGAGAGGGGCGGAGCGGCCTATTCGTCGCCCTGTAGCTCCTCGGCGGGCGGCCAGGGCCCGTCGGCGGGCATCTCCAGCCAATCCGCAAGCTGATCCCGCCAGGCGGGCGGCTCGAAGGGCTCGCCCCAGTAGTCGGTCACGCGGACGGCCTGCCCGTCCCGCAGCTCGGCGACGCTGACGTTCCGGTAGACGCGCCCGTCGCCGTAGTCCGTGCTCCATTCGACCACGAGGGTGTCGCCCAGGCGATGGCGCCTGCCGACGCCCAGCCTGAGCCCCTCGAAGTGGGACTCCACCTCCCCGATCCGCGCGCGGCCGTCGATCGTCTCGCCGCTCTGCGGCCACTGGCGCTGGGCGTCCTCGGCCAACGGAACGCCGAGGATCCGCTCGAGCCGGGTTTCGTGGGCGGGCCGGTTCGCCATATCGGCATCGTCCGGCATCGGTGGCGCTTGGTACGGCCGCGGAATAGGATCGCGCCAACCAACCGGGAGGAGGAGACGTGTACGCACGCGTAGTCAGGTTCACCGACGCCGATCGGAGCCGGATCGAAGCCCGAGACGAACAGGGCCCGCCGGAGGGCGTCGACCCGAAGCAGGTTCAGGTCGTCTTCGACGAGTCCCAGAAGACCGCGGTGGTGATCCTCTTCTTCGAGACA
>DATFOK010000005.1:0-79229 GCA_035265665.1 Solirubrobacterales bacterium | reverse complement strand
GTCCACACCTTCCACGTCTCCACCGGAACGGGCGGCACTCCGACCGTGCTCGGCAACTATCGCTTCTACCTGAAGCAGCCGGGCTACAACTCGAAGCGCATGTACTACTCCGTGTACTTCATCGGCGGCTACGCCACCCACGGCTACAGCTCCGTCCCCAACGGCCGCGCCAGCCACGGCTGCGTCCGCAATCCCATCCAGTTCAGCCGGTTCATCTACAACTGGATCGATCTCGGGGACTCAATGCACACCTACGCCTAGCTGCGAAGCTCCGGCCGTAGGCTGAGGGCGTGAAGGTCTTCGTCGCCGGAGCGAGTGGGGTGATCGGACGGCCGCTGGTCCGCCAGCTGGTCGAGGCGGGCCACGAGGTGGTCGGGACGACCCGGTCGCCGGAGAAGGCCGGAATGCTGCGCGGGCTTGGGGCGAAGCCGGCCATCGTCGACGCGCGCGACAGCGACGCCCTCAGGGCGGCCGTGATGGAGGCTGAGCCCGAAACGGTGATCAACCAGCTCACCAACCTGCCGGACAAGATCGACTACCGCAGGCCGGCCGAGACCTTCGGCCGCACCAACGAGCTGCGTGGGACTGTGGGCCCCGCGCTCGCCGGCATCGCCTCCGAGGCGGGAGCCCGTCGGCTGATCTCGCAGAGCGTCTGCTTCTTCTACGCCTCTAGCGGCAAGCCCGCCCACGGCGAGGACGATCCGCTGCTCGAGCTGCCGTCTGAGAACCCGGCTTCCCGAGGCACGATTGCGCTGACGGCGCTCGAGCGCGCGACCCTCGAGACGCCCGGGCTCGAAGGGATCGTGCTTCGCTACGGCTACTTCTACGGCCCGGACGTCAGCTCCGTGCCCGGTGGTTTCCACGTCGACGAGGTTCGCCGCCGCCGCTACCCGATCGTCGGGGGCGGCACGGGGATCTTCTCGCTGGTCCACGTCGACGATGCAGCCGCCGCCACCGTCGCCGCGCTCGAACGCGGGGCACCGGGTGTCTACAACGTCTGCGGCGACGAACCCGCGAGGCAGTCCGAGTGGCTGCCCGCCTATGCGGAGGCGATCGGGGCGAAGCCGCCGCGCCGGGTGCCCCTCTGGCTGGCCGGTCTCATCGCCGGCAAACAGGCAGTGCGGCTGGCCACGCGGCTCGAGGGAGCCTCGAACGAGAAGGCGAAGCGCGAGCTCGACTGGCAGCCGCGCTATCCAAGCTGGCGGCAGGGCTTTCGCGAATCATTCGGATAGACGCCGCCCGGTGACCGCAGCCTAGGATGCGGCGAATGCCCGATCTGGATGGCGCCCGGGAGACCCTGCTCGCCGAGCTGCGTGAGCACGCCCTGGTGATCGGTGAGGTGACGCTGTCCAGCGGCAGGACGGCTCAGTACTACGTCGATGCGAAGCGGGCGCTCCTGCGGCCGCTGGCCTTCCGGGCGGCCGGCGAGCTGATCGCCGCTGAGGCCGCCGAGCGCAGCGCGAGTGCGGTGGGCGGGATGACGATGGGGGCCGACCCGCTCGCCTGCGCGGCGATCGGTGCGGAGGGCGGTGAGGAGCTGGTCGCCTTCTTCGTGCGCAAGGACCGCAAGGAGCACGGCCTGCAGCGCTGGATCGAGGGGCCGGAGCTCCTGGCGGGAACGCGCTGCCTGGTCGTCGAGGACGTGGTCACCACGGGAGGGTCAACCGTTCGCGCGATTGAGCGCGTCAAGGAGGAGGGGCTCGAGGTCGCCGGAGTGACAGCCTTGGTCGACAGGTTGGCCGGGGGCGCGGAGGCGATCGAGTCAGCGGCCGGTGGGCCTTACCGGCCGCTGCTCACGATCGACGACCTCTACCCCGACCGCCCGGACAAGACATAACGGATTTGCGCTTACGCGCGCCCTCGAATCACCGCTACTTGCCGACCAGGATCTGCGGCTCGACCGCGTCGTCGGGCGCGCCCGTGGCCTTGACGGTGTAGGTCCCTGGCGAACCCACCTCGACAGTGCCGATCACAGCGCGGCTCGCGTTGCCGGCAACGGTGAGCGACCGGCCCGTACCCATGAACCCGAAAGCCTCGACCTTGACGGGCTCGCCCGCGGGGCCGGTCACTTCGACCTTCAGAGAGGACGGCACGCCGAACTGGATGTCGTCGTCCTGGGTGGGCGCTCGGTAGGACTCCTGATAGGTGAGCCTGAGTCTGCCCGCCATCGCGGCCACGGTGGCCTCACCGGGCACTGCGAAGGTCGCGTAGTCATCGGCGGCGCGGTGGCGCCGCAGGACCCGGAGGATCACGTAGGCGTCGACCGCCAGGAAGGCGATCACGCCGATCACGATCAGGGCGGTGGTCACGGATTGAGCGTATAGGGCAGGATGCCCCGCTCATGCGCGCACCGGAGATGACCCGGCGGGAGGTCATTGCCGCCGCGGTCGGAGCATCACTGCTCGCGATCGTGATGACCTGGCCCCTGCTGATCCACCTCGGCAGCGTGGTTCCGCGCGACATCGGCGACCCGCTGGCCGAGGCCTGGCAGCCGGCCTGGGGCGGCCACGCGCTGCTCGACCAGCCACTTCACTTCTTCGACGCCAACCGCTTCTGGCCGCTCAAGAACTCGCTGGCCTTCGGCGATGCACTGATCGGCTACGCGCCCACTGGGGTCATCGGCCGCGGGCCGCACGCGGCGATGGTCCGCTACGACCTGCTCTTCCTCTTCGCCTACGCGCTGGCGTTCTTCGGCGCCTATCTGCTCGCGCGCGAGCTGGGGCTGAGCCCTGTCGGAGCCGCGATCGCGGGCGCGGCGTTCGCGTACGCGCCCTACAGGCTGGAGCAGGACGGGCACCTGCAGGTGATCTCGAGCGGCGGGATCCCGCTGGCGATCGCTTTCGCGGCACGCGGTATCCGCCTGCGCCGGCCGTGGTGGCTGTTCTGGGCGTGGCTCGTGGGCGTCTGGCAGGTGTCGATCGGCTGGGTGCTCGGTCTGCCATTCGCGTACGGGATCGCCGGAGCGGTCGCGGTCGCGGCGGTCGCCTGGTTGATCCAGGGCCGGCCGGCGATCCCGCGCGGGATGCTGATCGCCGGCGCTGCGGGGGCCGCCGTATTCCTCGCGGTCTCCTACTGGATCGCCCATCCCTACCTCTACATCGCGGACAACTTCCCGGCCGCGAAGAGGAGCGCGCACGAGGTCGCCGCCTTCTCCGGTCCTCTCAAGGTGTTCCTCGCGGCACCCGAGGAGAACTGGGTCTGGGGAGCGGCGACCGCCGGTTTGCGCAACAGCCTGCCGACGCTGCAGGAGAAGACGCTCTTCCCGGGACTCGTCATCGTCGTGCTCGCGGTGGCCGGCATGTTCTCGGCGAGCCTGAGCAAGAGCACCCGAACCGGTGTGGGAATCGCGGCCGTGGCGTTCTTGGTCCTGCAGCTCGGCTTTCGAGAGGAGGGCGGCCTGCTCTGGCCCTACCGCGTTCTCTACGAGGTGCTTCCGGGCTGGGATGCGATCCGTACCCCCGGCCGCCTCGCCACCTTCTCGTCGCTGGCGCTCGCGCTGCTGGCAGCCGCCGGCGGCGAGGCGCTGCTACGGGTGGTGCGGCGCCGGGGATCACCTGCGTGGGCACCCGCGGCAGTCGCGGGGGTGCTGGCGCTGGCGATCGTCACCGAGGGCCGCAGCCTGCCGTTCGATCCCTTCGACAACCAGGCGATGCCCGAGGTTCCGCCCGCCCAGGCCTCGACCGACGAAATCCCGACCCCCCAGCTGCACCTGCCGGCGCTCACGGCGAAGGAGAACCGCGCCTTCCAGCTGGCCTCCTCCGATGGCTTTCCCGACATGGTCAACGGCCGTGCCAGCACCAATCCCGCCGTGGTGCTGGACCTCGTCAAGCACATGGCGACCTTCCCCGACCCCGCCACCGTCCGGGAGCTACACGACTACGGCGTGCGGACCGTGATCCTCCACCAGGGGCTGACCGACGGGACGCCGCAGCAGGGGGCGGCACGCAAGTCGATCGCGGGCCTGCCGCTGACCGCCTGCAAGCTGCCCGGATTGATCGTCTACGACCTGGGCTCGTCGAACGCGAGCTCGCGTCCGACCACCGGCTCGGGCGCTCCCGCCTGCACCTTCGGCTGAGTGCGGCCCTCCCGCAGCCGCAACGCAGTGATCGTGAGCAGTGAGAGCAGCGCTCCGGCCGCGATCAGCCAGAGGACTGATTGGTTGCCGCGGTTCAGCGGGCTGATCTCGTAGCGAGCCAGGGTGGGCGCGAGCGCCGAGATGCAGGCCCAGCCGAGCACAGCGGGTACCGCCACGCGGTAATCGGCGAACAGGGTCGCGGGGGTCGCCCGGACGGCGAGGATGATGGCTACGACGATCGCGGCGACGAAGGGCGCGAGCGCGAGCCAGGCGTTGGTCACGCCGAGGGCGGTGAGCGCGGTGTGCTCGATCCGGCCCTGGACGAGCCAGTCGGCCCAGGTGCCGATGCCCTGCTTGCCGATCAGCGGATAGGTGAGGCTGCCGACCAGCATGAAGAGGGCCGAGGGGATCGCGAGGCCCAGGGTGAGCGCCGGTAGGCGCCGGTAGGCATATGCGAGCCCGATGGCGAGGAAGGGCAGCGCCGGGATCAGGAAGCGCGGCCCGGGCGTGCCGCCGCCGTAGGGCAGCCAGTAACCAGAGTTGTAGATGAAGTAGACGGCGGCGATCGCCAGGATCGTGTTCGCCTCGGCGCGGTGCGTGCGGCGCATCAGGAAAACGCCGACCACCGCCATCACGACGATCGGGGTGAGTACCAGCAGCCCGCGGCCGGCGAACAGCAGGTCCGTGGCGCTGTCGAGCCGGGGGACGGTGATGCCGAAGAAGCCGTCGCTGTTCAGCCCGAGCACGTCGTGGCCGCTTCTCCCGGGAAACGTGACCGCATCGCTGTAGGCGAGCTTGAGCGGGTCGCCGAAGGCCCAGGTGTTGAAGGCCAGCGTCGGCGCGGCTCCGAGTACCGCGCCGGCCGTGTAGGCCCCGGCCCTGCGGACCCGGTCGGAGGTCCGAAGCAGCGCATAGACGATCAAGACCACGCCCACCAGACCGGTCTGGAACTCGAAAGTCAGCGCGAGGCCGGCCAACAGCCCGGCGGCGAACACCATCCAGCGCCGCGCGGGCCCGTCGCGTTCCTTCATCAGCACGCAAAACGCGGCGAACGCGAGTCCCGCCGAGATCACGTGCGAGAAGCACTCCGCGGCGAAGGTCATCATGATCGTCGCCAGGCCGAGCGTGATCGCGGCCGCGGTCCCGTAGCCGGGGACGAAGCGGTCCGCGGCCCAGCGCACCCCGAGCAGGAGCAGGACTCCAGGGATCACCGCGGCGATCAGGGTGAGCGGCCAGACGATCGGCGTCCCGTCCTCCACCCGCGCCTGCACCCGCAGCCCGCGGTGGACGTCGTAGCCCATGTTCTCGAGGGGAACGACGCTGTCGGGATGCCACTTGGGATGGGCGGTCCGCCGCTCGTTTTCGACGGCGGCGCGGGCGAGCTTGTCCCCGTCCAGCGCCTCGATCGCCATGTAGGGCAGCGTGGCGAGCGCCGCGGTCCCCGGGCCCTTCACCGAGTAGAAGTGGCCGTCGACCCAGGCCTTGTCATTGGTCTCCCAGTGCCAGCGATCGATCTGCGCCTCACCGTCGGCGAAGGCGCGCACCTGCGCGAAATGGGCGAGCTGCGCCCAGCCGACCTGGTGGATGACGACTCCCCAGGCGAAGCCGAGCGTGACGATCGCGGCCACGCCGGGACGGGTTTTGATTGATGCGAGGACCGCTCGCAGGGGCCTCATGAGGGTCGGCAATGTTAGACGGGCGATCTTCGGACCTGGCTCAACCCGAGCCCGCGGCGCGGCACAGCGCCATGGTCCACGGGATCGGGCTGCGCACCTCGACTACCTCGAAGCGCTCGCCCAGAAACCGCTCGAAGGCGGGCTTCGACCAGTGGCTGAGGTGCCCCGGCGTGTTGCCGAGCGCTCCCACGTAGGAGAGCCGCGCCAGGTTGAGGGCGCGCCAGAGGGGCTCCCGGGGAACGCTCGCGATCAGCCAGGGCCTGGCGAGGGCGGCGAGCGCCTCCAGGCCCTGCTGCGGATCGTCCAGGTGCTCGAGCACCTCGCAGCAGACCACCAGCTCGGCGGCATGCCTGTCCGGATCGAGTTCCTCGACTGAGGTCGCCTCGAACTCGATCTCCACGCCGGCCGTCCGGGCGCGCTCCCGCGCCTCCTCCAGGACCTGCGGGAAGGCGTCGGTGCCGCGGACCCGAAGTCCGCGATGCGCAAGCCGGATGGAGAGCTCGCCCTCGCCGCAGCCGACCTCGTGCGCCTCGCGTGCGCCCGTGCGCCCGACCAGCTCGTCGAGGGCGGACATGAACCCGGCGACGAGCCGCCTGGAGATCGGGTTCTGTGTCCCGTACTTGTCGTAGACGTTCCCGCCGCGCTCGGCTGATGCGACCGTGCTCACCGGGCTATAGAGGTCTCGATCGTCTCCACGGTGAGTGCTCGGTCGGGGGTAAGCCGCTCGTAGGAGGTGGGCTGGACTCCCGCATCGAGCTCGAGGCGCCGGACGCGCTCATAGACGCGCTGCGCGATCGCCCGCTGGCCGGCTAGTGCGTCGCCGATGATCCCGAGCGCGAACATCTGGACCGCCGCCAGCATCAGCACTGCCCCGAGGATCAGCGACTGGATGTGACCGGTGCGGTCGCCGTTGAGGATCCAGTCGAGCAGGAAGGGAGACCAGGCCGCCACCGCGAGCGCGCCGAAGACGAGCGCGAGGATCATGAACACGCGCAGCGGCTCATAGAGCGTGTAGGCCCGGAAGATCGCGAAGGCGTTGCGGCGCACGTACGAGGACGTCGATCCGACGAGGCGGGATTCGCGATCGGTGGGGTTCGTCGAGATCGGGACGTCCTCGAGGGCGACCGACATCTTTCCGGCCTGAATCAGGCTCTCGAGCGTGTACGTGTAGCGGGACACGACGATCAGCTGGAGCGCCGCCTCCCGGTTGTAGGCGCGGAAGCCGGAGGTCGTGTCGAGAACGTCGGTGCCGGACGCGCGGCGGACCACCCAGCTGCCGAGGCGCTGGAGCAGCTTCTTGCTGGGGGAGAAGTGGTCGATGCTCCGCACCTGCCGGTCTCCTACCGCGATGTCCGCGCGGCCTGCGAGGACAGGCTCGACCAGGCGCGGAATGTCCTGGGAGCGGTATTGGTTGTCGGCGTCGGTGTTGACGATCACATCGGCGCCGAGCTTGAGCGCCGCGTCGAGGCCGGCCTGGAAGGCAGTCGCGAGGCCCTTGTTGGTCGTCAGCCTGACCAGGTGGTCGACGCCGTGCCTGCGCGCGACCTCGATCGTGCCGTCGCTGGATCCGTCATCCACGACCAGCCACTCGACCTCGTCGAATCCGGCGACCTCGCGCGGCAGCTCAGCGAGCAGGCGAGGGAGCAACTCCTCCTCGTTCAGGCAGGGCACCTGGATGATCAGCTTCATCCCGGGTGATCGTAGGGTTTGTTCAACCATGCTTGCGGTGGAACGGATTGGGGACGGGCCGCCGATTGTCTTCGTCCACGGCGACATCGTCGGGCCGTCGGTCACCTGGCGAAAGCAGCGCGAGCTCGCCGAGCGCTGGACGCTGCTCATTCCCAGCCGCCCCGGCTTCGGCGAGAGCCCGCCGCTCGAGCGAAACGACTTCGAAGTGGAGGCGCCGATGTTCGCCGAGCTGCTTGGCGACGGCGCGCACCTGGTCGGGCATTCGTACGGCGCCGTGATCGCACTGCTCGCGGCGGCCGAGCGGCCGCAGGCGGTCCGCTCACTGACGGTCTCCGAGCCCGGCTGCCTCCGGGTCGCGGAGGGCACGCCGGTGGTCGACGAGATGATCGCCAACGGGGAGCTCCTCTTCGGGAATGCCTCATCGATCTCGTCGGAAGAGTTCCTGCGCCTCTTCCGGGGCGGGGCTGGGTCCGCCTACGGGACCCCGGAGGACCTGCCGCAAGAGCTGCTCCACGGCGTCGAGCTGCTCAAGCGGGAGCGGCCCTCCTGGGAGGCCGACATCCCGCTGCAGCAGCTCGCCGCCGCGGACTTCCCGGTGCTGGTTCTCTCCGGCGGCCACTCGCCCGCTTTCGAGGCGGTCTGCGACGCCCTCGCGGATGGTCTGTCCGCAGAACGCGGCGTCCTCCCCGGACGGGGCCACACCGTTCCCTCGACCGGGGCCCCCTACAACGAGCGGTTGGAGGCGTTCCTCAGGACGGCGGACAGCGACTGAGCCGCGTGGCTACTTGTGCTTCTTGCGGGTCTTCTCCGCGGCGTCCGCGACGTCGCCCACCTGCTCGCCGATCGATTGCATCCGGCGCGCCGCCGAGGTGACTGTGTTGAGGTCGACCTTGCCCAGGTCCACGTTCTTAAGCGACTTCGGCAGCGAAACGCTCCGGAGTGCCTTGAGCGGCCGCCGCGAGTCGTTACGGCTCTTCAGGGCAGCGGCACCGGCGATTCCGGCGAGTGCCGCGCCGCCTGCCATCAGAGGCGTCTTGGCCTTGGACGCGAACTCGGCGACTTTCCCGCCGGCCTTCCCGATCGCGCCATTCGAGCTGCTCGTGCGCGCCTTGGACGTCGTGCGCGAGCGAGAGCTCGACGGCCTCGATGAGCTGCTCCGCCCTCGCGTGTTCCCCGATCGTGAGCTCGTGCTTCTACGTTTGCTGGACGAGCCGTTTCGGCTCGTCGATCTGCCGGATGTCGAACCGCTGCGCTTCGAGCGCGTGCTCGAGGACTTCGAGCGCGTACTCGAGGATCGCGTTGTCTGGGCCATGGTTATCGCCTCTCTTGGCTTCCGTGCCAGCAGCGCCAATCGCGCCGGCGGTGTGCATCTGGACTTACCCGTTGTGCAGAGGGTTTGAACGGCTGCAAAATGATTTTCGGAACTGCACGGGCGCGTGTTGAACGCGGGTATTCGGGTAAGCGCCGACCACGGTCTGTGTCGTAAGGAGGAGTAGGGCAGGATGCCCCAGCAAAAGTCTCGGTCCAGCAGCAAGAAGCGCTCCGGCAGCTCCAAGGGCTCTTCATCCAAGAGCTCCAAAGGCTCTTCATCCAAGTCGAGGAAGCGCTCGTCTTCCTCGAGCGGTCGGTCCGGGGCGAGCTCCCGCAGCCGGTCATCCGGATCGAGCAGGTCTTCGTCCACCCACAACAGGTCCGGGGCGCAAACGGAGTCGAGGCGCGTAGAGAGCGACTCCGACTCCAAGGCGCCGAGGGACAAGAGCCGGGCAAAGTCCAACGGTCGAAGCGCTTCTCGGAGCCGAAAGCGAAAGCGCGAGGAGTTCCCCGATTACTCGGTGGTGGACCGGAAGGACGTGGATATGGAGGAGGGCCCGGATGTCCTGGCAGACATCCCGGTCGTCAAGGTTGACAAGATCGACATCGAGGTCGACGACCTCGATGCCCGGGTGGCCGTGCTCGCCAGGGTCCGGAAGCTGCTCAACGTCAGCGTCGGGGCGCAGGCACATCTGGGCGAGGTCGAGCTGAAGATCGAGGGCATCGAGGCGCAGGCGCTGCTCAAAGCGCGGCTCGACACCGTTACGAAAATCCTCGAGCGTGTCCTGCTGTCGCTCGACCGCAACCCGGAGCTGCTCGAGGGCGTCGGGAAGGCCGTCGAGGAGGTCGGTGGCGGCACGGGCCATATGCTCGACGAGTCAGGCGACGCGGTCGAGGACGTCGGCGAGGGCGCCGAGCAGGCACTACCGGAAGTGGGGAAGGGCGCGGGTTCGGCGCTCGGTGAGGTCGGTGAGGGAGCCAACCAGGCACTGGGCGGCGTCGGCGAGGGTGCCAAGCAGGCGCTGCCCGAGGTCGGCCAGGGTGCCAATCGGGCGCTCGGCGAAGTTGGCCAGGGCGCTGGCCAGGCGGCCCAGGGCCTCGGCCAGGGCGCCGGGCAGGCGGCTCAGGGCCTGGGGCAAGGCGCCGCCCAGGGTGCGGAGGGCGTCGGCCAGGGCGTCCAGCAGGGGGTCGGACAGTTGACGGGGCAGCAGGGCCAGCAACAGCAGGCGCAACAGCAACAGCAGGCCCAGCCGCAACAGCAGCCCCAGCCCCAGCAGCCGCAGCAGAACCAGCAACAGGGAGGAGGCGGATAGTGGCGACGAACTCCAAGAAGTCGCGCTCCTCCAACAGTGGCGGCTCGAGCCAGTCGAGCTCGAGCCGCAGCACGTCTCGCAGTAACCGCTCCCGCTCCAACGGAAAGTCGATGTCGCCGCGCGCCGATGCGCGGTCGGCATCGCAGAAGAGCGAGAAGTACCGCTTCGCAAAGAACGTCGAGGGCCGGGCGACCGTCGCCGAGCGCGAGTACCGCGATTACGCCACCTCACCGCTAGCCGAGACGGGCCAGGACCCCGACGTCCTGCTTGACGTCCCGGTAATCAAGATCGACAAGATCTATCTGAAGCTCGCGGACCTCGAGGCGCATGTGGCGCTCAAGGCGCAGGTGCTCGACCTCGTCACCCTCGATGTCGGCGTCGACGTCAAGCTAGGCCACCTCGAGATCGACATCGAGGGCGTCGAGGCGCAGGCGCTGCTCAAGGTCCGCCTCGACCACGTGGCCGCGATCGTCGATCGCGTGATGACCACAATCGACCGCAATCCAGAGCTCGTCCACAGCCTCAGCGAGGCGGTTCAGGACGTCGGCGCCGGCGCCGGTGACATGGTCGGCGAGTCAGGCGAGGCGGTCGAGCACGCCGGCCACGGTGCGGCGCTGGCTCTGCCGCAGATCGGTGAGGGTGCGGGCGACGCCGTCGAGCAGGTTGGCCAGGGCTCCGGCCAGGCCCTGGGAGATGTCGGCGAGGGCGCCGGTGAAGCGGTCGGCCAGGTCGGCGAGGGCGCCGGCCAGGCGGTGGGAGATGTCGGCGAGGGCGCCGGTCAGGCCGCCGGAGACGTTGGGGAGGGCGCCGGTCAGGCCGCCGGAGACGTCGGCCAAGGCGCCGGACAGGCGGTCGGCGAAGTCGGCCAAGGAGCCGGCGAGGCCGCCGGCGGAGCCGGAGAAGCGGTTGGAGGACTCGGACAGGCGGCCGGCGAGGCCGCCGGAGGAGCCGGAGAAGCGGTTGGAGGGCTCGGACAGGCGGCCGGTGAGGCAGGCCAGGCGGCCGGAGGACTTACCGGAGCCCTCGGAGGGCTTGCTGGTGGTGACGGCCAGGGCGGTGGAGGCGCCCAGGGACAGAACGGCGCCCAGGGCCAAGACGGCCAGGACGGCACGCCAGGAATCACTGGACCGCAGCTCGCGAAGGAAGCGGCCAAGGTGGCGGCCAAGGAGATTGGGTCCGCCGCGACGGACGAGGCGAAGGATCTCGGGATGGCCGCGACGCGAAAGGCGACCGAGAAGGTGATGGAGCTGAGTGAGCGTCGTCGCCGCAAGCGGGCCGAGAAGCACAACGCCACCGAGGAGCACAACGCCACCGATGCGGCAATCCGCCAGGCCTCGGAGCTGGGCGTGGACCTCGGGGAGCTCGAGGGCAGCGGCGCGGAGGGCCGGATCACCGTGAAGGACGTCAAGCAGGCCGCCGAGGAGCAATGAGCCGGGACCGGCCGCTCAGCGGTGAGCCGGACATCGAGATCGGCGCGGCCATGCGCGCCCGCAAGCTTCGGTTCAGGAGCAAGCCGGAGGTCGAGGTGGAATTCGAGGGCCACTCGCGCGTCCGATCGGACGAGCGGATAGAGGACGTCGAGATCGAGTCCGAGTCCAGCAGCGAACGCCATAACCTTCCCGAGCAGGTCGAGCCGGGCGTCACCTACAGGAACGTCGAGATTGGCTGGGCCGCACGCGCACGGGCGAAGATGCCGGAGCACGAGCTCGAGCAAGAGGAAGAGGACCCGGGGCGCGAGGACTAGACCGCGGAAGTTCAAGGAGGACCGAATGCGCGACTTCATCAAAAAAGTCACCGCGGATCGAGTCGGCGGCGAACGTCCCGGAGCCCCTCGGGCGCTCGGGGCGGCGGCCGTAGTCGGCACCGCCGGCGCGGTGATCACCTACAAGCTGCTGCGCAAGTAGCGCTGGAAGGAGCTATCGAATGCGAAGCAAGGGACGCGACAAAGCGGGCGGCACCCTGGACAAGGTGCGGGGACGGATTCGGGAAGCGACGGGTGCGCTGACGGGGAGCGATCGCAGTCGGGCGAAGGGCAGCGCGCGCCAGGGCAAGGGCGAGGCCCGCAAGAAGCGCGGTCACCTGCGAGATCTGTTGCGGAAGTAGGCGCGCTGGCGACGCCGCAGTTTGCGGGTCTCGGCGCGGGGTAACCGCTCAGTACTCCGAGGAAGGAAGAGGGAATGGCTGATCTCGCACGGATCTCGCAGACCGCGTTGAAGGAGGCGTCGAAGGCGACGTCGAAGGATGGGCCACTCTCCGATCCGAAGAAGCTGGCCGCGGCGGGAGTGGGGCTGGTGGCCCTACCGGTCGCCTTGGAGCAGATCGCCAAGCGCGTCGCTCCCAAAGCCTCTGATCTCGGAGGGCAGGCGAAGGACAAGCTTTCAGACGTCGCCTCGGACACGGTCTCGAGCGTCGGCGACCAGGCGAAGCAGGCAGCGAAGGGGGCCGCGGTGTCGAAGCTCATGCCGGGCTCCGGTGATGGTGAGGAAGGCGGACTGCTCTCGAAGCTCAAGCCGGGTTCCTCGGAGGAGGGAGACAGCGATGACGAGGGCAGGGCTGCGCCGGGCCATGGCGGCAGCGGCAGGCGGATGCCGATCCAGCAGTCGGTGGACGTGGCCGTGCCGATCAAGGTGGCCTACAACCGCTGGACCATGTTCGAGGACTGGCCCGACTTCATGCATCGAGTCGAGAGCGTCGACCAGGCCGACGACACCACGCTCTCCGTCTCGATGAAGATCTGGGGCATCACGCGGCGATTCGAGGCCCAGATCGTCGAACAGCGTCCGGATCAACGGATCGAGTGGAACGTGACTGAGGGGCTCTCGCAAACGGGAGTGGTCACCTTCCACAAGCTCTCCGATCGGCTCACCAGGATCGAAGTGAGTCTGGACATCGAGCCACAGGGGATGCTCGAGAAGATGGGCCGTGGCATGCGGTTCGCGAAGCGGGCGGTCCGCGCTGACCTCCATCGCTTCAAGGCGCTCATCGAGCTCGACGAAGAGGCTGAAGGTGGCTGGCGCGGAACGATCGAGGACGGCGAGGTGAAGCGCCGCACGGAGGGCCGCTCGAATGGATCGAAGAGCCGGAGTCGCAGCCAGAGCAAGAACGGCTCGCGCGCTGCGTCATCGAGCGGAAGCCGCCGCAGCCGCTCCAAGTCCTGAATCGGCTTCTAGGTCGTCTTCACCACGAAGACCGAGCAGTCGGCGTTGTGCGCGACTGTTTTCGGCACGCTTCCCAGCACTCTCCTCTGCATCCCCTTGTTGCCGATCACCAGGACGTCGGCGCTGCACTCCTCGGCCAGTCGCACCAGCACGTCGGCTGGATCTCCCTCATCGACCGCGGTCCTGCACTCGATCCCCTGCTCCTTCATCTCGGCCTCGGTCCGGGAGAGGATCTCGCGGAGCTGGGCCGCCGGACTGTAGGCCCACTGGGACTCGACGGTCCCGGTCGCGGGCGGCTCGTTCTTGAAGGCGCTGAGCAGCACGAGCTTCGCGTCGAACCGGCGGGCGAACTCCGCCGCCTGCTTCACCGCCTCGCCCGCCGTCTCTGAGCCATCCGTGCCCACGGCGATTGTCGAGATCACGTGCTAGTCCTATCACTCCCTGCGCCTACGCCGCAAGATCGGCGGACCAGGCTTCCCTGCCGGCGACAAAGACCGCGCCGGTCAGCGGCACCCCGGGGCGGTAGACGAAGTCGACGTAGGTGGGGGCGTCGAGGACGACCGCGTCGCCACGGGCTCCTGGCGCAAGCCGGCCAAGGTCGTCGCGGTGGAGGGCCGTGGCGCCCCCGAGGGTCGCCGCCCGCACCGCCTCCTCGACGGTCATTCCCATGTCGCGCACCGCGAGGGCGATGCAGAAGCCCATCGAGGTCGTGTTGCTCGAGCCGGGGTTCGTGTTGGTGGCGATCGCGACCCGGCCTCCCGCGTCGATCATTCTCCGCGCGTCGGGATACGGCTGACGGGTCGAGAAGTCCGTGGCGGGGAGGAAGGTGGCGACCGTGTCGCTCGACGCCAGCGCGTCGATGTCGCCGTCATCGAAGTAGGTGCAGTGGTCGACGGAGGCGGCCCCCGTCTCGACGGCCAGTCGAATGCCCGGCCCCGGACCGAGCTGGTTGCCATGGACTCGCAGGCCGAGCCCGGCGGACCGGCCCGCCTCGAGGACCGCCCGCGATTGCTCGGCGTCGAACGCACCCTTCTCGCAGAAGACATCGATCCAGCGCGCCGGCGGTGCGCAGGCCGCCAGCATCTCGCCGCAGACCAGCTCGACGTAGTCATCGGCTTGGCCCTCGTACTCCTCCGGGACCGCGTGGGCGCCAAGGAAGGTGACGTCATCGGTCAGCTCGGCGGCGATCTCGCAGAGCCGCCGCTCCGTGGCGACCTCAAGCCCGTAGCCGGACTTGATCTCGAGGTGCGTGATGCCGGACCGGAGTGCCTCCGCCCGGCGAGCCGCGGCAAGCGCCCGCAGCTGCTCGTCACTCGCCTCGCGGGTCGCCTCGGTGGTGATCCGGATCCCGCTCGCCTCGTAGGGCTTGCCGGCCATCCGGGCGGCGAACTCCTCGGAGCGGTCGCCGGCGAAGACCAGGTGCGTGTGGCTGTCCACGAAGCCGGGGAGCACGCAGCGACCGGCGGCGTCGAAGGAGGTGTCCGCCTGGGCACCTCGCCGCTCCACGGCTGCCACCCGGTCGCCGTCGAAGACGAGCGTCGCGTCCCGGACGATGCCGAGTGGCCCCTCGCCGAGGACCTCGTCGTTGGTGACCAGTAGGCCGATGTTCTCGATCGCCAGCGAGCTCATGCCGGCAGCCCCCCGATCGCGTTTTCCAGCTCGGCGGGCACGTCGAGGCCGAGATGGGTGCCGTCGCGGACGACGAATCGTCCTCCCACGATCACGTGTCGCACGTCCGCCGCCGTCGCGGCGAAGACCAGCGACTGGAGAGCTTGGTCCGCGGAGGTTCCCGCGAGGCGCACGCTGTCGAGGCCGACTGTGACCAGGTCGGCGAGCGCGCCGGGCTCGAGCCGTCCCGCGTCCGGCCACCCGATGCTCTCGCAGCCCCCCGCGGTCGCGGCGCGCAACAGCTCGGCGGAGGAGTGGCTGCCCCGCACGCCGCTGGCGAGCCGCTCGTCGAGCTCGACGCCCCGGGCCTCCTCGAAGGGGTCGATCACCGCGTGCGAGTCCGTGCCGATGCACAGCCGAGCACCCGCCTCCGCGAGCCGGCCTGCCGGTCCCACGCCGTCGGCAAGGTCGCGCTCGGTGGTCGGGCAGAGGCAGACCCCGCATCCTCGGCCGTCGAGCAGCGCAAAGTCGTCCTCGGCCAGGTGAGTGGCGTGGACCGCCGTGAAACGCTCCGAGAGGGCACCGGCCTCCGCGAGCACCGCGGCCGGCGTCTTGCCATACGCCGCAACGCACCCCTCGTTCTCGGCGGGCTGCTCGGAGAGGTGGGCGTGGAGAGGCCAGGATCGGTCGGCCGCGATTGCTGCGACGACCGCCGCGGCTCCGGGATCCACCGCCCGGACGCTGTGGATCGCCGCGCCGACCCGCGCTCCGGGGCCCGTCTCGAGCGCACTGACCCGCTGCGTCCACGCCTCCACGCTCCCATCCGAAAAGCGGAGCTGGCCGCCCTCCGGCTCCTGGCCGAACCCGCCGTGCAGGTAGCAGGTGTCGAGCAGGGTGATCCGGATCCCGGCTTCGCGGGCGGCCGCGAGTACCGCGTTCGCCATGGCGTTCGGGTCCTCGTAGAGGGTGCCGCCGGGGCCGTGATGGAGATAGTGGAACTCGCCCACTGCCGTGATCCCCGCCAGCGCCATTTCGCCGAAGGTGGCGCGGGCCAGTGCGCGGTAGAGGTCGGGGTCGATCGCGCCGGCGACCTCGTACATTCGCTCCCGCCACGTCCAGAAGTCCCCGCGCTCGACCTGGGTCCGCCCGCGCAGGGCCCGCTGGAATGCGTGCGAGTGCGCATTGGCAAGTCCCGGCATGGTCACTCCCGGGAGGGAGAGCGCCTCCGGCGGCGGGCTCGCGACGCCTGTTGTCACCGAGGCGATTCGCTCCCCGTCCAGCTCGATCACCACCCCGGGCTCCGCCCGCTCGCCACCGAGCCAAGCGAGCTCGCACCAGAGATTGCCGGGTGACACTTCGCTCATGCGCCGAGCTCCTCGTTGAGGCGCGCGACCCTGCGCACGAACTCGTCTCGCTGATGGCGGTCGAACTGCTCCCAGGTGGCGAACGTCTGCGGATCGGCGCGGTCGACGAACAGGATGCCGTCGAGATGGTCGACCTCGTGCTGGTAGGTGCCGGCCGTGAGCCCCCGCTTGACCTCCTCACGGCCGGTGCCCTCGCGATCGAGGTAGCGGACTCGTATCTCGAGGTGCCGCCGCAGGGTCCCGCGGAGATCGGGAACAGAGAGACAGCCCTCGTTGATCTCGATCATCTCATCGGTCAACGGCTCGATCGTCGGGTTGATCAACACGGTGAGCGGCTCGGGCGGCTTATAGGGATAGCGGCGGTTGTCCTCCTCCACCTCGACGATCGCCACGCGCACCGGCTCGCCGACCTGGTTGGCGGCGATTCCGGCCCCGTGAGTGGCGCGCTTGGTCTCGACCAAGTCGTCGATCAGCTGCTGGATCTCGGGTGAGGCGATCTCCTCGGGGCTCACCTCGCGCGTTCGCCGGCGGAGCAGCGGGTCGCCGATGGCGACAACCTCGCGAACGCTCACTCGCCGCCCTGCATCGGGATCCGCACGCCGCGCTCCTGGGCGACCACTATGGCCCGGTCGTAGCCTGCGTCGGCGTGGCGCACGACGCCGGTCCCCGGGTCGGTGGTGAGGACCCGCTCGAGCTTCTCCGCCGCGAGATCGGTGCCGTCGGCGACGCAGACCATCCCGGCGTGGAGCGACCGCCCGATCCCGACCCCGCCACCGTCGTGGATGCTCACCCAGGAGGCGCCGGCGGCGGTGTTGACCAGCGCATTGAGAAGCGGCCAGTCCGCGATCGGGTCCGAGCCGTCGGCCATCGACTCGGTTTCGCGGTAGGGGGAAGCGACCGAGCCGGAGTCGAGGTGGTCGCGGCCGATCACGATCGGGGCCGAGACCTCGCCGGATCGCACCAGCTCGTTGAAGCGCAGCCCGAGCCGCGCCCTCTCGCCGTACCCCGCCCAGCAGATCCGCGCCGGCAGCCCCTGGTACGCGATCCTCTCCTCGGCGAGCTCGATCCAGCGCCGCAGCGCCTCGTCGTCGGGGATCTCCTCCAGCACCGCCCTATCTGTGGCGGCGATGTCCGCCGGGTCGCCGGAGAGGGCGACCCAGCGGAAGGGACCCTTGCCGTCGCAGAACAACGGCCGAATGTAGGCGGGGACGAAGCCTGGGTAGGCGAAGGCGCGCTCGAAGCCCCCGAGCTCCGCCTCGGCGCGCAGGCTGTTGCCGTAGTCGAAGACCTCGGCCCCGGCGTCGAGGAAGCCGACCATGGCGGCGCAGTGGGCGGCGATCGCGGCGCGTGAGCGCTTCACGTACTCCTCGGCGTTCTCCTCGCGCAGCCGCAGCGCCTCCTCCAGCGACATCAGGTTCGGCACATAGCCGTTGAGGGGGTCGTGAGCGCTGGTCTGGTCGGTGACAATGTCGGCCTCGAAGCCCATTCTCTGGAGCTCCGGCAGCACGTCGGCGGCGTTGGCGACCAGCCCGACGCTGAGCGCGCGGCGCCCGTCCTTGGCCGCGCGGCAACGGGCGATCGCGTCCTCGAGGCCGTCGGCTTCCTCGTCGAGGTAGCGGGTCTCGATCCGGCGCCGCAGGCGCGCGGCGTCGACCTCGATGCAGAGGGCGACCCCTCCGTTCATTGTGATGGCGAGCGGCTGCGCCCCGCCCATGCCGCCGAGCCCCGCGGTCAGGGAGATCGTTCCGGCCAGCGATCCGTCGAAGCGGCGGCGGGCGATCTCGGCGAAGCACTCGTAGGTCCCCTGGACGATCCCCTGGGTCCCGATGTAGATCCAGGACCCGGCGGTCATCTGGCCGTACATGGTCAGGCCCTCGGCCTCGAGCCGGCGGAACTCGTCCCAGTTGTCCCAGTCGCCGACCAGGTTCGAGTTGGCGATCAGGACCCGCGGCGACCACTCGTGGGTGCGGAACACGCCGACGGGCTTGCCCGACTGGACCAGCAGGGTCTCGTCCGCGCCCAGCTCGCGCAGCGATCCGACGATCGCGTCGAAGGCCCCCCAGGAGCGCGCCGCCCGCCCACTGCCGCCGTAGACGACGAGCTGGTCGGGATTCTCGGCCACCTCGGGGTCGAGGTTGTTCATCAGCATCCGCATCGCCGCCTCCTGCTGCCAGCCTCGGCAGGAGAGCTCCGCGCCGCGTGGCGCGCGGACCGGACGAGGGCCGCTCACCGGAGCTCCCCGATCGCGCTCTCGGCGGCCCGCACGAGATCGCCGCCGGCGACCAGCTGCTCCACCGACTGGAGCTCAGGGGCGAGGTGGCGGTCCGGTCCCGGTCCCGGGACGCCGGCGGAGCGGATCGCCGCGAGGACTGCGCCGGTGCCCGCCCCCGGCTCCAGCGGAGCGCGCAGCTCGAGCCCCCGCGCAGCGCACGCCGCCTCGACCGCGAGGACCCGCCGGAGATTGGCCAGCGCCGTTCGCAGCTTCCGGGCCGCGCCCCAGCCCATCGAGACGTGGTCCTCCTGCATCGCGCTCGTCGGCAGCGAGTCGACCCCGGCGGGAGCCGCGAGGCGGCGGTTCTCGGCGACCATCGCGGCCTGCGTGTACTGGGCGATCATCAGCCCCGAATCCACGCCCGGGTCCTCGGCAAGGAAGGGCGGCAGGCCCTCCGAGCGGCTCGCGTCCAGCAGGCGATCCGTCCGCCGCTCGGCGATCGCGCCGGCATCCGCGACGGCCATCGCCAGCAGGTCGCAGGCCAGGGCGAGCGGCGCTCCGTGGAAGTTGCCGCACGACTCGATCCGTCCGTCGGGCAGGACCATCGGATTGTCGATGGCGGAGCGCAGCTCCTCGGCCGCGACCCGGTCGGCGTAGGCGAGCGCATCCCGCGCGGCGCCGTTCACCTGCGGTGCGCAGCGGAGCGAGTAGGCGTCCTGCACCCGCGGATCGTCCGCGCGGTGGCTGGCGACGATCGGCGAGCCGTCGAGCAGGCGCCGCAGGTTGGCGGCGCTGTCCGCCTGTCCGGGCTGCGGGCGAAGGGCGACCAGGTCCTCGGCGAAGGCGCGATCGGTGCCCAGCAGGGCCTCAACCGACATCGCGGCGGTCAGATCGGCGCCCCGCAGCAGCAAGCGCAGGTCCCGGATGGCGAGTACCAGCATGCCGAGGATGCCGTCGGTGCCGTTGATCAGCGCCAGGCCCTCCTTGGCGCGCAGGGTGAGCGGTTCGATCCCGGCCTCCGGCAGCGCCTCGGCGGCCGGGCGCCGCCGCCCGTCGGCGTCGATGACCTCCCCCTCGCCGATCAGGGTCAGGCCGCAATGAGCGAGCGGGGCCAGGTCGCCGCTGGCGCCGAGCGAGCCGTGCTCCGGCACTACGGGCGTGATCCCGGCGTTCAGGACCGCCGCGATCGTCTCGGCGACCTCGGGCCTCGCCCCCGAGTAGCCCATGGCGAGCGACCGAGCCCGCAGCAGCATCATCGCTCGCACGACATCCCGTTCCACCGGCTCTCCCATGCCGGCCGCGTGAGAGCGGATCAGGGCCCGCTGTAACTGCTCGCGGCGCTCCGCCGGGATCGGCGTGGTCGCTAGCGAGCCGAACCCGGTGGAGACGCCGTAGGCGGGCTCCGCGGAGGAAGCCAGCCGCTCCACGATCGCAGCGCTGGCGGCCATCGCGTCGCGGGCGTCGCCGGCGAGCTCGACCTCGGCGTCCTCCCGGGCGACGGCGACGACCTCCTCGGCCTCCAGCCCCGTGGCGCCCAGCTCGATCATCCGGGTCGATGGCACGGGCTGACTATTCCACGCCCGGCCCGCCGACCGCGAGCGCCCCGACCAGGATTCGAACCTGGGGCCTACTCCTTAGGAGGGAGTCGCTCTATCCAGCTGAGCTATCGGGGCTCGGGGAGAGGTTAGTCCGCTAGGCGGAGCCGGCGCCCGGCTCGGATTCCTCTGGCTCCTCGTAGAGGCTCTCGGCGGCGAGCTGCTGGCCCTGGGTGCTCCAGATCTTGACCTCCAGGTAGAGGTCATCCGGGAACCCCTTGACCGCGTCGAGCGCGAGCAGCGTGAAGCGCTCGTCGGTGACCGGCGTCTGGTCGACCACCTCCGCCTCGAGTTCGCCTGTGGCCCCCTTCGCCCCTGGAATCAGCGGCGTGCCCCAGACAAGGGTGACGTCGCCGCGGCGGTCACTCTCGCCACGCCAGGTGCCGATCACCTCCTCGTTCAGGTCGATCATCCAGTCCGGGTTCTGATCGGCTGTGACGTCGGTGAAGTCCGCGCGCGCCTCGAAGCTCGCCGCCTCGCCCGCATCGCCCTCAGCCGGTCTGGTGAAGGAGACGAAGCCGAAGTACTCGCTCGGCTCGGCAGCGCCGTCGACCGGGGCCACCGCCGGGACGTAGACGCGGCCGCCCCAGCCGCGCTCCGGGAACCAGATCAGCTCCCCCGGCGGCCCGCCGGCCTCCGCAACGTGCGGCTCACACGCCTTGACGAACTCATCGCGCAGGCGCTGCGCCCAGCGGCCGTAGGGAAGCCCCTCGACGCTGGCGTCGGCGATGAAGCGCGGTATGGGGCGGGGCACCGGCGGCACGGGCGTGGACCCTACCCAAGCGCCTCGCGGAGCTCCGCCGCGGCTCGCTCCGGCGGAAAGATGTTGAGCTCGACCCCGGTCGACATCTCGAACCCGGCGCGAATCCCGATTCGCGGCGCGACGTCAAGGTGCCAGTGGAAGGTCTCCGCACCACGCGGGGCGGTCAGCGTCCAGGCGTTGAACTGGGGAACGGCGTCGAAGCGGGCTTCGAGCGCCCGCAGCGCCGTGCGCAGCATCCCCAGGCCGACCTCGCCGTCCTCCTGGAAGCTCGGCGCGGGGTTGCGGGGAATGATGCGGAGCTCGAACGGTGACCGGGAGGCCCAGGGGCAGATCAGCAGGGCGTCGTCGTCGATCGCCACCAGCCGCTCGCGGCGGCGCACCTCCTCGGAGGCGATCTCCGCCAGCAGGTCGCCGCCCAACGTGTGCTGGTTGTAGGAGGAGAAGCGCTCCCGCTCCCTGGCGACCGCCGCGGGGACGAAGCCGAGCAGGTACAGCTGGGCGTGGCTGTGCTCCAGCGAGGCGCCGGCCTCACGCCCCTCGTTGATGATCAGCTGCACGTAGGCAGCTTGCTCCGAGTGGGCGCGCATCCGAGCACGCCAGCCGGCCGCCGCCGCCGCGAGCTCGGCGTCGTCGAGCTGACCGAGCGAGGTGCAATGCCTGGGCGAGTTGACGATCACCTCGTGGAAGCCGGTCGCGATCGAAACGCGGAAGAGGTCGGGCTCCCGGCCGCGCGAGGTGGCACGCAAGGGATCCGTGACGGCCGCAAACCCTCCGCCGCTCTCGGCGCCGCCTTGCGGCCCAGTCGCCGCGTCGTCCTGCCAGCCCTGCGCCAGCGCCGGATAAAGGTTGGGGATTGCGCGGATCCGCCACCCGGCCGTGTCCGGTTCGCCGCCGCCCGGGCGATCGGCCCAGGTCTCGGGCGGGGTGCGGTCCTCGTGTCCCTCGCAGAAGGGGCACTTCTCGGCGGCCTTCGGATCGGGCTCCGTGGCGACGCCGCCGAAGTCGAAGGGTCGATCGGCGCGCGCCGGCGCGAGGATCGTCCGCAGGCCGGTGAGCTGGTCGAGGCGGATCTCGGGCTTGGGCCGTTGCTCAGCCACCGAGCTCCTTTCGCATCCGCACGTGCTCGATCTCGGCGTCCAGGAAGGTGTCGCCCTCCGCGGCGTAGCCGTGGGCCGCGTAGAACGGCTCGGCCCGCCGCTGAGCATGCAGGACCATCTGCCGAGCGCCCCGCCGGCGCGCCTCCCCCTCCGCTCCCGTCAGCAGGCGTCCGCCGACGCGTAGCCCGCGCACCCGCCGGTCGACCACCATCCGCTCGAGCTTCCATTCCTCCTCGCCGAGCGCCCGCACCCGGCAGGTGGCGATCACGCCAGTGTCATCGAGGCCGATGATCTGGAGGGACTCCTCGTCGAGCTCGTCCACCTCCTCACCGGGATCGACGCCCTGCTCGTCGACGAAGACCCGGACGCGCAGGTCCATCGCCGCCTTTACCTCGGCGGCGTCGCGGGCCGGCCGCACGGTGAGCGTCAGCCGGCAGTCTGCGCTCAAGCCGTCAGGCGCCAGCCGAGGCGGCCTTCGCCCTGATCTCGGTGAAGGCCTCGATCAGGTCGATCGGCAGCGGGAAGACGATCGTCGTGTTCTGGTTGACGCCCATCTCGAGCAGCGTCTGCAGGTAGCGCAGCTGGAGGGTCGCCGGGTTCTTGGAGATGATCTCGGCGGCCTGCGACAGCTTCTCCGCGGCCTGGAACTCGCCCTCGGCGTTGATGATCTTTGCGCGCCGCTCCCGCTCGGCTTCCGCCTGGCGCGCCATGGCCCGCTGCATCTGCTCAGGAATCTCGACGTCCTTGATCTCGACGGTCGTCACCTTCACGCCCCAAGGCTCGGTCTGCTCGTCGATGATCTTCTGCAGGTCCTCGTTGAGCCGCTCACGCTCGGCGAGCAGCTGGTCGAGGTCCGCCTTGCCGAGCACCGATCGCAGCGTGGTCTGCGCGATCTGCGAGGTGGCGAGCAGGAAGTTCTCCACCTCGACGATCGCGTTGTTCGGGTCGATCACGCGGAAGTAGGCGACCGCATTCACCCTGGCCGGCACGTTGTCGCGGGTGATCACCTCCTGCGGCGGGATGTTGAGGGTCACCGTTCGCAGATCTACCCTCACCATCCGGTCGATCACCGGGATCAGCAGGATCAGGCCGGGGCCCTTTTGCGCGATCAGCCGCCCGAGCCGGAAGATCACCCCGCGCTCGTACTCCCTCAGAACCCGTACCGACGAGCCGAGGAAGATCAGCACGAAGAACGCGATGACAACGAGGACGCCGATCGCTACCGCCATGGTCAGGACCCTTTCTCGACTGTTGCCGTGTCTTGGTCGGCGACCGGCTCGACCTCAAGAGTCAGGCCATCCACCGCCTTGACGCGGACTCTATTGCCTAGCCCGATCTGGTCCGGACCCGTTGCCCGCGCCCTCCAGAGCGCGCCCGCAATGAAGATCTGGCCGTCCGGGTCGAGCGGCTCGCGCACCTCGCCGACAGCGCCGACCAGCTCCTCCGAGCCGGTGCGCACCGGCTCGTCCCGGTGGGCCGCAAGCGCCTTGCGTGAGGCGAAGACGACGAAGCCAGCGAGGATCACGCCGCCGGCGATGATCGCCGCGACCGGCAGGTCGTGATCGGCGTCCCGCCAGGCGAATCCCGCGGCCACCAGGGACGCGACGCCGAGCAGCCCGAGCACGGTGGTCGGGGCGTGCGCCTCGGCGATGAAGAGCAGCAGCGCCAGCGCCAGGAGGCCGATCGCTAGGGCTTCCATAGGCCCATTATCCGCCAGCTGCGTATTTGTTCACGTCCGCGACCAGGTCCGACTCGTCCTGGTACTGGCCGGGATGCGTGTAGATCAGCTTGCCGGAGCGGTCGTAGAAGCTGGTCGTGGGGAAAGCCTGCGGGGGCCCGCCCAGCTCCTGCGCGATGTCGAGATCGGGGTCCGAGTAGGACGGGTAGGGCAGGGGCAGCTCCGAGAGGAAGGTCTCGGCGGAACCGCTCGAGTCGTTCGAATTGACGCCGAGGAACGCGATCTGCGCGCCGCGCTTCTCGCCCAGCGACTGGAACCAGGGGAACTCGAAGCGGCAGGGACCGCACCAGGAGGCCCATTTGTTGACCACCACGGGCATCCCGCGCAGCTGCTCGAGGCGTGCGTCGAAGGCGTCCGTGCCGCCGTCGAGCAGCTGGTTGGCCTGCGCGCGGATCCCGGCGAGCTGAGGCGGGGCTCCGGAGATGGGCTCCTTCGCCTGGTCGAGGGTGAGGCGGGAGTCGGGATTTCCGTTGTCCGAGCCGCCGCAGCCGGCGATCGCCAACGCCGCCAGCAGCGTCGCCAGGGCGAGGGCCGACCGGACCAGACGAGAGTGTGGATCGGCTTTCACAGTCAGGGAATACGGGTCAGCCATCAAGAGTGCTTTAATTCCTGTCGGTCCATCCAGTTCCTGGACCCAGGGAGAGCCCGGAGCGGAGAGCCGTATCTCGGGTCCCCCGTGATCAGGCCAATTGCGCCTCGCCATCTTCGCGTTTGGCGAGGAGCGGCAGATCAGAGAGCCTCAGATGGCTGAAGAAACCAAGGCAGCCGCCAAAGCGGCAAAGGCGCCTACGAGCGCCGACATCGAGCGTGCTCGCGAGTTCGCCCGCGAGCCCTTCCTGCTGGAGGGGGAGACACCAAAGGATCTCGCCCCGGGGACTCCCAGGCGGCGAGCGCTCGACGCAGCTCTCGCCGAGATCGATGAGGGGCACGAGGCCCCGTCGATCGAGTGGCGCCGCGACTTCTCGCTCATGCTCGGGCTGGAGCGCCTGCTCTCGGAGGAAGAGCCGCATCTCGCAGACGGCGCCGAGCTCTCCGCCCATCAGGTCGACGCCCTCTCGGGCACGCTCGCCGCGCTGATCGCCGACGTCCAGGAGCGGATCAACGGTCACTCCTGGACCGGGAACGGCAATGGCATCGCCCCGGCCGTCGCTGAAACCGAGGAAACCGAGGACGACGCCTCCGAGAACGGGGTCGGCACCGACACCGACGACGTGGACCTCGACGAGGACGAGGAGGTCAGCGAGGAGGATGACGAGGAGGTCAGCGAGGTCGAGGACGAGGAGGCCACCGAGGAGGAGGAAGCCGAGGATTGGACCGAGGAGTCCGACGAGGATGTCGTCGATGAGGCGCCGGAGGATCCGGGCGCCGACCGCCGCTTCTGGTTCGAGCACGCCACAGGTTCCGGCAAGACGGTCGCCGCCGTCGGCTTCATCGAGGCCTCGCGGACGGGCGGCATCCTGATCCTCACCCACCGGCGCAACCTGGTCGACCAGTTCATCGGCGAGATCTCGGACCGCGGCTACGCGGACCGCCTCTCGCCGCCCCTGCTCGACGGGGCCGACCATCCGTACGGACCGGTCACGGTCGAGACCTATCAGTGGTTCGTCCGCAACGCCGGCCGGGTCTCGGACGCGTACTCGATCGTCATCTGCGACGAGGCCCACACCGCGCTCGGCGAGAAGACCAGCGCCTGCATCCGGGCCTGGCCGGGGCCCGTCTTCATCGGCATGACCGCGACCGGCGCACTGATCGCCCGCCACGTCACCGACCTCTTCCCGACCCAGACGTCGCGCTTCGACCTCGCCCAGGCCGCCCGGCGCGGAGTGATCGCGCCGCTTCGCTGCGTCCGGATCCCGCCCGGGCCGGGCGTCCGCACGATCGCCAAGGTGCCGCTGCGAAAGGGCGAGGTGGACCAGGACTTCGACCAGGAGGAGCTGGCCAAGCTCCTCGACCAGACTCCCTTCAACGTCGCGATCGCGGACCTCTACCGCTCGCGCTTTCGCCGGGTCGCGGGCGTCGTCTACACCGCTGGGGTGAAGCACGCGAACAACGTGGCCAAGGCCTTCCAGGAGGCGGGGATCAACGCCCGCGCCGTCTCCGGGGAGACGCCGAAGCGCGAGCTCGCCGAGATCCTGGCTGGCTTCGAACGAGGCGACGTGGACGTGCTCTGCAACGCGATGCTGCTCGCCGAGGGCTGGAACTCTCCCCGGGCGACGATCTGCATGCATCTCGCCCCGACTGCCTCGCGGCGCGTCTATCAGCAGCGCGTCGGTCGCGTGACGCGGCGGAACCCGGGCAAGGAAGCCGGCCTGGTGATCGACTTCGTCCACCCGGCGACCACGCACGACGAGACGATCGTCACGCTGCACAGCCTGCTCGACCGCGACGTCTACCGCGGCGGCGCGATCGTCGTCGGCCCGGTGCGGCGCGGACGCGGCCGCCGGGTGCGGGTCGAGAAGCGCGTCGTGCCGGTCTCGGACGATGCGAACCGCCGCCTGCGCGTCCTCGAGCGCGAGCTCTGGCGGATCGCGGTCGAGAACCTGAACCACTCCGAGCAGCACGTCTGGGCGGCGCTCGCCGGCGCTCGGGTCAACCCCTCCGGCTGGCGCCGCGCCAAGGCGATGCTCCAGCACGACCAGAGCCGCGAGCTCCGCCGCCGCTTCCTGCTCACCTGCGTGCAGCGCAACCGCAATCAGCAGCTGCGCATCAAGGCCCTCTCCGAGATCGCCGCGCTGCGCGACCCCGACGCCTTCGACGATGCGATCGACACCATCGGCACCTGGTCCCGCGACGACCGGCGCGCAGGCACCAAGGTCATGTTGGAGGCACTCGCCGAGCGCCGGATCGGCCGCCGCGACCAGGCCCAGGCCTGGGTCTGGCGCCTCGCCGACTACAGCCGCGACCTGCACGAGGAGTACGCGGTGCAGCGCTGGCCCGAGACCAAGCGCCTGCTCGGGCTGCTCGTCAACTCATCCGGCCGGGCCCATGGGCGGAACGCGCGCCGCCTGGTGCACGCGGCGCGCAACCAGGACCGCCGCCTCGCCGCTGCGCTGCTGGCCGCCGGGATCGCGCACACTCCCGAGGGCGAGGAGGTGTTGCGCGGGGCTCGGATGCGCGCGGCCCGCAAGCCTTCCGCCGTTGCCCGCGAGCTGCTTCGCAACTTCCCCAAGTCGGGTGGCCGCCGCAGGCGCCGGAAGCGCAAGGGCGCCTCAAAGGACGGCGGCTCGGCGGAGAGGAACGGGGCGCGCGCCGAGTCGAATGACGAGCAGCAGGAACCCGATGAGCTCGAGGCCGGCAGCGAGAACGGCGCCGGGCCGGAGGCCAACGAGCCCGACGAGATCGAGACGGGCGACGAGTCCTCCCGCTGAACGTCCCGGAGGCCCCGCTCTAGGGGGGATCGAGGGACGTTCGCCGGCTCGCTAGCGGTCAACGGCGAGGTGGACCTCGCCGGCTCCCAGTGCGACTCGCTCCCCGTCGGCCTTCTCGACGACCAGGTGACCGCGCTCGTCGATCTGCTCGGCGATGCCCTCGCCACCCTGCCATGAGATCTCCCTGCCGCAGAGTGCATCGCGGGCCCGGAAGGCGGCGAGCACCTCGTCGTCGCTTGCCGCGGTCCAGCGTCCCAGCGACTGGTTGAGCGCCGCGAGCGCGCGTCGGACGCCGGGCGCCCCACCGGCCGGCACGCCGCCCTCCGCCTCGGTGGGAAGCAGAGAGGCCGCCGTCTCGCGCAGCTCCGCCGGGAACTCCTCAGGCGGGATCGCCACGTTGAGGCCCACGCCGATCACCGCCCAACCCTCATCCGGGCGGGCCTCGACGAGCACGCCGGCGACCTTGCGCTCGTCGACCCAGACGTCGTTTGGCCACTTCACCTGGCAGCGCATGGGTGCCACCTCCTCCGCCGCCTCGCAGACCGCGACCGGCACGGCCAGCGGCAGCAGCCCGACTCCAGCCGCGGCGAACGGCCGCAGAAGCGCCGAGTAGAGCAGGCAGGATCCCGGCGGCGCGAACCACTCGTTCCCGCGGCGGCCCCGGCCGGCCGTCTGCTCATCGGCCGTGACCACCAGCCCGCCCGGCGCGCCTGCCATCGCCAGCTCCTTGGCGCGCTCGTTGGTTGAGTCGGCGCGCCGGAAATGGCGATGCGGGCTGCCGAAGCCCACCGGCGTCGTGCCGTTGCCGGTTCCGGCGCCGGGATTCACTTCGGGGGCCGCAGCTTCAACTCGCGATCCGGCGCGAGGTCCATCAGCCCGGCGGCGCTGCCCCCGCTCACCGCCAGCGCGAGCGCGCCGGAGGAATCCTCGAAGAGGAGCACCTCGCCGGAGTCGACGTCGGCGAAGGTGCGGGCCCAGACGGCGTTGAAGTGGCCGTCCGGTGCTTCGACCTCCAGCGCGTCCCCTGGCTGAACCGGCCCGCCGGCGAGCGCCGAGGCGTCGAGGTCCAGGGTGACGTTGCCGTAGCCATCGACGTGGATCGCGTGAGCGACGATCTCATCCGGACCGACCTGCGGGGTGGGAAGGTCGAGCCTCAGCAGCGAGGTGGGATCGATCGACCGGCCCGCCTCATCGAGGCGGGCCCCGAGAGAGAGGTGGGCCGCAACCGGCGCGAACAGGTCGCGGCCGTGGAACGTCGCCGAAACCGGCTCGAGGCGGAAGGGCGAGCGCGCGAGCTCGACCGCGTCGAGGGCTCCTCCGAGCCGATCGAGGGCTCGCGAGAGCAGTCCGTTGTCGGGCCCGACCAGAAAGCGGCCCTCGGCGGCAGCGACCGCCACCGCCCGGCGCGCCGAGCCCACGCCCGGATCGACGACGGCCAGGTGGACGCCAGGGGGACAGGAGGGGAGCGCGTTGGCGAGCACGATCGCGCCCTGTCGGACGTCCTGGCGGGCGATCCCGTGACTCAGGTCGATCAGCGGCGCGCCGGGGGCGATCTGCGCGATCACCGCCCGGCAGACGCCGGCGAACTCATCCTCGTAGCCGTAGTCGGAGAGGAACGTGATCGGCCGCGGCGTCGCCACCGTCTGATCCTACGTTGGGGACTGTCCTGGCTTTGGGTCCGCACTCGACCCTCAGGCAGGACGGTCGCGTCAGTGTGAGACCGCCGCGAGCAGCGCGTCGACCAGTCCATCGATGTCGTGGCGCTCGGCCTCGACGTCGACTGTCAGGCCAGCCTCGCGGACAGCCTCGCTGGTGACTGGGCCGATCGAGACCACCCGGGCGTCCTTCGGGATCCCGTTCTTCCCGGCCTTCTCGACGAAGTTGCGGACGGTCGACGAGGAGGTGAAGGTGATGTAGTCGGCCTCGCGGGCGCGCTCGAGCGCCTCTGGGTCGGGATCCTCGGCAACGGTCTCATAGAGCGTCACCACGTCCACCTGGGCGCCCTTCTTGCGCAGTGCGTCGGGCAGGAGCTCGCGTGCCTCGGCGGCGCGGGCGACGAGCACCGGCTTGGCCGCGAGCTGGAGCTGGTCGAGCGCCTCGACGAGCTCCTCGGCGACGAAGCGGTCCGGGACGATGTCGGCGATCACCCCGTACCCGGCGAGGGCGGCCTCGGTGCCGGCGCCGATCGCCGCGACGCTCGCGTTAGCGAGAGCGCGGGCGTCCCGGCCCTGGGCCGCCATCGCCTCGAACAGAAGGTTGACCCCGTTCGGGCTGGTCAGGCAGACGAGCGCGTAGGCGTGCAGGCTCTCGATGGCGCGTCGGACTTCGTCGGAGTCGAGGCGGGGCTCGATTCGGATCGCGGGCAGCTCGATCGGCTCGGCGCCGAGCGCGTCGAGGCGGCGGGCGAGTTCGCTCGCCTGCGCCCGGGCGCGGGTGACGACGATTCGCTTGCCGTGCAGCGGACGGCCCTCGAGCCAGGCGATTCGATCCCGGCGAGCCGCGACCGGGCCGACGATCGTCACCGAGGGCGGCCTGAGGTCGGCTTCCTCGGCTGCCTGCGCGATGCCCTCGAGTGTCGAGCTCACGACGCGCTGGCCGGGCAGGGTGCCACGCTCCACCACCGCGGCGGGCTCGGAGCCCTGGCGCCCGGCCTCGATCAGCGCTTCAGCGATACGGGGCAGGGCCTTGACGCCCATGTAGAAGACGAGCGTCCCCGGGAAGCGCGCCAGAGCCTCGTAGTCGAGGACGGAGTCCTCCTTCTCGGGGTTCTCGTGGCCGGTGATGAAGGCGACCGCCGAGGCGTCCTCACGGTGGGTGACCGGGATGCCCGCGTAGGCCGGTGCCGCCACCCCCGCGGTCACGCCGGGGACGACCTCGAAGGGAATGCCGGCCGCAGCCAGGGCCTCCGCCTCCTCTCCGCCGCGCCCGAAGACGAACGGATCGCCGCCCTTCAGCCGGACGACGATCTTGCCCTCGCGCGCGCGGTCGATGAGCAACTTCTCGATGTCCTCCTGCGCGACGCTCGCTTCACCCGGTTCCTTGCCGACGTAGAGGATCTCGGCATCCGGCCGGGCGGCAGCCAGGGCGTCCGCGGGGATCAGGCGGTCATGGACGATCACGTCCGCCGCGACGATCAGATCCAGCGAGCGGATCGTCATCAGGCCGGAGTCGCCGGGGCCCGCGCCGACCAGGTAGACGATCCCCGGCCCGTCGCTCACTTCACCACCGCCATCGACTCGGCGCGCTCCAGCATGTCAGCGGCGCCCGCAGCCTTCATGCGCTCGGCGAGGGCGACGCCCAGGCCCTCGGGGTCCGAGGCGTCCTCCTCGAGTTCATCGCGGAGCCACTCGCTGCCGTCCGGCAGCCCGCAGAAGGCCAGCAATCGCATGCGGCCGCCGCGCTCGAGCGTGGCGGTCGCGCCCAGCGGCGTGTTGCAGCTCGAATCCAGCGCGGCGACCAGGGAGCGCTCGGCGCTCAGTCTGCCCAGCGCTCCGCGATCGGTGATCGACTCGACCGCGGTGACGGCCCGGTCGTCGGAGTGACGCGCCTCGATCGCGATCGCGCCCTGTCCGGGCGCCGGAACCAGCTCGTCGAG
This sequence comes from Solirubrobacterales bacterium, assembly GCA_035265665.1. Lineage (GTDB taxonomy): Bacteria > Actinomycetota > Thermoleophilia > Solirubrobacterales > 70-9 > DASUPK01. The sequence continues at coordinate 48,667 of DATFOK010000005.1, read as the reverse complement.
CTCGATCGGGAAGGCGATCTCCTCGGCCCGGTCGAGGCGGTGCAGGCCCGCAGCCGCCAGCACAAGTCCGTCGAAATCGCCCGCCTCGTACCGCGCCAGACGAGTGTCGACGTTCCCGCGCAGATCGACGACGTGCAGGTCCGGTCGCCGAGCCAGTATCTGGGCACGGCGTCGCAGGCTCGACGTCCCGATCCGCGAGCCCTCACGCACCTCGCCGAGTGAATCGACGTGTCCGATAAAGGCGTCCCTGGCGTCCTCCCGCTCCGGCACCCCCGCGATCTCGAGGCCCTCGGGCAGATCCGTCGGCAGGTCCTTGGCCGAATGGATCCCGAGGTCGACCTCGCCGTCGAGCAGCGCGCGCTCGATCTGGCGAACGAAGCGTGCCTTGTCTCCGCCCGCCGCGGGTTTGTTATCGGAGGTCTTGATCGGGACCACCTCGGCGCCGGCCATGATCTTGGCCACCGCGTTCGCCTGCGCGAGGGCGAGAGCGCTGCCGCGCGTCCCGAGCCGGAGCGGACGCTCAGCCACGTTCGTTGCGACGTCGCCTCTCGTCGAGCGAGGCGACGTCGGCGCCCTCGCCGGGTTCCGCCTCCGGCTCGGTCCCGGCGTCGAGCCCGAAGAGCTCGCGGAGCGCGCTCACCTGCAGGTAGGCGTCATCGCGGTCGGCGGCACCCTTCAGGCGCACCGTCGGCTCGTGGAGGAGCCGGTTGGCGACCGCCCGGGCCAGCATCTCGACCCGCTCGCGGTCGGTGGCGGAGAGGCTCTCCCAGCGGGTCGCGTTCTCGGCGAGGACCTGCGAGACGATCGTGTCGCCACGCTCCCGCAGCGACGCCACGGTGGGCATCACCTCCTGGGCACCGAGCCAGCGCTCGAAGCGGGAGAGCTCGGAATCGAGGATCCCGCCCGCACGGCGCGCCTCGGCCTCCCGGCCGGAGGCGTTCCGCTCCACGATCGCCTGGACCTCGTCGACGTCGTAGAGGCTGACCCCCTCGATCGCGCGGCACTCCGGGTCGATGTCGCGAGGAACGGCCAGGTCGATGACCAGCAGCGGCGCGCCATCGCGCTGCTCCATGATCAGCTCGAGCTCGGAGCGCTCGATCAGATGGTGGGGTGAGTTGGTGGTCGAGACTACGATGTCGGCGCTATCGAGCTGCACGGGCAGCTCATCGATCCGAACCGCGTTGCCGCCGAAGCGCTCGGCCAGCGAGATCGCGCGGTTGTAGCCGCGGTTGGCGATAAAAACGGCGTCCGAGCCGCGTGCGGCGAGGGCGCGGGCCGTGAGCTCGGAGGTCTCGCCCGCCCCGATCAGCAGGACGCGGCGCGCTGAGAGGTCGCCGAGGTTCCGTTGAGCGAGCTCGACCGCGACCGAGGGGATGGATACGCCCTTCTCGCCCACCGCGGTCTCGGTCCGAGCGCGCTTGCCCGCAGCAAGGGCGCCGCGAACCATCCTGTTGAGGATCGGCCCGGTCGCGCCCTCCACCAGCGCCAGCTCATACGCGCGCTTCACCTGCCCCTGGATCTCGGCCTCGCCGAGGATCATCGAGTCGAGGCCCGCGGTTACCCGGTAGAGGTGCCTGGCCGCCTCGGTGCCGCGGAGGGAGTAGAGCGGTCCGAGGAGCTCGGTGGGCGGGATCCCGGCCTCGCGGGCTAGGACTCCGAGGCCGGCGGTCTCGGCCTCGACCGAATCGGTCGCGACCAGATAGAGCTCGGTGCGGTTGCAGGTGGAGAGCGCGACCGCCTCGCTGATCGGCTCCTCGGAGACGAGCGCGTTCATGATCCCGGCGGCACGGCCCTCGGTGAGAGCCAGCTGTTCGCGCAACGCCAGCGGCGCGGTGCGGTGGGAGACGCCGAGTGCGAGGAGGTCGCTCATCGCTCCCCCTGGCGCACGGTCTCGATCTCGTGCTCTCGCTCGTGGATCTGCCCTACGTCATGTTCAGCGGACTCGCTCGACGGCCGCTCGGCGAGCTCGGCGAGGGAGCTGAGCTCGCGCTGGATCCGGCTCAGCTTGGCGGCCATGATCGCGACGTAGATCAGGAGGAGGAGGAGGAAGACGAGATAGGCGCCACCGACGTAGTCAGTGCTCGAAGCGGCGAGCAGAGGGATCACGCCGTCGCCTCCAGCGCTCTGCGGATTCGCTTCAGGTTGGCCGACGCCGCCTTCGAGTCGAGCTCGAACCAGACCAGGGTCGCCCAGAGCAGCGCCATCCCGGCCAGGCAGACCAGGAACGGCCAGAGCATCGAATCGGGCAGGCCGCCGGTGGAGGAGAAGGTGCGTGGGTGGATCAGCGGCTCGGCGAGCCGGACTGCCAGGAAGTTGAGCGGCACGAAGGCGCCGGCCGTGATCGCGAACACCGATGCGTAGCGGGCCTGGCGGTCGCGGTCCTCGATCGCATAGCGCAGGGGGTAGTACGTCGCGTAGAGCAGGAAGACGATCAGGAAGCTGACCAGCGTCGGCTCCTTCCACTCCCACCAGACGCCCCAGGACCCCTTCGCCCAGATCGCCCCGGTGACCAGCACGCCGAGTCCGAAGATCACCGAGAGGTGGATCGAGACATAGGCCCTGGCGTCATGCTTCGGATCGCCGCTCCGCAGATGGCGGATCCCGTGGATCGCGGCGACGATCCAGCCACAGAGGGCCACCGTCGCGAGCGGCACGTGCAGGTAGAAGATCTTCTGGATGAAGCCCTGGTCGGCGTCCTCCGGCGCGGCGAAGAAGGCCAGGGCGTAGCCGGCGCCGAGGACCGCGACGGTCGCGATCGCCAGGCGGCGCAGCGTTATCGATTTGAGGGCGTTGGCCATCCGGTTCCCTGGGCTAGTCGTCCAGCAGAAAATCGAAGGTCGCGTAGCCGACCAGGAGGAAGATCAAATCGTAGAGGCCGAGCAATCCAAGCCATGTACCGAAGCGCCCGTAGTCCGGGCCGTCCTCGGCCAGCAGGTGCTCGCCCGCCCCCGCTGCCGCGATCACCAGCGGGACCAGCAGGGGTAGGAGGATGAGGGGCGCGAGCAGGTCTCTGGCGCCCGACATCGTCGCGATGGTGGAGATCAGGGTTCCGGTCGCCGCCAGGCCGACGTTTGCCAGCAGCAGGATCAGCGCGAAGGGGAGCAGTCCCGAAGCCGACTCGAGGAAGAAGAGCGCGAAGATCGGCACCGCCACCAGCTCGAGGACGGTGAGGTAGATGACCAATGCGCTCGCCTTGGCCGCGAAGAGGACGGTGCGGTCGACCGGAGCCAGACGCACAAGGTCGAAGCCGCCCTCCTCGCGCTCGGCGACGAAAAGGCGGTTGATGGCCAGAAGCGCTGCGAACAGCAGCGTCGGGACCAGAACGCCCGCCGCGAGCTCGCCGGAGAGCTGCTCGCGGTCGAGGCCGAAGCGGAAGATGATGAAGGCGGTGACTGCGAAGAGCGCCATCGCCGGCAGCGAGCGCAAGGTCCGCAGCTCGACGCGGAGGTCCTTGCCCAGAAGTGCGGCGTACGCGGTCATCCGAGCTCCAGCACGAAGTCGGCTGCCGCCGTGACGACCCCGCGCTCGTGGCTGACCACCAGCCTCGTGCGTCCGTTGCCGGCGGCGATCAGAGGGGTAAGGCGGCGGCGCGCATCCGGGTCGAGGTGGGCATCGGGCTCGTCGAGAAGGAGCAACTCCGGTTCGTGCAGCACCGCACGGCAGATGTCGATGCGCTGCTTCATACCGGCGGAGAGCTCCGCCACCCGGTCATCCGCCCGAGCGGTCATGCCCACGGCATCGAGCAGCGCCTCGATCCGCGGCTCGATGACCTCGCGGTCGAGCCCGTGCAGCGCGGCGGACAGTCCCAGGTTCTCGCGCGGGCTCAGGTCCCGGTAGAGCAACGGCTCGTGCCCGAGGTAGCCCACGCGGCCGCGGAGGCGGTGAGTTTCCTTCGGCAGATCACAGCCGAGGACCGAGACCACGCCGCCGCTCGGCCGCAGGAGCCCGGCCAGGATCCGGAGCAGGGTCGACTTTCCCGAGCCGTTCGGTCCGATCACCGCGACGCTTTGGCCCGGCTCGACCCGGAGATCCACCCCGGGCAGGGCGGTGCGGTCGCCGAAGTCGCGCCGCAGCTCGACCAGCCCGATCGCGGGCTCGAGCGCCCTGTTGGCAGGACTGGCATCCGCCGAGCGGCTCTGCACGGCCGCCGTTCGCTCCATCACCCGAGCGAATCTAGCGGTGACGAGGAGTTCGAGCGCCTAGCGGCGCAGGCAGTAGCCGTAACCGGTCAGGGTGGCCCCGGAGCCCCAGTTGTAGCCCGAGGCGGACCAGGTCCCGTCCTGGTTGATGATCCCGTTGGTCAGGAAGGTGGTGGTCGATCCGTTGCTCGAGAAGCCGCCGCCGGTCATCCGCGTTCCGGGCGGGCAGGCGGGTGTGGTCGTGCTCCCGTAGCCGGGCCCGAGGGAGGTCGAGTTCGAGACCTCGGTGATCATGGGCCGCTTGCTCCGCGTGCAGTAGGCAATCGCGGTGATCTCGCCGCCGAAGTCGCCGAAGGCGTGCGCGACGACGCGCCAGGACTTGCTCGAGATGGCCCGTGACTCGATCACGTAGTTGCCGCCCTTCGAGATGAAGTCGGTGCGCTGGAACCCACCGGAGAAGAGATGGCGGCGGCCCGGGCAGGTGGCGACGACCGTCTTCGTCTGTCCGGGCTTCACGAACTTGGTCTTGTGCGGCGGGGTCACATGCCCGATCCGGGGGCCGCAGGCGACCTGCAGGGTCACGTTCCGGGGCTGGGTGTTGCGGTGATCGGGGTCGTAAAGCACCGCGGTGACGTGCCAGCCGCGCTGGACGCCGAGTCGCTCGTAGGAATGCGGGTAGGCGCCCTCGCCATCGCTGGTGGGCGGCGGGGAGCTGGTCATCCCGCCGCCGAGCGGACGCTGCTTGCCCGGGCAGCCGACCGTGAGACGCCGCTTCTCATCCGGCCTGCTCATCGTGAACGTCTTGTGCCTCATCGTGACCGAGGTCGCGACCTTCGCCTTCGAGCTGTGGGCGCCGCTGCCGAGAGCCGAGCCGGCGGTCAGCACGCCGGTCAGCAACAGGGCCAGCAGGCCGGCGGCCGTGAGAAGGGGGTGAAAGCGTCGATTGGCGGTCATGGTTCGGTAATTGCCTGCGCGTTTCTCGCTAGTCCGACTTGGACACGTGTTGGATCGCCCCGTCAAATACATCGGCCATTCGTTGGCCGATCTTTAGGACTGTGAGTTGTTTGGCCGCTCAGCCGTCCGGTGGGCCGCTACTCAAAACAACCCGTTTCCGGCGCGCAAATCATGCAGGTGGCGCAGGACGAACTGAGTCTGATGCTCGCGGTGCGCCCTCAAACCTTCCTCTTTCGTTGCCTACGGGGTTAGCTGACGGGCTCGCGCTGAAAGATCGCGCTACGCGGCTTACTGGCCGCGATTCGCCCCAACATTTGGGTCCCCCGATCTCCGACCTATGTCCCTTGGCGGAGATTCAGCGGAAGAACGCGCGGCAGGTTAGCAAGGCTCCCCGACCGCCCATTCGCGTCGTTACCTATTTTGCGGAAAAACCGGGCGAAGAGGCTCGCCTCTAACCGCCCTTGCGCATGGTTCGGCGCGTCACCTCGACCAGCGGGCGGATCCCCTCGCGCAGTGCCTTCAGCCGGTTGCCGTTGCGGCTGTAGAGCAGCTGGGCCGAGTAGCGGATCGCGTCACCGAGCTTGCGGTCGTACGGCTGCCACCACATGTCGCGAGCCCAGCCCGGCTCCCAGGCGAGTTGCTTGATGTTCACGCACTCGTAGAAGCCGAACTTCGAGTGCGAGCGGCCCAGGCCCGAGTCCTTGACACCACCCCAGGCGCAGACGCAGGCGCCGTGCGAGAACGAGTGGTCGTTGATCCAGACCATCCCCGATTCGATCTCGTGCGCCATCCGCTCCCCCTTGGCGCGGTCCTTGGTCCAGATCGAGGCGCCGAGGCCGAACTCGGAGTCGTTGGCGAGTGCGACGCCCTGCTCCTCGGAATCGACGGTCATCACGGGCAGGACCGGCCCGAAGATCTCCTCCTTCATGATCCGCATCTCGTGCGTGACCCCGGTGAGGACGACCGGCGCGATGAAACTTCCCTTCATCCCCTCGACCTCGGTCGCGCCGCCGATGAGCTTCGTGGCGCCGTTCTCGACCGCGTCGTCGATCAGCTCGTTGACGATCGTGGCCTGCTCAGCGGAGACCATCGGCCCGATCTCGGTGGTCCACCCGCGCGGGTCGCCGACCGTGAGCCGCTCGGTCTCGCGGACGACCCCCTCGATGAACGCGTCCGCGACGTCGCGGTGCACGTAGACGCGCTCGATCCCAGAGCAGGTCTGGCCCGCGTTCGCGAACCCGCCCCAGACCGCGCCTGAGATGGCGTTGGCGAGGTCAGCGTCGGGACAGACAATCTGCGGGTCCTTGCCGCCCAGCTCGAGCACCGAGCCCTTCATCCGCTTCGCGCATTCGACCCCGACCTTGCGCCCGACCTCGACGGAGCCCGTGAAGAAGATCTTCCCCGCCGTGGACTTGACCAGCGCGTCGCCGATCCGGCCGCCGCCGTGGACGGTCCGGACGAGGCCCTCGGGGAGGCCCGCCTTCTCGAAGGTCTGGCGGATCCGCTCTCCGATCAGAGGAGTGAGGCTGGCCGGCTTGAGCACGACGCCGTTGCCCGCCATCAGCGCGATGGCGACCTCGCCGAAGGGGATCGACCAGGGGTAGTTCCAGGGAGCGATCACGCCCACGACGCCGATCGGCTCATAGGTGAGCTTCGCGCTCTTCGACTTCAGGAAGAGCGGCATCGAGAGCTTCTCGTCGGAGAGGATCTCCGGGCCGTTGTCGGCGATCCACTTCAAGGAATCGATCGTGGGCAGCAGCTCCATCGTGTAGCTCTCCACCCGCGGCTTGCCCTGCTCGTTGGTGAGCAGCTCGGCGATCTCGTCCAGATCCTCGAGCAGCACGTCGCTCGCGCGGCGCATGTAGCGGGCGCGGTCTTCGAGCGTGAGCGCCGCCCAGAAGGGCTGGACCTCGGCGACGTCGTCGACAACCCCCTGCACCTTGGCCGGGGTGAGCGTCTCGACGCTGCCGACGAGCTCCCCGGTCGTCGGGTTGAACGACTCGAGCGAGGCCTTGGCTTTCGAGCGCTTCGGGGGCTTCTTCCTCGTGGTGCTCTTCGTTGCGGTCGCCTCCATCGCGTGGATCCTCTCGGTCGCTTGCGCTCGGTCGAGGCGATTCTACGTGTGTACAGCGGCGTCCCGCCGAGGCCGCTGTCTCCCTCCTCCCGATCTGTAGTACGACGAAAGTTGTGGAGGCCGAGAGCAATCCCCGAGCTCCCGGCCTCCGTGTCCACTCCCCGGCTTTTTACGCGCCGGCTCCGGCGAACCGCACACATGCCAGAGCGTCAGACGATCCTCAGAACACGGCCCTCCCGGAAAGGTTGCGGCGCCGAGAACTTCGCTCTCTCGCGCTCTTAATCTGCGGCTAATCCTGGTCGCGCCGCTTGCCGAGGAGCGCGCGCAGGCGGCTGAGCCGCTCCCGGAGTTCGGCCTCGAAGCCGCGCTCGGTAGGTTCGTAGAAGCGCTCGTCGCGCACCGGATCCGGCGCCAGCGGCTGGTCGGTGACCGCACCGGGCTCGTCATGCGGATAGCGGTAGCCCTCGCCGCGGCCGAGCTTACGCGCACCCGGGTAGTGGGCGTCCTGCAGGTGAGGCGGCGGCTCGGCCGCGCCGTGCTCGCGGACATGTGCCGAGGCCCTGGAGATCGCTCGCGTCGAGGCGTTCGACTTCGGCGCGAGCGCCAGGTAGGCAGCCGCCTGGGCGAGGTTGAGCGCGCACTCCGGCAGGCCGACGCGGTCGACGGCCTGCGCCGCCGCGTTGGTGATGACGAGCGCCTGCGGATCGGCGTTGCCGACGTCCTCGGAGGCGAAGATCACCATCCGGCGGGCGATGAAGCGCGGGTCCTCGCCACCCTCCAGCATCACCGCGAGGTAGTAGATGGAGGCGTCGACATCCGACCCTCGGGTCGCCTTGATCCAGGCCGAGATGTAGTCGTAGTGCTTGTCGCCCGCGCGGTCGTAGAGCAGCGCCTTGCGCTGCAGCGCGTCCTCGACCGCGGCGATCGCAACCTCGGTCTCGCCCGCGGCCTGGGTCGTCTCGGCGGCGCGCTCGAGGGCCGCCAGGGCGACCCGAGCGTCCCCTCCGGATCGGGCCGCGAGCATCTCGAGGGCCTCATCGGGGACCGCCGGAGCCTCGGGGAGCCCGCGTTGCTCGCTCAGCGCCCGGCGCAGGAGGCCCTCGATCTCCTCGTCGGTGAGCGGGCGGAACTCGTAGATCTGGGTTCGCGAGAGCAGCGCCGAGTTGACCTCGAAGTACGGGTTCTCGGTCGTCGCCCCGATCAGGGTGACCAGGCCCTCCTCGACGGCCGGCAGGAGAGCATCCTGCTGGGCCTTGTTGAAGCGGTGGATCTCGTCGAGGAAGAAGATCGTCGGCCGGCCGGAGGCCCGGCGCTCTTCGGCGCGGGCCATCACCTCCCGGACCTCGGCGCGGCCCGCGTTGACGGCCGAGAGCTCCTCGAAGGCACCTTCGATCCGCGCCGCGATGATCCGCGCCAGCGTGGTCTTCCCGGTCCCCGGAGGGCCGTAGAAGATCGCCGAATGCGGCTCACCGGACTCGATGGCAACACGCAGCGCCGAGCCCTCGCCGAGCAGATGGCTCTGCCCCACGAACTCGTCGAGGTCGCGAGGGCGCATCCTGGTCGCCAGCGGAGCCTCCTCGGGAGGAACTCCCGTGCGAGGCGTCTCACCGCCCGTCTCGAAGAGCCGGTCGCTCACGGCTCCTCCGCGAGACGGCTCGCCGCCTCCAGAGCGCTGTTGACGCTCACGTAGAGGTGAAAGCGCGTGCAGCGCCCGTCCCGCAGCTCGTACAGGTACCCGAATTCGCGATCGGTCTCGAGCCCGCTGCCCGCGCCCCTGCCGACGACCCGGACCCTCGCGACCAGAAGCGTGTCGCTGACGTCGATGAACTCGAGCGGCTCGTAGCTGACCTCATCCCACGCCTCCTCCCACTGCGCGGCCCACCGCCTGAAGCCGGCGAACCCGCTGTACGTGCCGGCGTTGATCATCCCGGGCTCGGAGTAGCTCTCGATCTCGGGGTGCATCAGGCTCCGCAGGGTCTCGCCGTCCCCCTGCTGATAGCCGATAAGACCGGTCAGCATCAGCTCCGCGTTGGTCCTCGTTCCGTTCACTGCGCGAAGTATGAGACCCCGTTAGCGTCTCGCGGCCTTGGATGCACTGGAGCTGATCGCGGTCCTCGTCTGGTCGTTCACGGTCTCGTTCTTCGGGGGGCTGGTGGGGCTGGTGCTCGGCAACCTGCGGCTGCCCCTGATCGTCCTGGTGGCGAGCAGCCCCGCCGCGGGGGCCGGCGCGAACGTCGCGATCAGCGGTGCCGCGGCGATCACCGCGGGCTACGGCCACTGGCGCGGTGGGCGGATCAGCTGGCGGCTGTTCTGGTGGATGGCGCCGACCTCGCTGGTCGGGGCGATCATCGGCGGACTGATCGCCGGCGTGCTCCCCGATCGGATCCTGCTCGCCGCGATCTCGGTGGTCGTGCTCTACGGCGCCGTCGAGGTCTGGCGCTATCAGCGCCCGAAGCCGGATCAGCCTGACCGGGTCCCGAGCCATCGCGAGCTGCTCATCAACGCTGCCTTGGTGGGTTTCGGGGTCGGGGTCCTGGGCGGCCTTGTCGGCCTGATTCTGGGCTCGCTGCGGTTGCCCGCGATGGTTCGCTGGGCCGGCGTCAGCCCGTACGCGGCCGTCGGCACGAACGCGGCGGTGGGAGCCGTGGTCGGAGTCGGGGGGCTGATCGGTCACCTGCCCAGCGGCGTCGACTGGGGGATCCTCGCCGTCGGCGCCGCAGCGGCGATGCCGGCGGCGTACCTGGGCTCGCGCTTCACCGGCCGGCTCGACGAGCGTCAGCTGATCCGGGCGATGGCCGCCGTGCTCGTGGTGAGCGGGTGCGCGATGGCCGTGCAGGCGATCCTCGGTTGAGGGTCGCCGTCCGGTTTTGGCCTGTCAGTACGTTCTATCTGTAGATGACCGCTGAAGCCGTTTACGAACGCCACTCAGCCGGGCTGATCCGCAGGCTGGAGCGGATGCTCGGGTCGCGCGAGTCGGCTGAGGACCTCGCCCAGGAGGCCTTCCTACGCCTATGGCAGAGGGCACCCGTCGGCCTCGCGGCTGCCCAGCAGGCCGCCTGGCTGCAGCGAACGGCCACCAATCTGGCGCTCGACGAGCTCAGGCGCCGTCGCGTCCGCGACCACCATCCACTGGAGGACGAGGCGGTCGCGGGTCTCGCGGTCGATGGCACCGAGGCGCTCTCAGTGCGGGAGGCACTTTCCCGGCTCTCCGCCCACCAGCGGCTGCTCGTCCTGCTGCGCTTCCAGGCCGGCCTCTCCTATGCGGAGATCGCCGAGACGCTGGCGATCACGCCCGAGGCGGCGCGCAAGCGCACCGCTCGCGCCCGCCGCGCCTTCGCGGAGCTGTATTCGGGCCTGCTGGTGCGCGAGGCGCCGCTCGTGCTGCTCGATACCCGCGACGACCCCGCCCCCTACGTGAGCTGGCTCGAGCGAGAGGGAGCCGAGGTGCGGATTATGCGGCCGGGCGCGATCGAGCCGCAGATCGCGCTCGCCGACGCGCTCGTCCTCGGCGGCAGCGTGGTCGACATCCACCCTGCCCTCTACCGCGAGAAGCCCCGCGTCCCCCTCAACACTCCGGACATCGGCAAGGACGTGCACGAGCTACGTGTCACCCGGGCTGCGCTGGAGGCGAGCCTGCCGTTGGTCGGCGTCTGCAAGGGCACCCAGCTGATGAACATCGCCCTCGGCGGCAGCCTCTACCAGGACATCAATCTCGACGGTGCGACCCGCCGCAGCCACTGGGGCATCCAGCATCGGATCGAGACCCGCCCGGGAACCCTCGCCCGCCGCGTGCTCGGACGCGGGGGCGTCGTCTCCTCCGAGCACCATCAGGCCGCCCGCCGGCTCGGGCGAGGCCTCCGCGGCACCTCGCGCTCCGATGACACGATCTTCGAGACGCTCGAGCTAGGGGATCGCTTCGCGATCGGCACGCAGTGGCACCCCGAGCATCCGGAGTCCGGACGTACCGGCCGCCGCCTCGCGGCCGCCCTGGTCGAGGAGGCCGGGCGCCACTCCGCTCGACGAGTAAAGCCGGAAGGGACCCGATGAGCGATCTCAGCCTGCGGATCTGCGGCGAGGCGGACCACGACGCCCTTCGGAAGCTGGCCCAGCGAGACAGCGCCGAGATGCCGCCTGGCCGCCTGCTTGCCGTCCAGGCGGGCGAGGGGCTGCTCGCCGCGATCTCGCTTGAAAGCGGCGAGGTGATCGCAGATCCCTTCGTGCCGACGGCGGATGCGGTGGAGCTGCTGCGTCGCCGGGCGTGGCAGATCGGGGGCGCGGCGCGGCCGGGGCCGAGGGTTAAGCTGGGCCAATGGAGGAGGGCACGGTCACGACGGCAGTCCCGCAGGGTCTCGGCCCCTCCGCGGTCGAGCTCCTCGGCCGCCTGATCCAGACCAACACGGTCAACCCCCCGGGCAACGAGGGCAGCGCCCAGGCGCTCCTGCGCGAGCTGCTCACCGCGGCCGGCTTCGAGTGCGAGCTGCTCGAGGCGCAGCCGGGTCGGCCCAACCTCGTCGCCCGGCTGCGCGGCACCCGGGACGGGCCGACCCTCGCCTTCCTCGGACACGTCGACACGGTCCGCGCCGACCCCGAGGAGTGGAGCTTCGATCCCTGGGCCGGCGACGTCGTCGACGGCTGGGTGCGGGGGCGAGGCGCGCTCGACATGAAGGGTCAGGTGGCGGCCGAGGTCGCGGGGTGCCTCGCCCTCGGCGAGAGCGACTGGCGCCCAGCCGGCGAGCTCCTGCTGATCCTGACGGCCGACGAGGAGGTCGGCGGTGGCCTCGGCGCCCACTGGCTCTGTGAGCAGCACCCGGACAAGGTCCGCGCCGACTACATCGTCAACGAGGGGGGCGGCGCGTCGGTCGAGATCGGCGGTCGGCGGGTCTACACGCTGGCGGTCGGCGAGAAGGGCATCTTCCGGATCAAGCTGCTCGCCCACGGCCGGGCCGGGCATGCCTCCGTGCCGCGGATCGGGGAAAACGCACTGCTCAAGCTCGCCGGCCACATCTCGGCGCTCTCCGATCAACCGCCGCCGGAGGCGACCCCCGTCGGTGAGGCGCTGCTGGAGGCGCTCCTCGGTGAGCCGTTCAGCGGCGACGAGGGAATCCGCGCCGGCCTCGAGCGCCTGCGCGCCGAGCAGCCCTTGCTCGCGGATTTCCTGGTCGAGCCGATGCTGAGCGTGACCCTCGCTCCGACGATCGCGCAGGCGGGCAAGAAGGCGAACGTGATCCCCTCCGAGGCAGAGGTGCTGATCGACTGCCGCGTTCCCCCCGGCTACGGCGAACGGGAGGCGCTCGCGGCGCTGCGGGGGCTGATCGGCGAGGGTGACTACAGCGTCGAGTTCAGCGAGGCGGTGGTGGGCAACAGCTCGCCGCTCGAGTCGCCACTCGCGGATGCGGTACGGCGGTGGGTCGAGGAGGTCGATCAGGGGGCGGGCATCGCGCCGATGGTGATGCCGGGCTTCAGCGACAGCAACCCGTTCCGCAGCGCCTTTCCCGATGCGGTCGTCTACGGCTTCTGCCCGCACCGCGAGATCGACCTGCTCGAGGCGGCGCCGCTCGTCCACGGTGCCGACGAGCGGGTGCCGGCCTCCGACATCGAGCTCTCGGCGAGCTTCTTCTACGAGCTACCGCGCAGGATGCTGGCGTGAGCGACGTGAGCCAGAACGGCGACCGCGCTCCGGTTGGTCAGGAGGAGTACGTCCTGCGGCTCGGCGGAATGGCCCTTCGGAACGGCCTGCTGATCCACGGTCCGACGTCCTGGGCGGCCGCGGCGCGCGACGAGGCGGGCGAGATCCAGGTCGCCTCGGGACCGAAGCCCGCGCTGGCTCCGGAGCTCGCCGTACGGGTGCCGCTCCTGCGCGGCCCGCTGCGCCTGGCCGAGGCCTTCATCCTGATCCCGATGGTGCGCATGAAGCTGCGCGCCGCGCGACTGCCTTTCGAGGACGTGCGCGTGATCGCGGCGATGCTGATCGCCTCGAGCGCGAGCCGCGCCCTCCGCCGCCGTGGCTCGAGCGCCGCGAACGAGCTGCTGCAGGCCGCCCTCGGCCTGGCGCCGGCGGTGGTCGCGCTCTCGGACCGCGACCTGGCCGCCTATCACGGCGTCGAGCACAAGGCGATCGGCGCCTACGAGGCGGGCTCGGATGATCCGGCCTCGGCGACCAAGGAGCACGAGCGTTGCGGCTCCAATCTCGTGGTCCCGATGCTGGTCCTCTCGGCCGCCGGCCAGCTCCTGCTGGAGCGCGCGCTGGAGAAGCCCGGCCCGATGGCGCGGGCGGCCGTCGGCGTGGCGAGCGCGTCGCTGGCGGCCGAGATGTTCGCCTGGAGCGAGCGCAACCCCGAGACTTCAGCCGCCCGCGCTTTCCACCGACCTGGCCACGAGATACAGCGGCGGATCGCAACGAAGGAGCCGACGCCCGAGCAGCTCGAGGTCGGAGTTGCGGCGCTGCGCGAGATCCTGCGGGTGGAGCAGGAGGCGGAGGGGGAGCGTGCGTCGAGCGATCCGCTGCCCGCTACGTAGACTCCACGCCGCGTGCTCGGTCGAATCGATCACATCGGCGTGGCCACCGAGGACCTCGACGGGGCGATCTCCCTCTACGAGGGCACCCTGGGAATGCCCGTGGCCCACCGCGAGACCGTCGAGAGCCAGGGAGTCGAGGCCGTGCTGCTCGACGTCGGCGAAGGCCATGTCGAGCTGCTGCGCCCGCTCGGCCCGGACACCCCGGTGGGGAAGTACCTCGAGCGGAAGGGCCCCGGGCTACATCACGTCGCCTACGCCGTCGACGACATCGAGGCTGTGCTCGGCAGGCTCAAGGAGGCGGGAATCGAGATGATCGACTCCGAGCCCCGGATCGGGATCCGGGGCTCCCGCGTCGCCTTCGTGCACCCGCTATCGACCGGTGGCGTGCTCACGGAAATAGTCCAGCCGGCAGAGGATCACTGATGGCGTCCGCCGAACGGGTCTCGATCGGCTTTTCGGGCGGCGGCGTGGTCGAGGTCCGAATCGACGACGCCAAGCTGAAAGAGCTCCGCAAGGCGCTTGACAACGCCGACGGCTGGTTCGACATCGAGGCGGAGGAGGGCTTCGTCGCCGTCGATCTCCGCCAGGTCGTCTTCGTTCGCAGCGCCACCACCCCGCAGCGGATCGGCTTCGGCGGGTGAAGCTGCGCGGCCTGATCCTGGCCGCAGCAGCCGCAGTCGGAGGGGCGGCGCTCTGGTGGCGGAAGAACCCTTCGGCCTGTCCGTACGGGCAGCGCTTCTGGGTCGAGGCCCCACACCCGCTGATCACGCGGGCCCGGCTGCGCGAGATTCTCGAGCCGACACCGGGTGAGCGACTGCTCGAGGTCGGCCCGGGCACCGGCTACTACACCCTCGACGTGGCCGAGTGGGTGAAGCCCGACGGCCTCCTCGACATCCTCGACCTCCAGCCGGAGATGCTCGCCCACACGATGCGGCGCGCGGGCGAGCGCGGGTTATCGAACGTGACGCCGACCCAATCGGATGCGACCGCGATGCCCTACGACGACGGGACCTTCGATGCGGCATTCCTGGTGACGGTGCTGGGCGAGATCCCCGACCAGGACGCCGCCCTGCGCGAGCTGGCGCGGGCGCTGAAGCCGGGCGGCCGCCTGGTGGTCGGCGAGCTGCTCGGCGATCCGCACTACGTCCGGCTGGCGCCGATGCGGCTACGGGCGAGCGGCGCGGGGCTCAGCTTCGAGCGGCGGGTCGGCAACCCGCTCGGCTACTTCGCCCGCTTCGCGAAGTCTTAGAGGCGGTCCTTCAACCGACAGGGGTGTGATTCGGAGAGCGCGCTTGCAGAGGCGTGGGCGGCGTCACCTGGGGCGCCCGCCCTTCGTCACTACGACAGTGGTCTGAGCGCCTCCCGGCGACTTCCGCCTCCCCGCGCCAACGAGGCGAGCACCAGGAACATGACCGCCGCGAGGAGGGCTGCCGCGAGGATGTAGACGGGCCAGGGGCCCATGAAGTCCAGCAGCGAGCCGTGCACCGGCTTGTGCCTCAGGAACATGTAGTTGCCATCGGTTAGCAACGTCCCAACGGCAGCGAGGCCCGTAAATGCGACGGTGATTGCGTAGACCCGCCACACGGCATCTCGGCGGGGCCAGCGGCGTGCGCCGAACACGAGCAGGCACGCGGCGGCGATAGCACCGGAGTGGGTGGCGAAGTAGGCGAAGAACAGCAAGTCCGGGGATGACTGCCCGAGATCGGGCGTGAGCACGGCTTGCAGCGATGCGCTGAGCGCCCAGAAGTAGAGGAGTTCGACTAGCAGTGCCGATTCGGGCCGCCAAAAAGCGGCGACCGCCACCAGCGTGACGGCGTCAGTGAGCTGCAGCGGCAAGTTGACTTCCGCAGTCCACTGGTTTCGCAGCGCGTAGGTGAGCTGCTCGCAGACAAAGCCGCTCAGGATGACAAGCGCGAGCGCGCGCCCGGCCGGGACGGCCCAGGCGTCTCCCCACCGACGCGCGCCGGCCACCAGCAGCGCCGCACCGACGGCGGTGGCGATTAGCGCCAGGATATGCACGCCCGACCAGTGCTCCACCATGCGCGATGGTTGCGCGCGGGAGCCGCGCGCGGGAGTGGATCGGCTAGCGGTCGGCGAGGGCCGCCCAGAGCCGCTCCTCGGCGTCGAGCACCCGCTTGGCCTCTGCGCTCATCGCCTTCCAGTGGCCGGGGTCCGCCTCATCTGGCTCGCTCGCGGTCCGGGCCGCCAGCGCCAGCCGGGTCCAGTCCTCGGCCCCCTCGGCGGCGATCGCCGACTCCGCATAGCCGGCCTCCTCCAGGAAGCGCGAGTACATCTTGCGGAAGTTGCCGCCGCCGGTTCCTCGGCGCTCGATCACCTGGTAGAGGAAGCGGGCGCACCACCGCCAGTCGTTCGCCGTCTCAGGCCAGTCGCCCACCTCGGCGGCGAAGCGCCGCAGCGCCGGCAGCCCCTCGTACTCGCCGAGCGGGGGCTCGAGCATCTGCCCGGCCGCCCGCTCGATCGCCTTCGGCGCGTGGGCGAGGAGGTCGTCTCGATCGATCTCCGTGCCCGCCGGCACGTCGATGGCGTGGCCCTCGAGCGGGAAGATCGGCTGCTGCGCGTGCCGGGCCTCGCGGAGACCCTCCAGCGAGGTGGTCTGCAGATCCTCGAAGGCGGTGTCGGAGACCCAGGCGAGCTCCTCGTCGTAGCCGGCCAGCACCACGGCGTGACCCGGGAAGTGAGCGGAGCGGCCGTAGTGGTCGAGGTAGTAGAGGTCGGTGAGTATCAGCACCGGTCGGCCCGCATCGACAGCCTCCTTCGCCAGCTCCCAGGAGGCGTCGGGGTCGGCGTCGGTGCGAAGCCGAAGTGGCGCTCCGGTCAGCTCCAGGAAGTTCTCCTCCAGCCTGGCGGCCCGGCCGTTCGTGAAGCGGGTGGGAGAGTGCTCGTCGAGCACTACGTAGTAGAAGCAGGCGCCCGCCCCGAGCCCGAACGCCATCTCCTCGGAGATCTCGACCCCGTGGAACCCGAGCAGGTTGCGCAGCGCCGTCGAGCCGCAGTGGTTGCCCGGCACATGCCGGTAGCCGGGCACCATCACCCTGTTCGCGGTCTCGGCCACCAGACGATTGAACCGTATTCTGCGCCGGTGCTCCGGGCCCTCGACAGCCGCGTGCTCTACGCGATGCGGACTCGCCTGCACGCACCCGCGGCGGAGACGGCCGGGAAGTGGCTGGGGCGGATCGGGGAGTATGGCGCCGTCTGGCTCGTGATCGGGATCGTCCTCGCCTTCGCTGACCCGGACAACGGCGAGAACTGGGTCGTGGCCGGGATCCTCGGCCCGGTCGCGATTGGTCTCAACTTCCTCGTCAAGGTGATCGTCAGGCGGCCCCGCCCGGTGCTCGAGGGGCTCCCGCCGCTCGGCGGTGCTCCCAGCTCGCTGAGCTTCCCCTCAGCCCACGCAACCTCGTCCTTCGCCTGCGCGACCGCGATGACCCGGATCGCCCCGGAGGCGGCGGTCCTCTTCCTCCTCGCTGCCGCTATCGCCGCCTGCCGCCCCTACCTCGGCATGCACTATCCGTCCGACGTGCTCGGGGGCGCGGTCTTGGGCATCGGGCTGGGCCTGATCGCACCCCTCTAGGTGGAAGGTCGCCGATGAAGATCGGGATCGTCGGCATGCCCAACGCGGGCAAGTCGACCCTCTTCAACGCGCTCACCGCTGCCGGAGCGGAGATCGGGGACTACCCCTTCACCACCGTCGATCCGAACGTCGCCGTCGTCGGCGTCCCCGACGAACGGATCGAGAGGGTCGCCGAGACGCTCGGCTCCTCGGAGGTGGTGCACGAGACGATCGAGTTCCACGACATCGCGGGCTTGGTCAAGGGCGCCTCACAGGGAGAGGGGCTCGGCAACCGCTTCCTCGGCTCGATCCGCGAGACGGACGCGATCTGCCACGTGATCCGGGCGCACGGCGCCGGCTCCGTCGCGCATCCCGAGGGCCGGATCGACCCGGTCGCCGACGCCGAGCTGATCGAGACCGAGCTGCTCGCCGCGGACCTCGAGTCGGCCGAGCGTCGCCTCGAGCGAGTGACCAGGCAGGCGCGCTCGGGCGAGAAGGAGGCGATCGCAGAGCGGGAGTGGCTCGAGGCGGTCGTCGAAGCGCTCTCCGCCGGGCGCCCCGCTCGCGAGGTGCTGGTGCCGGAGGCGGCCCCCGACGCGCTCCGCAAGCTCTCGCCGCTGACGGCCAAGCCGGTGCTCTACGTTGTCAACGTCGACGAGGGCGTCACCGCGGCCCCGCCCGAGCTCGTCGCCCACGCGGAGGAGATGCGGGCGAAGGTGGTGGTCATCTCGGCCCGCGTCGAGGCGGAACTGCGCGAGCTCGACCCGGACGAGGCGGAGGAGATGCGCCACGAGCTGGGCGTCGAGCGCTCCGGCCTCGAGCGACTGATCCGCGCCGCGTTCGAGCTGCTCGACCTGATCACCTTCTTCACCGCGGATGCCGGCAAGGAGGCGATGGCGCGGACCCTGCGGCGGGGCGGGACCGCCTACGACGCAGCCGGCCAGGTTCATGGTGACATCCAGCGGGCCTTCGTCCGCGCCGAGGTGATCGCCTGGGACGAACTGGTCGACGCCGGCGGCTTCGCCCCCGCCCGCGATCGCGGCACGCTGCGGATCGAGGGCCGCAATTACGTCGTGCAGGACGGCGAGGTGGTCCACATCAGGACCTGAGCACCGGCTCTCACTAGAGTCGCGGCGATGAGCGCGCCCCGGCCGACCGGCGACCGCCTCGCCGTGATCTACGGCTACAGCCTTCCCGAGGGCGCGCACCCGGTTGAGGGCGAGAGGGTCGAGGTCGAGGCCGGCGGCGAGCGGCCCGTCGAGGCGATCGACGCCGGAGAGATTGTCGGGCTGCCGCGGCATGGGTTCGATCGCACTGTCCCGGCCCACTTGGTCGATCACCGGGCCAACATCCGCGCGCTCTGCGGGCTTGGCTGCGGCCGCGCTCTCGCCCTCGGCTCGGCCGGGAGCCTACGGGTGGATCTGAAGGTCGGGTCATTCGTCTGCCCCGACGACTTCTACGCGCCGGAGACCGCGCCGAGCTTCTTTTCCGACCCCCGCGGACATTCGATCCCAGGGTTCGATCCCGAGTGGCGCCAGGTCGTCCTGGATGAATGGGCGTACCGCAGCCAGACCCA
Source organism: Solirubrobacterales bacterium (assembly GCA_035265665.1). Classification (GTDB taxonomy): domain Bacteria; phylum Actinomycetota; class Thermoleophilia; order Solirubrobacterales; family 70-9; genus DASUPK01. Next base: position 29,837 of record DATFOK010000005.1, on the reverse strand, counting down.
GCTGATCGACGGCGGCGTCTACGCGCAGACGATCGGGCCGCGGTTCGAGACGCCGGCGGAGGTGAGGGCGCTCGCGCGGGTTGCCGATGTCGTCGGCATGACGCTGGCGGCCGAGACTGTGCTTGCCAAGGAAGTGGGCTTGGCCTACGCCGCGGTGTGTTCGGTGGACAACCTCGCCAACGGGATCTCTGACGAGCCGCTCACCGTCGAGGAGTACCAGCGGGGCCGAGACGAGACGGCGGAAGCGCTGAAGGCGGCGCTCGACTCAGTCCTGCCGGCGCTCGCCACGGGAGCAGCAAGGTGAGCCTCGCGGTCGCCGGTGCCCTGCTGGACGGCGAGGAGGTGGGCCTGCGCGTGGAGGACGGCGTGATCGCGGAGCTCGGCCCCGGCGTGCAGCCGAAGGCCGGCGACGAGGTGATCGACGCGGGCGGTCTCCTGCTCAGCCCGCCGATGGTGAACGGCCACACTCACGCCGCGATGACCCTCTTCCGGGGGTTCGGCGACGACATGCCGCTGATGGAGTGGCTCCGGACCAAGATCTGGCCGGCCGAGGAGAAGCTGCATGCGGACGACGTCTACTGGGGGACGCGGCTCGCCTGCCTGGAGATGATCCGCTCCGGGACCGCCCGCTTCTTCGACATGTACTGGCATGGGGGCGAGGCCGCGCGCGCGGTGGTCGACGCCGGGCTGCGCGCCGCGATCTCCAGCGTGATGATCGATGGGCTCGACCCCGCCAAGGGCGAGTCGATGCGCGGCGAGCTGCTCCAGTCGCTCGACCGGCTCGCCGAACTGAGCGCCCGCGTCTCGCCCAGCCTCGGCCCGCACGCGATCTACACGGTCAGCTCGGAGTCGCTCGCCTGGATCGCGGAGGTCGGATCCGAGCGGGAGATCAGCCTGCAGATCCACCTCTCCGAGACCGAGGAGGAGGTGAACGACTGCATCGAGGCGCACGGCAAGCGTCCGGCTGCATACCTGGACGAGCTGGGCTTCCTCGGACCGCGAACGCTGCTCGCCCATGGGGTTTGGCTCGACGACGCGGACCTCGGGTTGATCGCGGAACGCGGGGCTACGGTCGTGACGAACCCGGCCGCCAACATGAAGCTCGCCGTCGGGGGCGTGTTTCCGTATCCGCGGGCGGCCGAAGCCGGCGTCGCCATCGGCCTCGGCACCGATGGTGTCTCCTCCAACTCGAACCTCGATTCCTTCGAGGAGGTGAAGCTCTTCTCCCTGGCGCAGAAGCACGCGAGCGGGGACTCGGCGACGCTGCCCGCCGGCGAGGCTCTCGCGATCGCGCGCGGCCAGCGATCAGAGGCGCTGGGCGGCACGCCGCTCGAGCCCGGGCAACCGGCTGACTTCCTACTGCTCCGCGGCTCGGACCCGGAGCTCTCGGCCGGCGACCTCGAAGCCGATCTGGTCTACGCGGCGGGCGGCTCGGTGGTCGACACGACGGTGGTCGCCGGGCGCGTCCTGATGCGCGATCGAGTCGTGCCGAGCGCCGATGAGCTGGTCGCCGAGGTTCGCGCGCGAGCGGCGCGCCTCACCTCCTGACGAGCGATAGCGTCCCGCCCGTGCGCACCCAGGCGCGATTCCCCGACCTGCGGGAGAAGGCAGGGCACTATGAGAGCTTCTATCTGAAGCTCAACCAGCCCGGCGGCGGCCGCGGTGCCTGGATCCGGCACACCGTCCACAAGCGCCCCGGCGAACAGCCCACCTGCGCGCTCTGGTTCGTTCTCTTCGATTCGGACGCCTCCGGGCCGCGCGCGACCAAGCGGCAGTTCGGGGCAGACGAGCTCGCGACGGGGCCGGACACCTACATCAGCGTCGCCGACGCGATGCTGACCGATGGCCGCGCCACCGGTCGCGTCGGCACGGACGTGCTCGATGCCCGCTGGGACCTGAACTTTTCGGACAGCCACGAGCCCTTCCATCACCTGCCGCGCGACTTCCTCTACCGCGCCGCGCTCCCGAAGACCAAGTTCCTGAGCCCGTACCCGGACGCGGTCTTCAACGGCCACCTCGAGCTGGACGGCGAGCGGATCGAGGTCGATGGATGGCGCGGGATGATCGGCCACAACTGGGGCGCCGAGCACGCCGAGCGCTGGGTCTGGGTGCAGGGCTCGGGCTTCGAGGGTCGCTCGCCCGAGGACTACTTCGACATGGCGGTAGGGCGGATCAAGGTGGCAGGCCGGACCACCCCTTGGGTCGGCAATGCGATGCTGATGCTCGACGGCCGGGCCCACCGGCTCGGGGGCTTCGGGCACGTTCCCAGCACCGAGGTGCGTGAGTTGCCCACCGGTGCCTCCTTCGAGCTCAAGGGCAAGGGAACGAAGGTGGCCGGGACCGTCAGCGCGCCCGCCAAGGACTTCGTCGCGTGGATCTACGCCGACCCGGTCGGTCCCGAGCACAACACGCTCAACTGCTCGATCTCCGACCTGGAGCTGCACGTCGAGCGCGACGGCCGCCCAGCCGAGACACTCAAGATTCAGGGGGCGGGGGCGTACGAGTTCGGCACCAGAGACACGGACCACGGCATCCCCGTTCAGCCCTATCCCGACGGCTAGGCGAGCGCAGTAGGGTTGCCTGATGGCGGCTGAAGGGCGTGTGGGCCCTTCAGTCGACCGAGACCTTGATCGCCTTCGAGTCGCCCCGGCGCCTGCCGTGGAACCGCGACGGCTGGGAGGCACGGTGGCGCATCCCTGGTTCGACGAGCAGCTCAGCGAGATGGGGCGCCGCTACTACGAGTCGGCGTGGCTTCGACCTCCTGATCAGCGGGCCATGCGACCTTCCGAGCGACCAGAGCCGGATCACCCCCGACGCGCTGCACGCTTGGGTTGTCGCGAACCGCCCCGACGACGCAGAGGCAGTCGTCATCGGTGGCAATGGATTCGGAGCCGTCGGCGTGATCACCCCGCTAGAGGCTGGACTCGATCGCTCCATCCTGAGCGCCAATCAAGCCCTTCTGTGGGCCGCACTTCGAGCCGCCGGAGCAGACCCGAGCGTGGTGGTTGGCTACGGCTCCCTGTTTTCGGAAGCGCGGTGACTACTTCTTCTTGAAGAACGCCCAGGTGTCGGGCAGCCCGAGCGCGCCGCGCAGCTGCGGACCGGTCACGGTCGTCGTTCCGCCGGTGCTGATCAGGTTGGCGCGCACGATCCGGGGCGAGGTGCCGCGCTGGGTGATGGCGACGTTCTTCAGCTTGCCGCGCAGCCCGATTGAGCGCAGCGCCGCGTTCATCTTCCCGAGGGAGAACTTCCGCTTCCAGCGCTCGTAGGGGGAGCCGGCCTCGGCCTCGTAGGGATCGTCGACACCGCGCAGGTAGGGGATCGCCGGCTGGCCGAAGCCGAGCGAGGAGAACTCGTTGTTCTCGGTGTGGCCCCCGGAGGTCGAGAAAAAGAAGGTCTGGGCGATCTTTCCGCCGAAGAGCACGACCTGAAGGCGGGTGGCGTCGATGGCCTGGTTCGTCTTGGCGGTCTCGGCCCCGACACCCGCGTAGACCTGGCTTCGGGTGTCGTCGTAGAGGTCGAAGGTGCCGCCGCGGACGCCAGTGGAGAGGCCGTAGGACCGGGCGGCCACCGCCTGCGCCTTGAGCGCCTCGATTGGCCAGGACGTCGGCGACTCCTTCGAGATCACGCCTCGGACGTAGTCCTCGATCTGGACGACGTTGATCGCCTGCAACGCGCTTCCCGACGCTCGCACCTCGAGCGCGCCGCGGTAGGTGCCCTTGCCGGAGACCGTGACGGTCGGGGAGCCCGCGGCGGTCATCGCCGCTCCGCAGCGGGCGATCCGCCGTCCCTTCTTGGAGCGCACGACCACGCCCGCGCCCTTTCGCTTGGCGACGTAGCCCTTGCCCGGCTTCAGGCCGGCGCCGCAGGCGGACGCCGCGCCGCGGAAGAAGATGCTGCGAGCTCCGTCGCGGAGCAGCACCCGAACCGACTGGTCCGAGGTAGATCCAAGCGTGGTCCCCGTGTAGTAGTGGGCGAGGATGTCGCCGTAGCCGAACCCGTGCTTGGCGTAGCCGTAGGCGCCGTACTGGCTCATGCCGACGCCGTGGCCGAATCCCGCCCCCTTCACCACCCAGGCCCGGGCCTTGGCGGCCTTGGTCGCGGCGCCGCCGCTGACCATTGCCGAGGCCTCGGTCGGGAGGGCGAGAGCGAGGAGCAGCGCCGCTAGCAGGATCGTCCGGGTCCCCCGAAGCATTGCCCCTGGATAACGGGTCAGGCGGCGGGAAGTTGCGCATGGCTAGGCTGTGGGTAGGCGATCCAAGGAGAGGATTGATGGCGACAGAGACGATTCAGGCCACGGATCACCAGCTTTACGTCGCCGGCGAGTGGATCGAGACCGGCGAGTGGTCGGAGGTTCGCGCGCCGTATGACGGGACCGTGATCGGGCGGGTTCCCAAGGGCGACGCGGCGCTCGTGGGAAAGGCCGTCGAGGCAGCCCGCGCCGCCTTCGAGGCCGGTGGCTTCGCGGCACACGAGCGGGCCGCTTTCCTCGATCGCGCCGCCGAGCTGGTCCGCGAGCGCGAGGACGACCTCACGATGACGATTGCCGCCGAGGCCGGCAAGCCCGTGAAGACCGCCCGCGTCGAGGCACAGCGCTGCGTCTCGACGATGCAGTTCTCGGCCGTCGCCGCCCGCACCCTGACCGGGCACACGGTCCCGATGGAGGCGGGGGCGGCCGGCGAGGGCAAGTTTGGGATCGTGATCCGCGTTCCCTTCGGCGTGGTCGGCGCGATCAGCCCCTTCAACTTCCCGCTCAACCTGGTTGGCCACAAGCTCGGCCCGGCGATCGCCGCCGGCAACGCGATCGTGCTGAAGCCCGCCGGCCAGACCCCGATCTCCGCGATCAAGCTGGCCGAGATCTACTACGACGCCGGTCTGCCCGAGAACTGGCTGCAGGTGGTCTGCGGCTCGGGCTCCGAGGTCGGCAACGCGATCGTCGAGGACGACCGGATCGGCGCGATCACCTTCACCGGCTCGGCTCCCGTGGGCTGGAGCATTCGCTCGAAGGCCCCCCACAAGAAGGTCAATCTCGAACTCGGCTCGAATGCGCCGCTGATCGTCAATGAGGACGGGGACTGGGAGACGGCCGCGGACAAGGCGCAACTCCACGCCTACTCGCATGCCGGCCAGAGCTGCATCTCGGTACAGCGCATCCTGGTCCACGAGTCGATCGCCGACCAGTTCACCGAGCGGTTCGTGAGGAACGTCGAGTCGCTCGTCACCGGTGACCCGATGGACGAGAACACCGATGTCGGACCGGTCATCTCCCAGGACGACCGAGACCGGGTCAAGGAGTGGATCGACGAGGCCGCATCGAAGGACGGCGAGATCCTCACCGGCGGCGAGCTGGTGGATGAGGACCGCTGCATCGCCCCGACGGTGATCAAGGGCGAGCCTCGCGAGTGCCACACCTGGAAGGACGAGATCTTCGGGCCGGTGGCCACGATCCACACCTTCAAGAGCTTCGACGAGGCTCTGGAAATGGCGAACGACTCCCGCTACGGCCTCCAGGCCGGCGTCTTCACGCGGGATGTCGGCAACGCGAAGAGGGCCGGCGAGGTGCTCGAATTCGGCGGCGTCCTGATCAACGAGGTGCCGACCTTCCGCACCGACCAGATGCCTTACGGCGGGGTCAAGGACTCAGGCAACACTCGCGAGGGTCCCAGCTACGCGGTCCGCGAGTTGACTGAGGAGCGCCTGGTCACCTTCCAGGGCTGACCAGTTTCACGAAGCGAGCGAGAGTGAGAGTGCGCCGCGGGCGCAGCTCGCCCGATTCCTTCTCGAACAGAATCACCTGCTCGTCGCCCCCGGTCCCCATGGGCTGAACGAGTCGACCCCCGTCCGCCAGCTGCTCCCCCAGCGGCGACGGCACCTCCGGCGAGGCAGCAGAGACGACGATCGCGTCATAGGGGGCGTGCTCGGCAAACCCCTCGCGACCGTCGGCGACCGCGACTTCGGCGTTCGGGATGCCCTGCGCGGCGAGGTTCCTTCTTGCTTCCTCAGCGAGGTCTGCGAAGCGCTCGACACTCCACACCCTTTCGGCAAGAGTCGCCAGCAACGCCGTCTGCCAGCCGAGCCCGGTACCGATCTCCAGCACCCGCTCTGGTCCGGTGAGGCTCAGCGCCTCGACCATGCGGGCTACCAGCGACGGCTGCGTTGTCACCTGCCCGTGCGCGATCGGGATCGGCTCGTCGTAGTACGCGCTCCCCGCCGTCTCCACGGGCACGAACTCGCCGCGCGGGACGCGAGCAATCGCATCCAGCACTCGCACATCGCGAATGTCGGCGGAGCGGACCGTGCGTAAGAGCTCGGTGTTATCCGGTCGACCTGATCTCGGCATCATCAGAAGGGTTACCCAGGCATTACGCGTCCGCGAGCTCACCGAGGAGCGCCCCGAAGAAGCGACGCGGAGGTCGCCCGGGTCAGCTTCCGGAGCGATCCAGCCACGGGCCGGGTGGGTATGCGGCCACGGCGCGCATGCATTGCGCGCGTGAGCGGATCAACTCGTGCCGTCCCCCCGCGACGTCGACGAACATGACGTTCGAGTAGGGCTGCAGCTTCGCGGTGCCCTCCTCGGTGACGCTGATCCTCTGGTAGAGCGGCGTCGCCAGGTAGTCAATGGCGATGCCCTTGGGAGAGCAGCGCAACTTGGACCCGGCGAACACGGGGTACGTGTCGATGTCGCTCGACGTCACTAGGCGCGCCGCGGGCTTGAGGTCGTAGTTCGTGTTCAGGACGGGCACGCCGCGCGCGGTCTCCGCCGGATAGCCGAAGACCAGGACCACCGCGCCCTCGTGCGGGTGGGCGCGCTCGACCGCCGCCAGCACCCCTGGCTGGATCTCGGTGGAGCGCAGCCAGTCGTCCTGCTGGCGGAAGTCCTGGATCCAGTAGCCGATGCCCACGGCGATCGCGCCCGTGACGGCGAGCTGGTAGCCGTTGCGCCGGGAGAGCGAACCGGCCGCGCGCAGCACCGCCCAGACGAGCACCGCGGCGGGATAGAGCGCGACGATGTTGACCCGGTCCTCGATCCCGCGGAAGGTCGGCGTGTAGAAGGCCTGCGGGACGTAGATCGCCCAGGAGAGCGCGAGACCCGCGACCGCGACGGCCGCCACGACCGGCCAGCGGATCCCAGACGCCGCCTCGGCGCGAGACCGCGAGCGCAGCGCGGCGGCGATGAGCACCGCCAGCGCGCCGCCGAGCACGATCGCGGTCACCCAGGGCGAGATGTCCGCCGGGATCGAGACGGGGAACAGCGCGCCGGCGATCACGTCGGCGCCGTCGCGCGCGATGTCGAGCACGTGCCGGAGCTGCTCGCCGAGGGTTTCGACGTGCTTGTTGGTGTGTTCCCCCGTGTAGAGCGCCGCCGCCGCGACCGCCGGGATGTCCATCGCCATCCGGGGGAGCGCGGCGCGCCGCCCGCGGAGCCAGGCGTACGCGATCCAGGCGAACAGCGCGAGCCCGGTGGTGACCTCGTAGACGAGGATGCTCGCCACGTAGCAGGCGGTCGCCGCGAGGTGGATCAGCAGACCGCGTGACCCCTCGACGCGGAGGCCGCGCAGGGCGATCAGAAAGCCGGCGAAGAGCAGCAGGACCGCGAAGTTGTTGAGGGCTGCGGTGGGCCACAGCCTCACCGAGGTGGCCCACGGGAAGAGCAGCGCCAGCAGCGCGATCGGGATTGCGTCCCGCGTCTGGAAGCGAAGCCCACGAAGCACGAAGTAGAAGCCGACCGCGCAGCCCAGCGTGAGCAGCGCGGCGACGAGGTGGTGGACGGCGGGATCGGTCCCGAGCACCTCGTACGAGCCGATCAGCAGGTAGGCGAGGAGCGGCTTGCTGCCGAGGAAGTCGAACTGCCGGTCAATAGCCCCCGAGAACCCGAAGTTGTCCCACTCCCACTGGAGCGCCCAGTCATCCGAGTAGAAGCCGCCGTCGACGATCTGCCGCACGACGATCGCAAGCCAGAGCCCGACCCCCGCGGCGACGGCGCCGACCGCGGCCGCCCGCAGGACCTCCCCCCGCGCCTCAGTCGTGCGGGCGCGCCATCCTTCGATGGTCGAGGGCCTTGTCGAGGATCTCCTCGTCGACGCCCATCTCACGAGCCACCTCCCTCAGCGGCCGGCCGGAAGCGTGTGCCTCCTTGACGATCTCGGTGGCGCGGTCGTAGCCGATGTGCGGATTGAGCGCGGTTGCGGTCGCGAGCGTCGCCTCGGCGTGCCGCCCCAGCATTTCCTCGTTCGCCTCGATCCCACTGACGCACTTCCGGTCGAGCGTACGCCCCGCCGCGGCCAGCAGCTTGATCGAATCGAGCAGGTTGCGGGCGATCAGCGGCACCCGCACGTTGAGCTCGAACTGGCCCTGGCTCCCCGCCATGGTGATTGCGGTGTCGTTGCCGATCACCTGGTCGGCCACCTGGATCACCACCTCCGGGACCACCGGATTGACCTTGCCCGGCATGATCGACGAGCCCTTCTGCAGCTCGGGCAGCACCACCTCGGCAAGGCCGGCGCGCGGCCCGGAGCCCATCAGGGCCAGGTCGTTGGCGATCTTGAGCAGCGATACGGCGACGGTCTTGAGCGCGCCGGAGAGCTCCACCAGGGCATCGCGGTTGCCCTGCGCCTCGAAGGGGTCGGCGGGCTCCGAGATGTCTAGGCCGGTGTCGGCGCTGAGCTTCTCGCGGACCCTGGCGGCGAACTCCGGATGGGTGTTGAGGCCGGTGCCGGTCGCCGTGCCACCGAGCGGGATCTGGCCGACGCGGCCGAGGGTGGAGCGCACCCGCTCGGCCCCGAGGCGGATCTGGGCGGCATATCCGGAGAACTCCTGGCCAAGCGTGACTGGGACGGCATCCATCAGGTGCGTGCGCCCGGCCTTGACGAGCTCGGCGAACTCGTCGGCCTTGCGCTCCAACGCCGTGCGCAGCTCGTCGAGCGCGGGCAAGAGGTCGGAGTGAACCTCGCCCAGGGCGGCGAGGTGAACGGCCGAGGGGAAGACGTCGTTCGAGGACTGCCCCATGTTGACGTGGTCGTTGGGGTGCGCCTCGTCGCCGGCGAGCTCGGCGATGACCTCGTTGGCGTTCATGTTCGAGGACGTGCCGGATCCGGTCTGGAAGACGTCGATCGGGAACTGCTCGTCGTGCTCGCCGTTGGCGACCTCTTCGCCCGCCTTGGCGATCCGCTCCGCCAGCTCCTCGTCGAGGTTGCCGAGTTCCGCATTGGCGCGTGCGGCGGCGGCCTTGATCCGGCCGAGCCAGTGGATCACCGGCGCCGGTATCGGGTGACCCGAGATCTGGAAGTTCTCGACCGCCTTCGTGGTTTCGCCGCCCCAGAGCTGATCGGTGGTCTTCGCCTCCATTGTCCCGGAGGCTACCTAGCCGGTGCGCTGGCCGGCTGCGTAGCCGCGCCCGAAGCCGCGCTCCAAGCTGGCCGGCAATGCTCCGCCGGTCTCGCTGAAGTGCGCCGAGGAGTTGAGCCGTCTGATCAGGTCGGTGTGGATCGAATCGGCCCCCTTGCTCGCCGCCCCAATCAGATAGCCGAGCTCGACCGACGCGGGCCCCCCGGGGTCGCGTCGGGCCTCTCCGTTCAGCTTTGTGGCCGCGACGATCAGCTCCTGGCCGATGCTGGCGAGCTGTCCCCCGTCCTGCTGCGGGACGAGGCAGTCGGAGATCGGTGTCGTGCTTCCCAGCAGGACCGGCGCCGGTGCCGTCTCCAGAGCCTTCAGGTAGGCCGCGTTGCCGACCAGGCAGACGGCGGGTGCCTGATCGTCCTGGCCATTGCCGCATCCGGCGATCAGCCCGATGGCCGCAGCCACGAGGGCAGGGGCGACTCGCTTGAGCATGCCCTGATCGTACGTCCGGCGCGCTTCATACCTTGCTCACCAGTGACCGACGAGGCGACGCCCATTCGCCCCATCGATCCGCTTGCTCATCGTGCGCTGGAGGCGCTCGTCCGAGCACAGGCGAACCTCACCCGTCGCCTCGCCGCGGACCTCGAGAGGATCGGCGTCTCCGCGACCGGATTCACGATGCTCGTCCTGCTGACCAGCGCGGGCGGTCGTCTGGAGCTGCGGACCATGCGACGCCGCCTCGGCGCTTCGAAGGCCACCGCAACCGAGGTGCTCGACACGCTCGAGAACCGCGGCTTCGTCAACCGCAGCCGGCTGGAGAGCGATCGCCGAGCGGTCGCCGTCGCGCTGACCCAGGCCGGCTACAACCTCGTCACCCACGCCTTCCCCGCGCACGCCGAGCGGGTGCGGGAGGCCTTCGGAGTGCTCGACGAGGCCGAGAAGCGCCAGCTCGCCGATCTCTGCCGCAAGCTCGACCGGGCTGCCTAGCTCCGGGCTAGCGGTAGCGACGCGGAGGGGCGGCGGGATCCTCCAAGGTCGGATCCGGCCGGCCGCGGACGAAGGTCAGGTAGAGCCCGAGAACCAGGCCGAAGGCGCCTACGATCATCAGGATCAGGCCGACCGTCGGGACGTCCACGGCCTTCCACTCGTCCTTGACCGCATACCGCAGGATTGCCCCGGCCGCGATCAGGAACAGAGATGAACCAATCGTCATGTCTGCATGCTGCTCGCCAGCGCGGGTCCTAAACCCGTTGGACGAGCTCACTCCCAGCGCTCGGCGAGCTGCGCGGGCGTCATGCCCGAGAGCCGCGCGCAGTCCCTGGTCATGTGGGACTGGTCGGCGTATCCGAAATCGGCCGCCGTCCGGGCCAGGTCCACCTCCCCGGACACGATCGTCGGCAGCTGCGAGACCATACGCCGGAAGCGGAGCACGCGGTCGAGCGTCTTCGGCCCGTATCCCACCGCGTCATGGAAGCGGCGACGCAGCTGTCGCTCGCTGATCCCGAGCGCATCGGCGAGCCACTCGACTCTGCTGCCGGGGAAGCCGAGGCGGCGCGTAGCCGCCAGCACGAGCGGGTCCGGGCGTTTGTCCCGGACCTGTGCGCTCACAAGGTGCTCCACGTGTCGAAAGACCTCCTCCTCGTCATTCTCGCCGATCCGCTCGGAGGCCTCGGCGGCGTCCCCGCCGAGCACGTCCTCGAGGGGATGGCGCCCGTCCAGCACCTCGCTCGCCGGCATCCCGAGCACGGCGCCGGCCACGCCCGGCCGCAGGCGCACACCCAGGATCGTCTGACCTGGACGGATCGGGCTGGAGACGGCGCTGCGATCGGGACCGGCCAGCAGCAGCTCCCCGTTGCGCCAGATCAGATCGACGCAGCCATCCGGGAGGACGAGCGTCGTCGACGCCGATTCCGCGCCTACGACTCGCGTCCACCGGCAGGCGACCAGCGCATGAAGTTCGCGCGACGGAGCGAGCTCGCGGTAGAAGCTCACGTCCTGAACCTAGCGAACGTCCGAAATGTTCAAGGCAGGGGACTGATCGCTGGATAGCGTCGCCGCCACCGCAATCGGAAAGGAGCCCATCATGGATCAGCGATTGAGCTTGATCACCCTAGGCATCTCCGACCTGGACCGCGCCCGGCGCTTCTACGAGGCGCTCGGCTGGAGCACCGGCGCCGAGGAAGGAGATGACGTGGCCTTCTTCCAGGCAGGCGGCATGGTGGTCGCGCTCTGGGATCGCGCGAAGCTGGCCGAGGACAGCGCCGTCAAGGATTCGCCCGGCTGGGGAGGCATCACCCTCGCTTACAACACGAGCTCGACCGAGGAGGTCGACCAGGTGATCGAGGAGGCACGCAAGGCCGGTGCGACGATCGGCCGAGAGCCGGCCGAGACCTTCTGGGGCGGCTACTCGGGCGTCTTCATCGATCCGGACGGGCATCCCTGGGAGGTCGCCCACAACCCGCGCTGGACGATCGAGCGGGACGGCGCGGTGAAGCTCCCCGACTGACTGCCAGAATCCGGCCCCGTGGCCGGATTCCGACCCGTAGACCCGAAGCAGTCGTTTCCCGAGCTCGAAGAGCGGATCCTGGAGCGCTGGCGGGAGCGCGACGTCTTCCACCGCTCGCTCGCCAACCGGGGGTCCGCCCCTTTTTGGGGCTTCTACGAGGGCCCGCCGACCGCGAACGGGCGCCCGGGCTCGCACCACGTCTTCGCCCGCGTCTTCAAGGACATCTATCCGCGCTTCCGCACGATGACCGGCAACCGCGTCCCCCGGAAGGCGGGCTGGGATTGCCACGGCCTTCCGGTGGAGCTCGAGGTCGAGCGAGAGCTCGGGATCACCTCCAAGGAGGAGATCGAGGACTACGGGATCGCTGAGTTCAACGATCGCTGCCGAGAGTCGGTCTTCCGGTATGTCGAGGAGTGGAACCGGCTCACCGAGCGGATCGGCGTCTGGATCGATCTCGACGACCCCTACGTGACGATGACAAACGACTACATCGAGTCGGTCTGGTGGGCCCTGCGACGGATGTGGGACGAAGGACGGCTCTACGAGGCCTACAAGGTCGTCCCCTACTGCCCGCGCGACGGCACCGCGCTCTCCTCTCACGAGGTGGCGATGGGCTACCACGATGTCGAGGACCCGTCCGTCTACGTGAAGCTCCCGGTCCGCGAGCCCGCGCCCAGCGACCAGATCCCGGAGTCGCCGCTCGAGCCAGGCGACCAGCTGCTCGTCTGGACGACGACGCCCTGGACCCTGATCACCAATGCAGCGGTCGCCGCGGGGCCGGAGATCGAGTATGTCCGGGCCAGGCTCAGGGGCGAGGTCTTCGTGCTGGCGCGCGACCGGGTAGAGCACGCCCTCGGCGAGGACGCCGAGGTCCTCGCTCACTTCCCGGGCGAGGCCCTGGCCGGGACGTCCTACGAGCCGCCCTTCGACTACATCACCGACTACGGTCCGCGCGGCCACACCGTCCTGCTCGCCGACTTCGTCACGACCGAGGAGGGCACCGGCCTCGTGCACACCGCGATCGCCTTCGGCGAAGACGACTTCCGCCTCGGAGAGCAGTACGGAATCAAGCTCCAGAACCCGGTCGACGACCGCGGCCGCTTCGACGAGCGGATCACGGACTTCGCCGGCCGCTTCGTGAAGGAGGCCGACCCGGACATCATCGAGGCGCTCGAGGCGAAGGGGAAGCTGCTCCGCGCCGAGACCTATCTGCACGCCTATCCCCATTGCTGGCGCTGCGACACCCCCCTCCTCTACTACGCCAAGGCGAGCTGGTACGTGAAGACCACCGAGGTCCGCGACCGGCTGCTGGCCGCGAACGAGGAGATCGGCTGGCACCCGGAGCACATCAAGCACGGCCGCTTCGGCAAGTGGCTCGAGGGCAACGTCGACTGGGCGCTCTCACGCGACCGGTACTGGGGCACGCCGCTGCCGATCTGGGAGTGCGATGACGCCGACTGCGAGGAGCGTTTCTGCGCGGGTTCGATCGCGGACATCCGGGAGCGGGCGGAGGACATCCCGGGCGACCTGCACCGCCCCTACATCGACGAGGTCAGCTGGGCCTGCGAGCGCGAGGGATGCGAGGGGACGATGCGCCGCGTCGCCTCGGTGATCGACGCCTGGTTCGACTCCGGCTCGATGCCCTGGGCCCAGTTCCATTACCCGTTCGAGAACGAGGACCTGTTCGAGGAGCGCTTCCCGGCCGACTTCATCTGCGAGGCGATCGACCAGACCCGCGGCTGGTTCTACACGCTGCTCGCCGAGGCGGTCCTGCTCTTCGACACCTCGAGCTACCGCAACGTCGTCTGCCTCGGGCTGATCCTCGACCCGGAGGGCCAGAAGATGTCGAAGAGTCGCGGCAATGTGGTCGAGCCTTGGGACGTGATCAACCGCCACGGCGCCGACGCCTTTCGCTGGTACTACTTCGCCTCGAAGGAGCCCTGGGAGGGCTACCGCTTCTCGGTCGAGACGGTGGGCGAGGCCGTCCGGCATTTCCTCCTCACCCTCTGGAACACCTACGCGTTCTGGGTGACCTACGCCAACGCCTCGGGCATCGATACGGGCGAGCTGCCGTACGTCCCCGATTGGGTCGCCGGAGACGGAGAGGCCAGCGTGCTCGACCGCTGGGCGGTCTCAAGACTCCAGCGCACCATCACCGAGGTACGCGAGCAGATGGAGGGGTTCGACTGCACCCGTGCCGCGCGTGCGATCGCCGACTACACCGAGGAGCTCTCCAACTGGTACGTGCGGCTCAGCCGGCGCCGCTTCTGGGATGGGGACCGCACAGCGCTACAGACGCTGCGCTTCTGCCTCGGCGAGACCACCAAGCTGCTCGCCCCGTTCACCCCGTTCGTCGCCGAGGACATCTACACGAACCTGCTCTTCGGTGACGACCCAGTGCTGGAAGGTCCGGTGGGTGGCTGGACGAGCGAGCATCCCGACTCGATCCACCTCTGTGACTTCCCCGAGGTCGATGAGGCCTTCGTCGACGGGCAGCTGGAGCACGGCATGGACGCGGTTCGCCGCACGATCGAGCTCGGCCGGGCGGCGCGCGCCCAGGCGAAGGTGAAGCTGCGCCAACCGCTTCGCAAGGCGGTGGTCGTCGCCTCGGAGAACGAGCGCGCAGCCATCGAGCGACTCGCCGATGTCGTCGCCTCCGAGCTCAACGTGAAGGAGCTCGACTTCGTCCGTTCCGAGGCAGAGCTCGTCTCCTACCGAGTCAAGCCCAACTACCGCTCTCTCGGCCCCCGCTTCGGCAAGAACATGCCGCAGGTGGCGGCTGCCGTCGAGGCGCTCGACGCCGGAGGCGTCGCCGATCAGCTCGAGGCTGGCGCCGAGGTAGGCATCGCGATCGACGGTAAGGAGCACACCCTCACCGCCGACGACATCAACCTGGTCATGGAGCCGCTCGAGGGCTATCAGGTGGGGGCGGAGGCTGGGCACGCCGTCGCCCTGGAGCTCGACCTCGACGACGAGCTTCGCCGCGAGGGTCTGGCGCGCGAGGTGGTCCGCGCCGTCCAGGAGGCCCGCAAGCAGGCCGGCCTCGAGGTCTCCGATCGGATCTCACTCGAGCTCGGCGGCGACGATGAGCTGCTCGCCGCCGCCCGCGAGCACGAGTCCTACATCGCGGGAGAGACGCTGGCCACCTCCGTGGACTACGGGGCAGACGGCGCCGGCGAGAGGGCCACGATCGAGGGCCGCGAGCTGCGCATCGCCCTCAGCAAGGCCTGAGCACCCCCAAGCGGTCAGGTCATGCAATCCGACAGCACCCCATCGCAGGTGGCCGCGGTCGTGTTCGACCTCGACGGCGTGCTGGTCGACTCCGAGTCCGTCTGGGACGAGGTGCGAAAGCGCTTCACCGAGGAGAACGGCGGCCACTGGCACGAAGGTGCCCAGCGGGACATGATGGGAATGAGCTCAGTCGAATGGTCGCGCTATGTCCGTCACCGGCTCGGCGTCCAGATGGAGCCCGAGCGGATCTCGGCGAAGGTGTCCGACCGCGTGGCCGAGCTCTATCGCGAGCGGCTGCCCCTGCTGCCAGGCGCGGTGGAGGCGGTCAGGGCGCTGGCGGCGAAGTGGCCGCTCGGCCTCGCCTCCTCCTCCAATCGCCACGTGATCGACCTGGTTCTCGAAGAGGCCGGCATTGCCGATGCCTTCCGTGCGACCGTCTCCTCGGAGGAGGTGGGCGCCGGCAAGCCCGCGCCGGACGTCTATCTGGCGGCGGCCGAGCGCCTGCATGTCGAGCCGAGCGCCTGCGTCGCGATCGAGGACTCGACCAACGGCATCCGCTCGGCGCACGCCGCCGGAATGGCGGTGATCGCCGTCCCGAACCGGGACTTCCCGCCCGACCCCGAGGCCCTGGAGCTCGCCGACGCATCGTTGGACTCCCTAACAGAGCTCAGCCCGGACCTGGTTCTTAAGTCTGCCGCTTGACCTCGTAGGTCAGCCCGACCATCCCGCTCGAGTGCGTCCGGGCTTCGAGTAACTGCATCGGCCCACCAGGCAGGCGCCGGTCGAAGAGGGGCTTGCCTTCGCCGAGCACGACGGGGACGACGGTCACCTCGACCCGGTCGAGCAGGCCGTGATCGGCGAACTGGGACGCCACGTTCCCGCCGCCGACGATCCAGAGATCCAGGTCGCCTGCCGAGTCGAGCATCTCGTCGGCCAGATCGGGAACCTCGCCCGCGACGATCCGCACGTCTACGTCCTCGCCCTCCGGCTTGGGGAGTTCACGCGAGCTCAGGATCCAGGTCGGCTTGCCCGCGTAGGGCCACTCGTCGACATGCTCGAGCACGAACTCGTACGTCGTGGAACCCGATACCAGCGCCCCGATTTTCTCGTAGAAGGTCTCGTAGCCCGCCTGCTTCTCGTCCGAGTCGGCCCCCTCGAAGTGACCCTCGTACTTGAGCAGCCAGTCGAGTGTGTCGTCGGACTCGGCGATATAGCCGTCCAATGTCGTGGCGGCGTAATAACGGACCGGGCTCATTCGATCAACGCCTCCGCTTCTAACTCGACCTTCCATCGCGGATCCAGCAGGCCGGCGACCACCACCATCGTCGCCGCCGGGCGAGCGCCGCTGAACGCAGCAGCATGAGCCCTGCCGACCGCCTCGGCGTCTGTGGGGTCAGTGATGTACATGCGGGTCCGAGTCACCTGATCGGCGCGAGCCCCGGCCTCCTCGAGCGCCCCGACGATGATCTCTATGCATCGATGCGCCTGCACCTCCGGGTCAGGGTCGCAGGAGCCGTCCGGCCAGATCGGCCCGGTACCCGAGACGAGCACTCGGTCGCCAACCCGCAGCGCCCGACTGAACCCGATCGTCGGCTCGAAGGGGGATCCGGAGCTGACTCGCTGGCGCTGGTGGGCCATCTGCGCATCCTAGGCACGCGAACGTCCCGGACTATCCCCTGGAGAGGGGAGGCCGGGACGTTCGGCGCGGGCTAGCCGGTCGTCTTGCGCCGGTAGAGCCGCAGCGTCAGTGGGATCACCACGCCAGGGCGGCGACACCGGTTCGAGCGAGGTCTGAAGGCGCTCCTAGACGGGATTGTGCCGAACCTGAAGAAGCCGGCGCGCGGCCGGCGAGGCTAGGCGAGCACCGGCTCGAGCTCGGACTCGAGCCTGGCCTTCGGGCGGGCGCCGACCAGCCGGGTGACGGCCTCGCCGTCCTTGAAGACGATCATCGTCGGGATCGAGAGAACCTCGTACTTCGCCGCGGTCTGCGGATTCTCGTCGGTGTTCAGGCTGACGATCTTCAGGTCGTCCCGCTCGGAGTCGATCTCCTCGAGGACGGGATGGACCACGCGACAGGGACCGCACCAGGGCGCCCAGAAGTCAACGAGCACGGGGCCGTCGGACTCGAGCACATCGGACTGAAAGGTGGCGTCGGTTACGTCGTTGAGCTTGCCAGGCACTGTGGTCTCCCTCGGTCGTGAGTTCCTGGGTGCGATACCCAGTCTAGCCAGCGGCTGCACCGTTGCTTTACAAAGTGAAGCAGCTCACCAGCGCTGGAACCTCATCGCCGGGACTCGCCACATCGCCTCCGCGACGATCGAGCGGGTCATCTTCGAGGTCCCGTCGGCCCGGTCCTTGAAGACGATCGGGATCTCGGCCACCCGGAAGCCGGCCTTGATGGCGCGATATGTGGTCTCGACCTGGAAGGCGTAGCCGCGAGCCTCGATCGTGTCGAGGTGGATCGCCTCGAGGACCTCGCGGCGAAAGCACTTGAAACCGCCGGTCAGATCGCGGATCGGGAGGCCGAGAGCGACCCGCGCATAGGCGCTACCGCCTCGACTGATGAATCGCCGCACCGGCCCCCACTCGGTCACGCCCCCGCCCGGCACGTAGCGCGAGCCGATCACCAGGTCGAAGTGGTCGGCGGCGCCGATCAGCCTCGGCAGGTAGGCGGGGTCGTGCGAGAAGTCGGCGTCCATCTCGACGATCCGCTGCGCACCGGCGTCGAGGGCTACGTGAAAGCCCGCCAGGTAGGCCGGCCCGAGCCCCTCCTTGCGGAGCCGGTGAAGGACGGAGACTGACTCGGCCGAGGCGGCCAGTCGATCCGCGATCTCGCCGGTGCCGTCCGGCGAGTTGTCGTCGACCACCAGAACCCTGCCCGAGCCGGCGAGCTGCTCGAGCACGGCGCCGACGATCCGCTCGAGGTTCTCGGCCTCGTTGTAGGTCGGGAGGATGACCCAGACGTCATTGGTCCGGGGAGGGGGTGCGGGCACGGCGGCAAGATAGCCCTCACCACTAGCTTTGAGCCATGCGCAACGCCGAGATCGCCGCCGCGCTCCGGGAGCTTGGGATCCTCTACGAGCTCGACGGCGCCGACCGCTTCCGTGTGCAGGCCTACAGGGAGGCCGCCCGCACGGTCGCGGAGAGCCCGGTCTCGATCGAGCAGCTCGCCGCGGAGGGCCGCCTCACCGAGCTGCCGGCGATCGGCAGCACCCTGGCGGAGAAGATCGAGACCCTGATTGAGACGGGCAGCATCCCCTCCGCGGACAAGCTGAAGGCCAAGTTCCCAGCCACGCTGGTGGAGGTCACCCGGGTACCCGGGCTGGGTGCGAAGACCGCGCGCCGAATCTACGACGAGCTCGGGGTCGAGAACCTCACCCAGCTCAAGGAGGCGGCGGAGCAGGGGCGGATCGCGGGTATGCGCGGCCTCGGCGCCAAGACCGAGGACAACATCCTCTCCTCGCTCGAGGGTGTTACCGAAGACGGCATCGGCGAGCGCCTGCTGCTCTCGCACGTGCTGCCGATCGCGGAGGAGATCCGCTCCGATCTGCTCGGGCTCGGCGTGGCGAACCGGATCGAGATCGCCGGCTCCGCCCGGCGGTGGACCGAGACGTGCAAGGACCTCGACCTGATCGCGACGACCCACGACGCCGCGGCCCTGGTCGAGGCGCTCGCGACGCACGGCCTCTCCGCCGAGTCCAGGCGCGGGGGTGACGCCGCGGCCAGCGTGCTCACCCACTCCGGTCTCAAGGTCGATCTGCGGATCGGCACCGAGGAGACCTTCGGCAATCTGCTCCAGCACTTCACCGGCTCGGCGGAGCACAACGTCGAACTGCGCGAGCGGGCGCTGCAGCGCGGCTACTCGGTGAGCGAGCACGGGATCACCGAGCAGCCGGCCGCGGACGCGAAGCGGAGCAGCCGGCGAAGATCGAGAGTGCATCGCTTCCCCGAGGAAGCGGGTGTGTACGAGCTGATCGGCCTGCCCTTCATCGAGCCGGAGCTGCGCGAGGGCCGTGGGGAGATCGAGGCGGGGGATACGGGCGAGCTGCCCGACCTGGTCACGGTCGAAGACATCCGCGGCGACCTGCACTGCCACACGACGCTCTCCGACGGGCGCAACAGCCTCGAGGAGATGGCGGACGCGGCTCGGCGGCGCGGCTACGCCTATCTGGCGATCACCGACCACTCTGCGAGCCACGGCTTCGGCAACCATGTCACCGCCAAGCAGCTCGCGAAGCGGATCGAGGAGATCCGGACCTGGAACGAGTCCGCCCCGCGGGGCTTCCGGCTGCTGGCCGGCTCCGAGGTGAACATCGGCCTCGACGGCTCTCTCGACTACCCGGACGAGCTCCTCGCCGAGTTGGACTGGGTGGTGGGGAGCGTCCACACCTCGTTCGCGATCTCGGAGCAGGCGATGACCGAGCGCGTGATCGCGGCGATGGAGAACCCGCTCGTCGACTGCATCGGCCACCTCACCGGCCGGCTGCTGTTGCGGCGCGAGCCCTACGGCGTGGACATGGTGCGGATCGCCGAGGCGGCGGCGGGGACCGGCACGATGATGGAGATCAACGGCAATCCGAACCGCCGCGACCTGAACGAGCACAACGCCAAGCTCGCGGCCGAGGCTGGGGTGCGGATCATCTGCACCACGGACGCCCACGGCACCGAGACGCTGGCGAACATCCGCTACTCGGTGGCGACTGCGCGGCGAGCCTGGCTCAGCGCCGGGCAGATCGCCAACACGCGGACTTGGCGCTCATTCGCGTCGCTCCGCAAGCGGGCGAAGCGGAAGTAGTCAGACGAGCGGCTTGGGCAGCTTCGAGCTGCCGGGAGCCCGCAGGCCGTCGATGACGATCCCGACCAGCCGTGGCCAGCGGCCGACGGCGGGACCCTGCTCCGCCGGAGTGATTCGGCCGAGGCCGCAAGCGATCATCGGGATGTCCTGCCACTCGAGGTCCGTGCGCAGGTCCCCCGAGCGCTGGGCCCGCTTGACGAGCTCCTCGCAGAGCCCATCCAGTCCGACCGCGTAGGCCGAAGCTGACATCACCTCGGGGCGGGAGCCCATCACCTCGCAGAGGCCGCGGTCGTCTGCCTGGATCTGAGCGGAGAAGCGGATGAACTCGCAAAGTCCTTCCCACGGGTCGTCGGCGGCGATGCCCTCGCGCGCCTTCTCGGCCAGACGCTCGAAGCGCTCGGCCGCGAGCGCCGCGATCAGGTCGTCCTTGGTGGGGAAGTGGCGGTAGACGGTTCCGACTCCGACCTTGGCGGCCTTGGCGACGTCGGGCATCTGCGCGTCCAGGCCCTCGTCGGCGAAGAGCCGCTTGGCGGCCGCGATCACGGCCTCCCGGTTGCGGCGGGCATCCGCGCGGAGCACGCGCTTGACGACGGGGCCGTTCTCGCCGGTGGCTGGCTTGACCTCTGTGACGGGTGTCATTGGGCTCGTGTCCCTTCGCGGCGATTCTCTTGGACTGTCTCGATGCTTCGCTCTGCAAGCGGAATCGAAATTCCGTATAGTTCTAATCGAAACCGGAACTCCGCTTCCGAATAGAACGATACAGGACGAAGATGTCTATTTCGAGAGAGCCCATTCGTCATCTAGGTAAGACCGGCAAGAGGAGCCGGGGAGCGACCGAAAGGAGTCAAGGGGGATGACCACCTATCAGGAATATCTGGAGAGACGCTGGACCGCGCTGATCCTGCTCTGCATGGCGCAGTTCATCGTCGTGCTCGACGCGTCCATCGTCAACGTCGCCCTGCCGAGCATCGGCGAGGGGCTCAACTTCTCGGAGGAGAACCTCCCGTGGATCGTGAACGCGTACGTGATCGCGTTCGGTGGTTTTCTGCTGCTCGGAGGACGAGCGGCTGATCTTCTCGGTCGGCGACGGGTCTTCATGACGGGCCTGGCGGTGGTCGGCATCGCCTCGCTCGCGGCCGGCTTCGCTGCCACGCAGGGCCAGCTGATCGCAGCACGCGCCGCACAGGGGCTGGGCGCCGCGATCGTCTCGCCCGCAGCGCTTTCAATCGTCACCACCCTCTTCAAGGACGGGGCTGAGCGCAACAAGGCGCTGGGAGCGTGGGGCGCCGTGGCGGGCTCGGCCGGTGCGGCCGGAGTGCTGCTCGGAGGCATCCTCACCGACGGCCTCGGCTGGGAGTGGGTCCTTTGGATCAACGTCCCGGTCGCAGCGATCGCGCTCGCGTTCACGCCCGGCCTGATCCCGGAGAGCCGCTCCGAATCGACGACCCGCCATTACGACGCGGCGGGTGCGGTGAGCATCACCGCCGGACTCTCCTTGCTCGCTTATGCCTTCCTGGATGCGGCCGAGTCGGGCTGGGGCTCGACCAAGATCGTCAGCCTGCTGGCCATCTCCGCGGCGCTGATCGCGGTCTTTGTCGCGATCGAGCTTCGCTCGAAGGCTCCGCTCGTTCCCTTCCGGATCTTCCGGCTGAGGACGCTGACCGGGGCGAACTTCGTCGGGCTGCTCCTCGGAGCCTCGCTGTTCTCGATGTTCTTCTTCATCTCCCTGTATATGCAGCAGGTGCTCGGCTATAGCGCGATCCACGCGGGGCTCTCGTACCTGCCGCTGGCCGTGACGATCATCGTCGCCGCGGGCCTCGGCGGTCAGCTCGTCACGCGGTTCGGCTTCAAGCCGATCCTGGCGGCCGGGATGCTGTTCGTCGCCGGGGGCCTGCTCTGGTTCAGCCAGGTGTCGGTGGGTGGCGGCTTCCTCACCGACATTCTCGCTCCCTCGCTGCTTGCAGCCATCGGTCTCGGCTTCGGCTTCGTCACCTCGACGATCGCCGCGGTGGCGGGGGTTGAGGAACGCGAGCAGGGTTTGGCGAGCGGGCTGATCAATACCTCACAGCAGATCGGCGGTGCGCTCGGGCTCGCCGTGCTCTCGACGATCGCCACCTCGCGCACGAATGACGTGATGGCGACCGGTCAGTCGACTCTCCCCAACGGCCTGACCGAGGGATTCCAGAGCGCGTTCCTCGGCGGCGCCGTGATCGCCCTGCTGGGCTTCGTCGCGACGCTGATCCTGATCCGCACCCGCGACAGCAAGGCGCACATGGAGATGGCGAACGCCGAGGCGGGCGCGGAGGCCGCTCCGGTGGGCGCCTAGAGAAAGACCGTCGGTCCATAGGGCGCGGCCGGGAAGGCCGCGCGCCCTCCCCCCGAGCGTTCCGGAGTCCTCGCTGTAGAGGGGCCTCCGGGACGTTCGCGCGTTCAGGCGGCGGCGGGTGGCGGGGGTGGGGGGTGGCCGGGCGGCGGACGCTCCCGTCGCAGACCGGGCGTCCGGATCAGCCTGACCGGCTGCAGCGCCGAGCCCGGTTCCACGTAGAAGCGCACGCCGTCTCGCTCCTCGATCGCCGCGACCGCGCCCTCCCGCGCCCGCCACATCAGGGCTGCGGCCAGGGCGAACCCGGCGCCGACGGCCGACACGCCGGGGAAGACGAATCCGAGTCCGCCGGCAATCACAGCGAAGACCCCGATCGGCCAGAGGCGGGCGAGCGCTGCCCTCGACGGATTGCCGATTTCCGGCATCGCCGTGGCCGTCCGCGCCTCGGCGAGGACCGCTCGCATCGCTTCGGCGGCTCGAGCCGGCCGACCGAGGATCAGCCCGCCCACCAAGGCGATCGTCCACCACCCCGCCGCCACGAAAAGCGTGAGCGTGTCATCACTGCCGGCGACTGCGATCGCCGTCACGGCCGCAAGAACGGTCGCCGCACCGGCAGCGAGGAGAACAGTCGTCCGCAGCAGGTCGCAGAACGCCATGCTGCGGCGACACTAGTCGGCCAGCGCCTCGAGCACGCGCAAGAAGCCCTCTGGCCCCGGAACGGTCGCGTCGGCCGCCTGCGAGACCTCGGGCGGTGACTCGCCCGAGGCGGCGGCGATGCAGACCGAGGTCTCGAGCTCGCCATCCTCATGCAGGGTCCGGAGCGCAGCGAACGCGTCTACGTCGGTGCGGTCGTCCCCGGCGTAGAGCGCGTGGTCGATGGGACGCGCCGGGATCAGCGCCGCGACCGCGATCCCCTTGTTGATCGCGACGTTCGGCCGGATCTCGAGCACCTTGCGCCCCCGATGGGGGACGAGGCCCTCCCACTCGGCCTCGCTGGCGATCTCCTGGGCGAGCGACTCCGCCGCCGCCTCGTTTGGAGCGCCGCGCCAGTGCAGGGCGACGATCGCGCCCTTGTCCTCGCTCCTCATCCCCACCCTCTCGAGCTCGGATCGGTCGAGGCCCTCCACGAACCGTGGCGCGTCGGCCTCGTGGCCGTCGAGCGAGAGATCCGGCCGCACCTCGGCATCGCAGGGCAGCAGCAGCTCGAAGCCGTGGTTGCCCGAGTAGGCGAGCTCCTCGAGACCGACCACCCGCCGGGCGTCCAAGGCGCGGCGTCCGCTGAGGCAGCCCACCAGGGCGTAACGCTCGGCCAGGCTTCGAAGCAGCCTGCGCGTTCCGTCGGGCACCCTCGCCTCACTCGGGTCGGCGACGATCGGGGCAATCGTTCCGTCGACGTCGGTGAGGATGGCGGAGTGGTCGGGGTCGCGGCGGAGCGGCGCCAGCAGCTGATCCAGGGCCTCCGCGTCGGGACTCGCCGCCATCGGTCTCTAGTATCGCCGCCCATGGAGCGGAGCCCCGACGCCACGGCTCGCACCCTGAAGCTGGCGGCGATCGGGACGGCGGGCGGCCTCTTCAGCGGCCTGCTCGGGGTCGGCGGCGGCAGCGTGATCGTTCCACTGCTGATCATCTGGCTGGGCTTCGGGGCCCGTGAGGCCACCGGCACGAGCATGATGGCCATCGTCGTGATCGCGGCCGTGGCGGTCACGCTGCAGGCCTTCTACGGCAACGTCGATCCCTCCAACGCCGCGTTGGTGGGCCTCCCCGCGATAGCCGGTGCCTTCGCCGGGACGGCCATCCAGCAGCGCATCCCGGAGCGCCTCATCTCGGTGCTCTTCGCCGTGCTCCTGGTCCTAATAGCGATCGAGCTGATCGTGCGATGAGCGAGATCGCGGCGGCGATCATGGGCTTCCTCGGCGGGATGGTCGGCGGGCTGCTCGGGGTGGGCGGCGGCATCCTCTTCGTCCCAGCCCTCGCGATCTTCTTGGACGAGAGCCAGGTGAGCGCCGAGGCGACCTCGCTCCTGGCGATCGTTCCGGTGGCGCTGGTGGCGGTCTGGCGACAGGTCGGCTACGGCAACATCCGGGTCCGCGACGGCCTGGTGATCGGCGCCCTCTCCCCGCTCGGGGTGGCGGTCGGCGTTGTGACCTCGAACGAGATCTCCCAGCGCGCGCTCGAGTTGATCTTCGCCGGGCTGGCTCTGGCGATCGCGACGCAGCTCGTCCTGCGGGCCCTTCGCCCGGCGGACCGGCCCTGTGATTAGTCCTGCCTAGCCCTGCCCTGGCGGTGTGCGCTTACGGTGCCAGCCGTCCCACGACGCCGATGCGCTGGCCCGGGCAGGCGCTGGTCTTCGCGCAGTGAAAGCCCGCCCAGGCTGTGCCATCGGGTGCGATCGCGGCGGTGCCGTAGAAGAAGCGGTCGCCGAAGGTCTCGCTGTCGGCGGCATTGGCTAGAGGATTGGCGGGGTCGTTCACCGGCGCGCTCCAGAAGCGCGGCTTGCCGCTCAGAACGTTGTGGCTTTTGGTGATGTAGCCGTTGTAGCGGGACCCGTCGGTGGTGCCCAGGTACGCCAGCGCAACCTCGCCTCGCTTGCGCGCTGTGACCGCGACGCGCCGCACTGCCGACACGCCGGGAGCGGCGACCATGATCGGAGCTCTCCAGCTTTCGCCGCGATCGGTGGAGATCGTCAGGTATGGGAGTGAGCCGGGGCCCCGGAACGCGAAATAGAGGTTGCCGTGGCTGTCGACGGTGCTGCCGGATGTGTAGATGTCCTGTAGTCCCGAGCTGAGGATCGGCCGGAACCGCCAGGTGGCACCCTCGTCGTGGCTGATCGCCGCGCCCAGGGCGCCACAGAGAATGGTCGGGAAGTAGAGCCCGCCGTCTTTGCCCACGACGCCTGGTCGGGAGGGATGCCGCTCATCGCAGCCCGGCGGCGAGGTGGGATCCGGAAAGCTGCCCACGAAGCTGAACGTGGGCCCGCCGTCGAGCGACTTGTAACACCACAGATTGCTCGGGGCGATGTCGATGTTGTTGGCGCAGTAGTAGACGACATGCGGGTAGCCGACGGGCTTCGCGCCGCCGGGGGGCGCGGGTCCTTCCAGCAGTTTCTCCCCTCCCTGTGAGGGGCAGGGGACGGACGGGTTCGTTTGCCAGGTGTCTCCGTCGTCGTCGCTCCAGTCGATCCTGGCGCCACATAGCTGCGGCAGCGTCCTCACGAACCAGATTCGCGAGGTGTCGGGATCGATGCTCATCCACGGAGGCACCAGGCCGCCGGTGGCGGGGGATTGCGTGTTCAGTGAGGTCCAGCTGGTGCCCCGGTCCCGCGAGCGGACCACGAACTCCGGGCCCTGCAGGGTGTTCTGGGGTGGCGGAGAGGTGTTCTCGAGGAGCGGCGCATAGAAGAGCGATCCCGAGCGGGTGACGCCAACGGAGCCCGCTTCGCTGGTCGTCCCCACGAAGGTCATGCAGGGCACCGGGGCAGAGGCACGCTTGCCTGGAGCGGGAACCCCACCCCTGTAGTGAGCGACGGCGGGACGGGCTGGGTCGCAACCGGGTCCTTCCGGGCCCTTCTTCGCCGCGGCCGAAGATGCATCTGACGCCACCAGCGCCAGTGCCACGATCAGTGTCAGGCCTCCCATCCTGCGAATTCCGGAAAGGCAACTCCGAGGCTGACTTTGATACATGGCGCGTCATTTGTACCATCCATCGGCCGACGTCGACCTCAGGGAGAGAGAGATGAAGAGACCGTTCGCGCTTCGCCTGGCAATGCTCGCGACCGTGGTGCTCGGTCTGCTCTTCGCGGCTCCGGCGGCGGTCGCCAAGCCAGGGTCCGGACTCGACCAATCGAGCATCCACCCGATGGTCTTTGTGCACGGTGGGACCGGGTCGGGCGGCCAGTTCGAGTCGCAGAGGATGCGCTTTACGGAAAACGGATATCCGGACGACTACGTTCGCGTCTTCGAGTACGACTCGACCTTCTCCGTCGAGTCCGAGGCCGACGTCCAGGCGAGGCTCGACGACTTGATCAACCAGGTGAAGCAGGACACCGGCCGCCGCCAGATCGATCTGCTGGGCCACTCGCTCGGCACCAGGGTCTCCCAGACCTACCTGAACAGCTCTCCTGTACGCGCCGCGAACGTCGCGCATTACGTGAACATCGACGGTGCGCAGGCGGCCTCGCCGCCGGGCGGCGTGCCGACCCTGGCCATCTGGGCGGGCAGGGGGACGCCGGGTCGCTCGATCGGAGGGGCGGTCAACGTCACGGTCCCCAACCAGACGCACGTCGAGTCGGCGACCTCGGCGGAGTCCTTCGCCGAGATGTTCCGGTTCTTCACCGGCCGGGCCCCCGATACGACCGACATCGTGCCCGAGCACGGCAAGATCACGATCGCCGGCCGGGCGGTGCTGTTCCCGCAGAACGTCGGCGTTCCGGCGGGGGCCACGCTGACGATCTGGAGGGTGAAGGATGCAAACGGCCAGCGAATCGCGCACCCCGTCGCGACCCCCGCCCTGGCGAGCGACGGGTCCTGGGGACCGGTCCGGGTTCAGAGCGGCAAGCGCTACGAGTTCGTCCTCGAGCAGCAGGGCATGTTCCATCACTTCTTCTATGAGCCGTTCCGGCGAAGCGACCACCTGATCCGGCTGCTCACGAACGTGCCCGGCACGAGCTTCGACCTGATCTTGTCGCGAAGCCCCAGCCACGTCGACCTGATCATGGTCAGGTACAAGGAGCTGTGGGGCGATCAGGGCTCGCAGAACGATGTGCTTACTGTCAACGGAACCAGCGTCATCAACGCCGCGACCAGCCCGATCAGCCACAGGACCAACGCGATGTTCGCGTTCGACCAGGGTTCTGACCGGCAGAGCAACGTGAGCGCGCCGATCCCGGTGTTCTTCGGCCTCCCGTTCCTGAGCGCGGTGGACCTGTTCATCCCCGCGGCATCGCCGCCGACCGGGACGGTGCGCGTGGATCTCACCTCCCGAGGAGGCGGACCCACTCGCGAGGTGAGCTTCCCCAACTACCCGTCCTCCAACGACACGGTCTCGGTCCAGCTCAACGACTTCGAGCGCTAGCGATACCGGAACCGCCTGCGGCGGCTACAGGCCCTGCTCGAGGGCGCCCTTGACGCCCGCGTCGAGGGCGTTCAGCCGGTAGAGAGCGAGGGCCTCCGGCACGGCGAAGCCGCGTCCGCCCGCGCCCCGGCCCCCTTCCGCGCCGTGATGCGAGAGCACGCAATGCAGCAGGGCGGCGCGGCGCTCCGGCGGCACGGCGCCCGCCGCCGAGCCGACGATCTCCGCACCGAGCGAGAGGTGGCCGATCAGCCGCCCCTCCTCGGCGATCCCGAACTCCGCGCCATAGGTGAACTCGCGCGACTTGCCGACGTCGTGGAGGAGGGCGGACGCCATCAGCAGGTCCGAGTCGAGCCGCGGATGCAGCTGGCAGACCTCCGGGACGAGAGTGCCCACGGCGACGGTGTGCTCGAGCAGCCCGCCCACGTAGGCGTGATGACCGGCGCGCGTGCAGGGGGCGCGGCGGAACTCGGACGCCACCGGCTCGCTGAAGAGCACCCGCTCGACCACCTGGCGCAGCGCCGGGTCGTGGACCTCGCGGATCAGATGCTCGAGAAACCCTTCGAGCTCCTCGGCGTCACGGTAGGCGGCGGGCAGAAACTCCGCTGGGTCGAGGTCGGCGGCGTCGATCGCCTCGATGCCCTCGACCTCGACCACCAGCTCGCCGCGGAAGCGCTCCACCCGTCCAGAGACGCGGATGGCGTCGCCGCGCTCGAACCGCCCCGCGAGACGGTCGACCTCGCGAAAGGCCCGCGCCGGGATCGAGCCACTGCGATCGCGCAGCTCCAGCGAGAGATAGATCGAGCCGTTCCGTGCCGAGAGCCGGTCCTTGCGGACGCACGCGTAGATGCCGCGGAAGCGCTGGCCGGGCCTCAGCTCGGCGATCCGTGTCGTCGCGGCGGTTGCCTCTGGCACCCGAAGAGTGTCTCCAGTGAACCGGACACCTAGAGTCGCCCGAGGCGCTAGTCTCGAACCATGGACGCGCTCGCCTGGGAGGCCGAGCCACCGGAGCTCCGATCCCCCGTTCTCGTGGCTGCATTCGCCGGCTGGAACGACGCCGCCGGCTCCGCGACGACCGCGCTCACCACGGCCGCCGAATCCCTCGACGCCGACCTGATCGCCCAGATCGACCCGGAGGAGTTCTTCGACTTCCAGGCGAATCGCCCGACGATCCGGATGACCGAGGGGCAGACCAGGGAGATCGAGTGGCCCGGGAACGTGCTGCTCGCCGCCCGTCCTCCCGGGGCCGAGCGCGACCTGCTCTTCCTCGCCGGTACCGAGCCCAACCTGCGCTGGCGCACGTTCGCCGATGGAATCGCCGAGACGGCCGAGAGCCTCGGTGTCCAGATGGTGGTCACTCTCGGCGCGCTGATCGCCGACGTCGCCCACACCCTGCCCGTCCCGATCACCGGCCTGGCCTCCGACGAGGAAATGGTCGAGCAGCTCGACCTGGCCCGCTCCAACTACGAGGGCCCGACGGGCGTGGTCGGGGTCCTTCACGATGCATGCGGCCGCCGTGGCATTCCCTCCGCCAGCCTCTGGGCGGCCGTGCCGCACTACGTCGCGGCCGTCCCGAACCCCAAGGCCGCGCTGGCTCTGCTGCGCCGGCTCGAGGGGATGGTCGGGGTCGGCGTCGAGGCTTCGGGCCTCGAGGAGGAGACGGAGTCCTACGAGAGCCAGGTGAGCCGCGCCGTCGCCGCCAACCCCGAGATCGAGGAACTCGTGCAGCGGCTGGAGGCGGAGCAAGCCGAGCGCCTGGACGTCGAGGAGGACGTCCCCTCGGGCGAGTCCCTGGCGCGCGACTTCGAGCGCTACCTGCGCCAGCAAGGCGACGGCTGACGGCTAGCCGACCAGCCGCTCGATCAGTCGCCGCAGCTCCGGCCTGAACTCCTTCGCCGCCTCCGCCGGATCGTCTTCGCGGGCCAGGACGCGCTCGCCGAGGCCGTCGATCGCGGCGACGACCAGGCTGGCGTCGGCCCGAGGATCAGTGCTGCCAAGCACCTCCATGGCGCCGGCGACCGAGAGCTGCTCTGCATCACACCAGCTCTGCGCGGCCTCACGGAGCTCGGGCCGGCGCCCGGCCTCCAGCCAGAGCTCGTATTCCGCGATGTATGCGACTCGGTCCTTGGCCGCTGCGACGAGATCGTCGATCAGCCTGTCGGCTAACTCCCGCGCGGACTTGACAGAGCGGAGCTCCTCACCTCGCTCGGCGTAGCGCTCGGCCTCGCTCGCGGCCACGTACTCGAGCGCCTGCCGAAGCAGGTCGTCCCTGGAGTCGAAGTAGTAGGTCGTGGAGCCGAGCGGGACGCCGGCCTCCGCCGCGACGGCCCGGTGGGTCACCGCCTGGCGCCCGGAGCGGCCGATGACGCGCAGAGCGGCCTCGAGGATCTGCTCGCGTCGACCCAGCGTTGCCTGCTCCACCATGTCCGTCAGGCTAGTTGGCACCGGAGAGGTTGAGGCCGACGACGCCGCCGATCACCAAGCCGATGCTGGCCAGCTTCAGCGCATTCACGGACTCACCGAGCGCCGCCACGCCGATCACGGCCACCGCCGCCGTGCCGACTCCCGCCCAGACGGCA
>DATFOK010000004.1:0-2621 GCA_035265665.1 Solirubrobacterales bacterium | reverse complement strand
GCAAGACAGCGGAGCCGGCGAGCAGCGAGACGATCAGGGTGCTGCCCCAGCCCTCGTCGTTTCCACGCACGAGCGCCAAGACGAGCAGGAACAGCGCGGCGCTGAAGGTCGCCACCCCCGCCCAGTCGACCCGGGTGGCATTGGGATCGCGGCTCTCGCGCAGCTTCCAGTACGTGACCGCGATCGCTGCGATGCCCACCGGGACGTTGAGGTAGAAGACCGACTCCCAGCCGAGCGAGTCGGTCAGTGCGCCGCCGACCAGCGGGCCGATCGCCACCGCTACGCCAATCGAGGCGCCGTAGATGCCCATCGCGGTGCCGCGCTCGCGCCCGGCGGGGAACTCCTGGGCGACGAGCGCCAGGGAGACGGCGAACATCACCGCGCCGCCGACACCCTGGAGGGCCCGCGCCCCGTTGAGGAAGGTCGGATCAGGCGCCAGCGCGCAGAGCAGCGAGGCGACCGAGAAGATCCCCAGCCCCACGGCGAACAACCGCCGGCGCCCCAGCCGGTCGGCGAGCGAGCCCGCCGTCAGCACCAGGGCGGCGAGGGTCAGCGCGTAGGCGTCGACCACCCACTGCAGGTCCGTGAAGCTGGCGCCCAGGTCCGCGCGGATCGACGGCAGCGCCACGTTGACGACCGTGATGTCGAGCAGGAGCATGAAGGTCGCCACCGAGACGGCGATCAGGGTCCACCACTTGCGTTCCATCGGATTCCTCGCTTCTCGTTTCGGGTCTCGGCGGAACCTGTTTCGAGGCCCCTTCACCGAGCGGGTCTACTGAGAGGACGCCTTGGAGCCGCGTTATGTGACCCATCGGACCAACGTCACACTTCTCCGTTGCGTGGAGTCTTAGAGGTGGACCACGAAGCTGGGAAGAGTCCCCGGAGAAAGGAGCCGCAAGTGTCTTCAACGCCGCCGCAGACCCAGGACATCTCGATCGCCGACCTTCGAGGCGAGGTCAGGGGCGAGGTGATCGGGCCGGAGGATCCGAGCTACGACGAGGCGCGCCAGGTCTTCTTCAAGGGCTTCGATCGACGCCCGCTCGCAATCGTGCGGGTCGCGGGCGCCGAGGATGTCGCACGGGTCGTCTCGGCGGCGCGCGAGGACGGCCTCGAGCTTGCCGTCCGCAGCGGCTCCCACAGCCGCGGCGGCTACGGGACCACCGACGGCGGCATCGTGATCGACCTCTCCGGGATGAAGGCACTCGAGATCGACACGAATGATGGGACGGCGTGGGTCGAGACCGGGATCAATGCGGGCGAGTACACGCTTGCGACCGGCAAGCACGGCCTGGTCACCGGCCTGGGCGACGCCGGTACCGTCGGGCTCGGCGGGATCACGCTTGCGGGCGGCGTCGGCTTCCTGGCCCGCAAGAACGGCCTGACCGTCGACGACCTCCTCGCCGCCGAGGTTGTCACCGCCGACGGCGAGGTGGTCACGGCGAGCGAGCAGAGCGAGCCGGACCTCTTTTGGGCGATCCGCGGCGGCGAGGGGAACTTCGGCGTCGCCACCCGCTTCCAGCTGCGGCTGCACGAGATCTCGGAGATCGTCGGAGGGATGCTGATCCTGCCGGCGACGCCAGAGGTGATCACCGGCTTCCTCGAGGCCGCCGGCGCCGCCCCGGACGAGCTCTCGACCATCGCCAACGTCACGCTGGCGCCGCCGATGCCCTTCATCCCCGAGGAGGCGCACGGCGAGCCGATCCTGATGGGTGTGATGGCCTACGTCGGGCCGGTGGAGGAGGGCGAGGCGGTGATCGCGCCCTTCCGCGCTCTCGCCAAGCCGTACGCCGACATGGTGCGGCCGATGAGCTACCCCGAGCTCTATGAGGGCCCGGAGCAGGAGGCTCGCTTCGCGTCAGGCACGAACTTCTTCTCCGACTCGCTGGAGCCGGCGCACGCCGAGGCGATTCTCGAGCATCTCCCCAAGTCGACGGCGATGATGAAGGCCGTCCAGCTGCGGGTGCTCGGCGGCGCGCTCGGGCGGGTGCCCAACGACGCTACCGCCTTCGCGCACCGCGACCGGCGGCTCTTCGCGAACATCGCCGCGATGTACGTGGACCCGGGCGAGAAGGACGCGCACGACGCCTGGGTCGCCGGGCTCGCGGACGCCCTCGGCAAGGACGGTGCGGGCGGCTACGTCGGCTTTCTGGGCGAGGAGGACGAGGACACGGTTCGGGCGGCCTACCCGGGGGGCACCTGGGACCGCCTCCGCGAGCTGAAGCGCCGCTACGACCCCGACAATCTCTTCCGCCTCAACCACAACATCCCACCGGCCCAGCCAACCTGAGCTCAACCGCTCGGGGAAGTGCCTCGATTACGCTTCGGATGCCGATGCGACGGGCGAATCTCTACGACGTCGAGCTGGAGCGGGACCCGGAGCCCGAGGGCTATGGCGCCGCGTACCGGCGGATTGGGCCGTTGGTCGAGGCCGAGGAGACCAACCTCAACGTGATCCTGCTCGAGCCGGGCCAAGCGGTCTGCCCCTACCACTACGAGTACGCGGAGGAGTGGCTGCTCGTGCTCGACGGCGAGGTGGCGGTCCGCACACCCGAGGGCGAGGAGCCGGCGGTGCGCGGCGATGCCGTCTGCTTCCCCGCGGGCCCGGACGGCGCCCACAAGGT
>DATFOK010000003.1:0-16148 GCA_035265665.1 Solirubrobacterales bacterium | reverse complement strand
CTCCATACCCCGAGCTGGGGGAGCCGCAACGAGCCGGGTCAGCCGGCGACGTAGGTGTCGACGACCTCGAGCAGCTCGCGGACGCCAATGGGCTTCGTCAGGTAGGCCTGGGCCCCGGCCTCGAGCAGCGGTTCCGGTGTGTGAACGGTCGCATCGGCGCTCAGGATCACGACCGGCAGGTCCTTCGTCCGCTCGTCGGCGCGCAGGCGGGCGAGCACCTCCGCGCCGCCGAGGTCGGGAAGGTGCAGGTCGTGGAGGACGAGGTCAGGCCGGTGCTCCAAGGCAAGCTCGATTCCCAGGTTCGCCTCCACCAGGCTCCGGGAGAGCGCAAGTCCGAGCCCCGTTCCCTCGACGTCCGCTCCCGCGTTCAGCCGCTCGAAGGGAGTGAAGAGCTTCCCGAAGGAGTCGGGATCGATTCCCGGGCCGGTGTCCGTCACGGCGATGCGAAGCCGTTCCGAGCCCTCCGGCTCCACGCTGAGCTCGACGCTCCCGCCCTCTCGGTTGTACTTGACGGCGTTCGAGAGCAGGTTGATCAGGACCTGCTTGAGGCGCTGGCTGTCGGCCCGGACGTAGGAGATTCCCTCCGCGGTGCGCGGGGGGCGAATCGTCACCCGCCGCCCCTCCGCCAGGGGCTCCATCAGCTCCCGTGACTCATTGAGAAGAGAAGCGATCGGCACCGGCTCGACGGAGAAGGAGAGCTCGCCGGCCTCGATTCGGGAGATGGCGAGTACATCATCGACGAGCCGGAGCAGATGCTGGCCCGCCTTCAGAATGGTCGCCGCCCACTCGCGCTCGCGCTCGTCCAGGTCGGCCATTCCGAGCAGCTCGCTGAAGCCCATGATCGCCGCGAGCGGGGTGTGTAGCTCGCGACTCATCCGGGAGAGGAACTCGTTCTTCGTCTGGGCTGCGGCCTGAAGCTCCTTGTTGAGCTTCTGCAGCTCCTGGGTAGGCGAGCTCTCCGCCCCGTCTATCACCGGGATGTTCTTCGGGCTCCAGTAGCGCTCCTCGAAGCCGCCTCCCTCCTCGTCGGGCCGCTGGAGGTCGTGCTTCTGCACCGCCATCGTGTCGGGCACCCGCTTCTCCCTGACCTGCTCGAGCGAGGCGGAGAGGTTCCGGACCCCGCTGGCCTCCGGGTCCTCGGGATTGTCGGGGAAGACGTCGAAGATCCCGCGGCCCATGATCGCCTCGCGCCGGGTCATGGTCGCCTTCAGGTAGGCATCGCTCGCGGCGACGATCCGCAGCTCCGGATCGAGGACGAGATAGAGACCCGGGGCAGCCTCGAACAGCGCTCGGAAGTCAACCTGCGCCAGCTTCTCCACCGGTGAAAAGCTACGGGCTTCGTAGATAATGAGCGCCGGCTAGGGGGTTGGCAAAGGGAG
This sequence comes from Solirubrobacterales bacterium, assembly GCA_035265665.1. Classification (GTDB taxonomy): domain Bacteria; phylum Actinomycetota; class Thermoleophilia; order Solirubrobacterales; family 70-9; genus DASUPK01. The sequence goes on along the minus strand of DATFOK010000003.1, from coordinate 14,769 downwards.
TGGCGATGGCCCATCGGGTGCTGGTCGGCGACGACAACGAGGAGATGCGACGACTGATCGTGGAGCTGCTCCAGGCGGAGGGCTACGAGGTGATCGAGGCAAGCGATACCGGCGAGGTCCTCGAGCACGTCTCGCACGGTCGACCCGATCTGATCATCCTCGACGTACAGATGCCCGGCGGCGGCGGGATCGAGGCCCTCCGGGCGATCCGCAGCCACCCCGGAAACGGCCGCGTACCGGTGCTGCTGCTGAGCGGCTCGGTGGACCTCCACGTCGATCTGGCATCGGAGGCCGGGGCCGACGCCCAGCTGCCGAAGCCCTTCCGCATCGACGAGTTCCGGGACACCGTCGGATCGCTGCTGGCGGCCTAGCGCCGGTCCCGCCAGAATCCCCGCCGGTGCGCGTAGCGGCCGTCGGACACGTCGAGTGGGTCGAGTTCGTGCGGGGTGACCACGTTCCCGCCGCGGGCGAGATCGTGCACGCCCACGACAACTTCGAGGAGCCGGCAGGGGGAGGTGCCGTCGCGGCGGTTCAGCTGGCGCGACTGGCCGGCGGGGCGACCTTCCTCACGGCACTCGGCGAGGACGAGCTCGCTCGTCGCACGCGGGCGCGACTGGCGGAGTTCGGGGTGATCGTGCGCAACGCGACACGAGACGATCCCACGCGCCGCGCGCTCACCTTCCTGGACGCCCATGGCGAGCGCACGATCATCACCATCGGCGAGCGCCTCGCGCCGCGCGGGAGGGACCCGCTCGACTGGGACGAGCTCCGGCGGGCCGACGGCGTCTATCTGACGGCCGCCGATGCCGAGGCGCTGCACGCGGCCCGCGGCGCCGGCGTGCTGGTCGCCTCACCGCGCGCGGGCCGCGTGCTACACGAGGAGGACGTGCGGCTCGATGCCCTCGTCTACAGCGACAGGGACGAGTTCGAGATTGCGTTCGCAGGGGCGCTCGACCCGCCCCCGACCCTGCTCGTCGCGACCCGCGGTGCCGAGGGAGGCCGCTACGAGACGGCGCAGGGACAGACCGGAAGCTGGACGGCCGCTCCCCTGCCCGGCCCGATCGCCGACACCTATGGCGCGGGGGACTCCTTCGCCGCCGCGCTCACCTTCGCGCTCGCTCAGGGACAGGGGCCTGACGCGGCGCTCGCGCTCGCCGCCCGGGCCGGAGCCGTCTGCCTCACCGGCCGCGGCCCTTACCAGCGACAGCTCGACGCGGCCGCTCTCTGACCACGTCCTCCGGCGGCTTGTCGTTTCGCAGGCCGAGATAGCGCGGGTGGCGTAGGCGGCCGTCGCGCGTCCATTCGCTGAACGCGAACTGCCCGACCAGCTCCGGCTCGATCCAGCGGGTGCCCTTCGGCACTGGATGCACGTCGACGAACGGGGGATCGGGCCGCTCCAGCTTCCGCATCCGCTCGCCGAGGTCGGAGAGCGTCCGCTGGTCGAACCCAGTCCCCACCTTGCCGGCGTAGCGCAGCTCGCCGTCCTCGTTGTAGCCGACCAGCAGGGCGCCGAAGTCGGTGCGCCTGCCCTGTGGCGCGGTGAAGCCGCCGATCACGAGCTCCTGCTCGTGCGAGCACTTGAGCTTCAGCCAGTCGGTCGACCGGGTGCTCGAGTAGCGGCTCTCGGCCCGCTTGGCGATCAGGCCCTCGAGCCCCCGGCGGCAGGCGTCCACGAAGAGCTTCTCGCCGTCGCGGTTGCGGTGGGAGAGAAAGCGGATTGGTCCATGGAAGTCGAGCGCCCGACGCAGCAGCTTCTTCCGGGTTCGCTGCGGCAGCCGCCTCGTGTCGTGTCCCTCGAGGTGGAGGATGTCGAAGAGGTAGAGATAGACGGCGACCCCGGTGCGCCTCGCCCGCTTCGGATCGGAGATCTGCATCCGCCTCTGCAGGCGCGAGAAGCTGGTGATGTGCCCACTGAAGGCGACGATCTCGCCGTCGACGATGAAGTCCTGGCAGGGCTCGCTCTCCAGAGCCTCGACCAGCTCCGGGTAGGAGTTGTCGAGCGAGTGGTCGGTGCGGGAGAGGAGGCGCACGCCCCTCGGCGTGCGGAAGACGAGGCAGCGCACCCCGTCGAGCTTCCGCTCGTAGATCCAGTCGGGGTCGGAGAAGGCGCGGTCGTGCAGCACGGCCTTCATCGGCTCGATCCGGCGAGGCTGGCTGCTCCCCCGCAGCTCGCGCCGCTCCTCGTCGCTCAAGACCTCGAGCGCCGAGGCCCGAGCGCGCCGGCTCACCGCGCGGCGTGCGATAGCTCGTCGGAGGTAACCAGCTTGGCGCCGGCTCGCTTCATGTCCTCGAGGGCGCGCGCGCCGTCGCCGGGGTTGACCTCCACGGCGCGGATTGCGTCGGTGACCACGGTCGTGTCGAAGCCCTCATCGCGGGCGTCGATCGCGGAGGCGCGGACGCAATAGTCGGTCGCCAGCCCGACGACGGCGACCTCGTCGATACCGCCCTCGCGAAGCAGGTCCGCGAGCTTGGACTTCTCGAAGCCGGAGTAGCCCTCGTCCTCCCGCTCCACACCGACGTCGACGATCGCGTCCACCTCGATGTCTCGCATCGCCGGATGAAGCTCGGCGCCATGTGTTCCCTGGACGCAATGCACCGGCCAGGGTCCGCCCTCGGTCTCGAAGGAGGCGTGGTCCGGTGGATGCCAGTCCCGGGTCGCGAAGACGTGGTCGAACTGGCTCGCAAGGCGCTTGACCGGCTGCGCGATCTCATCTCCGCCCGGCACCGCGAGCGCCCCGCCCGAGGTGAAGTCGTTCTGGAAGTCGATGATCAGCAGCGCGCTGGACATGCCCTGACTTTACGCTCAGACCGGTGTCCTGGACTCCCTTTCCCGGGTGGGCTGCTCTTCTCCGGTCATCGCCTCGGTTTCCCCGTCGACTTCGCTCTGCGGCTGGGTTTCTTCCGGCTCGTCCTCCGGGTCCGGGCCGGGTACGCGCTCGAACTCGTCGGTCCCAGCCCGGTCGACCGCGCGGTGGAAGCGGTCGCCGAGAACTCCGCCGATGAGCGCCGCGATCAGCGGCACCACCACCAGGACCGGCGCGATCACGGCGGCGCCCTGGTGCAGAGGTCCTTCGTCGACCGGGTTGCTGGGGAGTGAGATCGACTCGCTGGGATCGAGCTTGCCGCCGGCGATCCAGGCGGCGATCGCGGCCGCCAGGACGATGAACAGGCTCAGCAGCCAGATCCCGAGGCCCTGCCGCCAGCCGTCGAAGCGAGCCATCCGGGCCGCTACGTAGCCGCCCGTGAGGTAGCTGAGCCCGAGGATCGCCAGCGAGATCGCCCCGCCTCCGGCCATCATCTGGTCAACCAGCCCCGCGGCGTTCTCATGGGCGTCGGTGACCCCGGCCGCGATCAGGCCGCCGAGCACCAAGGCGACGAGGCACGCCGCCAGGCCGACGCCTGCCAGGAGGCCAAAGAAGACGGATTCCCACTGGACCCGGCCGCCGAACTCCTGGCGTTCCCGTCGCAACTCGCGGCGGCGCAACTCCAGCAGCACATCGCTGCGGGGATGCCGTCTTCGCGTTCTCTCCACCGTGGGACGGGTCCCCATGCCCGCATCATTTGCGAAGCGGGCGGTCTTCAAACCTCCTCCTGAGCGGAGATCAGCCCTCGGGCCTCGGCGGCGGGTATTGCGAGCGGACCATCCGGTCCCACATGCGGTCGGTCATCAGGCGACGCATGCCCAGCATGAACCTGGCGGAGGGCGTCACCTTGTAGCGGGTGTTCGGCCGGTTCGCCGAAAGGGCCTTCGAGATCTTGGCCGCCACCGCCTCGGGTCCGGCGCCGAAGCGGGCCATCGGGCCCTTGTAGGCGTTCGCGGTCACCGTCGCGACGTCGGAGTTGAACTTCGCGTACGGACCGTGCTCTGTGACCTCGTCCAGGCTGCCGGCCGCGGTCTCGCCGAACTCGGTGACGATCAGGCCCGGTTCGATGATCGCCACGTGCACGCCGAACTCACTGACCTCGAAGCGGAGTGCGTCGGAGAGCGCCTCGACTGCGTGCTTGGTGGCGTGGTAGATGCCGCCGCCCGGGAACGTGAGCTTGCCGCCCATCGAGCTCAGGTTCACGATCCGACCCGACCCCGTCGAGCGCATCCCCGGGAGCACCAGCTGGCACATCCGGATCAGGCCGAAGACATTGGTCTCGAACTGCTTGCGGACGCTCGACATCGGGATCGTCTCGATGGCGCCGCTCTGGCTGTAGCCGGCGTTGTTGACCAGGGCGCCGACCGGGCCGTCCCGCTCGACCTCCTCCACCGCCGCCTCCATGGAGCCCTCATGCGTGACGTCGAGCGCGTGGGTCTTCATGCCCCGACCGGCCAGATCCTCGATCGACTCGGGGCGGCGCGCCGTCGCGTGCACGTTGTAGCCCTCGTCGGCGAGCCGCTCCGCCGTCGCGCGCCCGATTCCGGTCGAGCAGCCCGTGATCAGCACCGGCTGTGACTTCTCGATCCCCATGCGTGCCCTCCTCCATCGTTAATCGGGTTGCGCCTCGCTCTCTGCGGCGCACCCACTCATCAGGCGATCCTCTCATAGGGTCTAGTCCATGAGAGCGGTCACCTTCCAGGCCCCCGGCGAGGTTCAGGTCGACGAGGTCTCCGAGCCCGAGCTGCTCGCCCCGGACGACGCGATCGTCCGGGTCCAGGCGAGTGGCATCTGCGGTTCGGACCTCCACATCTACCACGGCCGGGTGCAGATCGAGCCCGGCTTCGTGATCGGCCACGAGTTCGTCGGCGAGGTGGTGGCCGCCGGTGACGAGGTGAGCCGGGTCGGTGTCGGCGACCGGGTGCTCGGCACCTACGGGACCGCCTGCGGGGAGTGCTTCTTCTGCCGGCGCGAGGAATTCCACAAGTGCGACGAGGCCAGGGTTTTTGGGCACGGGGAGACGCTCGGCTCGCTGCAGGGCGCGCAGGCCGAGCTGCTCCTGGTGCCGCACGCAAACCTGACGCTGCGCAAGGTCCCCGACGGTCTCTCCGACGAGGTTGCCCTGTTCGCCGGGGACGTAATGGGCACCGCCTACCACGCGGTCTACTCGCGCCCGCTCGCCGAGGGCGAAACTGCGGCGATCCTCGGCATGGGGCCCGTCGGGCTCTGCGCCGTGCAGGCCGCGAAGGCGGCCGGCGCGTCCGAAGTGGTGGCGATCGACACGGTCGAGGATCGCCTGCGGATGGCCGAGTCCTTCGGGGCGACGCCGGTGCACCTCACCGAGCAGGACCCGCGCGCCGAGGTCAAGAAGCTGACGGACGGTCGCGGGGTCGACCTGGCGATCGACGCTGTCGGCCATCCGGAGGCGCTCGACCTGGCGCTGCGGCTGGCCCGCAAAGCGGGCACGGTCTCCGTCACCGGCGTCTACGCGGAGCGCGCCGAGGTGCACATGGGCGTCCTCTGGATCAAGGCCCTCACCCTGACCAGCGGCCACGCCAACGTGATCAAGCACGTCGACCCGGTGCTCGAGCTCCTCGCGTCGGGCACGCTCGACCCGGCCCCGCTGGTCACCCACCACATGAAGCTCGATGAGGCGCCCGACGCCTACCGCGCCTACGACAATCGCGAGGCGCTCAAGATCGTTCTGACGCCCTGACCGGCGCGAGCCACTCCGCCGGCAGCAGACCCGCGGGGAAGTCGGTGGCGAACTCCGGCAGGTAGCGCGTGGCCAGGTCGGCCGCGGGTCTGCCCTCTGTCGCGGGGTCGAGGTCTTTCACGTTGAGGAGCGCCCGTACCGAGCTCGCGATCTGGAAGTCCGCGGCGTTCGGCTGCTCGCCGCCGATCACTCGGTTTGCGATCAGCTCGTCGACGTGGTCGAGCACCTCGGGGACCTGCGCGATCGCGTCCTGGATCTGGCCGTCGGCGTCCACCTTGTTCGCGAGATGCCGGGCCGCCGGCGTGTTGATCCACGCCGCAAATCGGGGGAAGGGGATGCCGACGTCCTTGGCGATCATCACCTTGGTCTCCGGTCGGTGCACCGAGAGCCAGCGAACGATGCGGCGAGGTACGTCCTGCAGCACCTGGTCGCCCCAGCGCTCGGCGTCCTCGACCGCGAGGCGCTGCTCCGGATCGGAGGGGAAGAGGGCAGGTTCGGGCTTTATTTGCTCGAGTGCCCGCGAGATCAGCACCGAGCCCTGCACCCGGCGCCCGTTCATCTTCAACGCCGGGACGGTCCCGCTGCGGAAGCCGCGGGTGCGCAGGAGCGCCGGCCACATCCCCGGCAGCAGCCAGACCACCTTGTGCTCGAGCCCCTTGCGCTCGAGCATCAGGCGGGCGCTGTGCGAGGGGGGCGAGGGCGGCGTGCCGTACAGCTTGATCCCCATGGCCGGAGCCTATTCTGAGAGCGATGACCGAGAGCCTGAGCGGCAAGCTGCTGGTCGCCTCGCCGAGCTTGCCGGACTACTTCCACCGGACCGTGATCCTGGTCGTCGAGCACGCGGATCAGGGAGCTTTCGGCCTCGTCCTCAACCGCCCCTCGGAGACGACCGTCGGCGAGGCATCGCCGGAGCTCGCCGAGCTGATCGGTGACGACCATTTGATCCACGTCGGCGGCCCAGTCCAGCCGAACGCCGTGACCGCGGTCGGCGACCACTCCGACCCGACAGCGGCTACCAAGCTGATCGTGGGGTCCGTCGGCATGGTGGATCTCGAACAACCGCCCGAGCTCCATCGCCTGCGGGTGTACGTGGGTTACGCCGGCTGGGGAGCGGGCCAGCTCGACGGGGAGCTCGAGCAGGAGTCTTGGATCGTTGAGGACACACATCCCGACGACCCCTTCCGGGACGGCGATCTCTGGTCCGAGGTGCTGGCGCGCAAGGGCGGGGAGTTCGCGCTGCTCGCCCGGATGCCGCCCGATCCCTCGGTCAACTAGTCGCTCAGAGGTCGGTCGCCTCGTAGGCGAGCTGGACGTGATCCCGCGCGACGGCGACGAAGGGCCGTTGCTCGGCCGCCTCGCCGTTGCGACCGATGATCGTCGCGTTCACCAGGGCGATGAAGTGAATTCCCTCCCGGTTGAGCAGATCCGAAAGGCGTCCGTGGAATCCCTCGGCCGGGAGCGTCACCTCGCCCACGATCCGATAGCGCTCGGTCTCGACCACGACTCGCTCTCGCCTCACGTCGGCGCTCATGTGAGAGCTATCGGCCGATCGGCCGCCAGCTTGAGCGTGGGTCCCGAGGTCCCGCTCCCACTAGGGTCCGTGTCGATGGCAGCCCTGCAGGAGGTCTCGGTCGCCTCACTCTCGCCGGAGCGCTTCGAGGCGCTGCTCGGCGACCGCTATGAGCAGGTCGACCGGGCGATCGACGCCTCCCGCCGGCTGCTCCGCGGCAGGGTCGTCTGGCACGTGAACTCGACGGCACGGGGCGGCGGAGTCGCGGAGCTGCTCCAGTCGCTCCTTGCCTACGCGCGCGGCGCCGGAGTGGACGTGCGCTGGATGACGATCTCCGGCAACCCCGACTTCTTCCGCGTCACGAAGCGGATCCACAACCGCCTGCACGAGTCCGAGGGCGATGGCGGGCCGCTGGGACCGGCGGAGCGCGAGATCTACGAGGCCGCGCTGGCCGAGGCCGCCGTCGAGCTCGTCGAGCTCGTCCAGCCCGGCGACATCGTCTACATCCATGACCCCCAGCCGGCCGGCCTCGTGGCCCACGTGGTCGCGGCCGACGTGAAGGTGATCTGGCGCTGCCACATCGGGGTGGACAGACCGGGCGAGCTCGCCCGGGCAGCGCGGGACTTCATGCGTCCCTACGTCACCGACGCCGACGCCTATGTCTTCTCGCGTGAGCGGTTCGTCTGGTCGGGGCTGGACGAGGACCGGATCTGGGTCGTCCCGCCCTCCATCGACGCCTTCTCTCCCAAGAACCAGGAACTCGACCCGGAGGCGGTCCGGGCCATCCTGGCGGCGATCGGCCTGCGGGACACCGATGACCCGGGCCAAGCCCTCTTCCGGCGCTTCGACGGCAGCGAGGCCCGCGTCGGCCGCCCGGCGGACCTGGTCCAGGACGGGCCGGTCCCGGACGGCGCGCCGCTGATCAGCCAGGTCTCGCGCTGGGACGGGCTCAAGGACCCGGTCGGCGTACTGCGCTGCTTCGCCGAGTACGCCGAGGCGGACGGCGCGCATCTGCTCCTCGCCGGGCCTTCGACCGCGGGGGTCTCGGACGACCCCGAGGGCGCGGAGGTCCTCTCGCAGGTCACCGCCCACCTGGAGGAGCTACCGGAGGAGAAGCGGGCCCGCGTTCATCTCGCCTCGCTTCCCATGGACGACGTCGAGGAGAACGCCGCAATGGTCAACGCGATCCAGCGGCGCTCCGACGTGATGGTGCAGAAGAGCCTGGCCGAGGGCTTCGGGCTTACGGTCGCGGAGGCTATGTGGAAGGCGCGGCCGATGGTCGCGAGCCGAGTGGGCGGGATCCAGGATCAGATCGAGGACGGCGTCTCCGGCGTGCTGATCGACGACCCAACCGACCTGAAGGCCGTGGCCCGCGCAATCGACGGCTTCATCGCGGATCCCGCGCGCGCCGCCGAGGTCGGGAAGGCGGCGCGGCAACGCGTCCTCGACCAGTTTCTCGGAACGCGCAGCCTCGTTCAGTACATGAACCTGCTCGAGAAGCTGCTCCATCCCTAAACGGGTCGCTCCTCGGCTACGCCTGCGGAGCGCCCTCGTATCTACCCCTCGCTCCAACCGCGGAAGGCAACGAGCAGCTCGTCGCGCGCCCTGGGCGGGATGTCCTCCTCGGTGAGGCGGCCGGTCGCCACGATCAGCTCGCGCATCTGCTCCACGTAGGCGGTGCAGTGCTCGCAGCCTCGGATGTGGGCCTCGAAGCGGCGCCGGTCGCGGCGCGACAGGCTGCCGTCGAGGTAGGCGGTGACCAGCTCCACGAGCTCCTGGCAGGGCATCTCCTTGGTGAAGAGGCTCATGGCGCCCCTCCCGCGATCTCGGGGTTCAGATAGCGCTCGAGCGCCGCGCGCACCTTCGAGCGCGCCCGATGGAGCAGGACACGCTGATTTCCATCCGTGATCCCGAGCGCATCGGAGACCTCCATCGCAGTCCAGCCGTCGACGTCCCGCAGCAGGATCACCTCGCGCTGGGCCTCCGGAAGCTGATCGATCGCCATCTCGATCACGCCCAGCGTCTCGCCCTCGAGCAGCTTGTCCTGCGGCCAGGCGATCGGCGGTGCGGCCCAGGCGCCGGGGTGGGGAGAGTCCGGGCCCAGGAAACGGTCGGGATCCACGGACGGCTCGTCGCCCACCTCGCCGGCGCCCGCCAGCGCCGAGAAGGGCAGCATGCGACCGTCTCGCTCGCCGCGGGTCTTGGCACGGTTGGTGAGGATCCGGAAGAGCCATGGCTTCAGGCTCGAGCGGCCCTCGAAGCGATCGATACCGTTGAGCACCGCGAGCCAGGTCTCCTGCACGACCTCTTCCGCCGTGGCCCGATCGCGGACGTACATCTGGGCGACTCGCAGCATCGTTCCGCCGTAGCGATCGATCAGCTCGACGAAGGCCGACTCATCGCCGGCGCGGAGCCGCGCGACGAGGCCGGCATCCTGCGGTTCAGGTCGCATTGTCCGTCGCTTGCCCCTCACGCGCGGCATCAGGCTCGCATCTTCCCGGTTGAGAGGGAGGGGTAGGTCGAGAGCGAGCGAGGTCATGAGGTTCAGTCCGCCCGGAGCTTTCCGGGTTACAGCTGCGCAGGTACGAACCCGGGAGTAACCCGAACGGGATGCGCGGCGCTGTCCCCTACGAGCAGCGAATTCCGCGTTCTGCGGCAATCAGACCAAGGAGGTCGAGGAACAGATGAAGAGGATCGGGAGCCTTGCGCTCTGTATGGGCGTCTGCGCGATCGGCGCGAGCACGGCTCTGGCGGGCAACGGCAACTCGACGCCCAACCCCAACCAGGTGGCGGGGCATCAGTGCACCACCGAGCTCCATGCCATGGGCGTGAAGGCGTTCAAGGCTCTCTACGGAGATCCGCCGAAGGGACAGCACGCGATGCGGAACTGCAAGCGCCAGCACGGCAAGTCCGCTCAAAACACGACCAACAACGCCGCGCAGCAGTGCAAGGCGGAGCAGGCTGATCCGAACTTCGCCGCGGGTCACGGCGGGATGACCTTCGACCAGGTCTACGGCGCGAACCACAACGACAAGAACTCGTTCGGCAAGTGCGTGAGCGGCAAGGTCAACGCCGCAGTCGCGCAGCAGGACGAGAACACCGAGAACGCGGCGCAGCAGTGTCGCGCGGAGCGCAGCGATGCGAATTTCGCCGCGGACCACGGTGGGAAGTCGTTCACCGACTTCTACGGCACGAATAAGAACAAGAAGAACGCGTTCGGCAAGTGCGTCTCCCAGAAGGCGAAGGCGATGAACAGCTCGCCCGCGCCGACCACGTAGCCGGGACAAGCAAGAGGCGGACCCGAGGGGCCGGCTTCCACGCCGGCCTCTCGGCTTCCGGGCACAGTCCGATGGGCGCGGTTGGGATCGAACCAACGACCTCTCCCGTGTGAGGGGAGCGCTCTCCCGCTGAGCTACGCGCCCGGGGCGCCTGATGATACGCCCGGCCAATCCCCGGGCATCCCAGCCGCCGCGTAAGGGAATACCGTGGCTGGGGCTTGCCTCGGCGTCTGCATCGACTAGGACTGGCCGCAGCCCATGACAAGTGGGTCTTTCTCCTGCTCTGGGTGGTCGCCGTTGCGATCGTCGTCGGGCTCTACCACGCCGCCGGGTCAAACACGAGCAACAACCTGAATCTGCCGGGCACCGACAGCCAGGCCGCGACCGACCTGCTCGAAGAGCAGTTCCCGCCCCAGCAGAACGGCAAGAACCCGATCGTCTTCCGGGCGACCAAGGGCAAGGTCACCGACGCGAACAACAAGCAGGCGATCGAGCAGTCCTACAAGAACATCAAGGCGCTGCCCGACTTCTACAGCGCCGTCGATCCCTTCAGCCAGGAGGGGCAGGCGCAGATCAGCAAGGACAAGAAAACCGCGTTCATCGCCGTCCTCCTCAAGGTCCCGAACTCGGAGATCACGGAGGAGCTGGCCCAGTCCTACCTCGATGCCGCCGAGCCCGCACGAAAGACCGGGATGAAGGTTGCGGCCAGCGGCCAGATCGGCACGGAGCTCTCGGAACCGGAGACGGAGAGCAGCGAGGTCGTCGGCCTGAGCGCGGCGATGGTCATCCTCGCTTTCACCTTCGGGACCCTGGTCGCGATGGGCATGCCGATCATCTCCGCGGTCATCGGGCTGCTTGGAGGGCTTTCCCTGATCGGCCTGCTCGGCCATCTGACGACGGTGCCGACCGTCGCGCCCACACTCGGGACGATGATCGGTCTCGGGGTGGGGATCGACTACGCGCTCTTCCTGGTGAGCCGCTACCGCGCGGAGAGGGAGGAGGGCAAGGAGACCAACGAGGCGATCGCGACGGCGGTCGCCACCTCGGGGACGGCGATCGTGTTCGCCGGCGGCACGGTCGTGATCGCGCTGGTGTCTCTGTTGGTGGCCGGGATCCCGCTGGTCTCGTCGCTCGGCTACGCGTCCGCCTTGGCGGTGATCACCGCCGTGCTGGCGTCGATCACGCTGCTTCCCGCCGTGCTCTCGGCGGTGGGCCGCCACATCGACTCGATCCGCGTTCCGGCCTTCATGCGGCCGAAGAAGAAGCCGGTCGACCAGGGCTTCTGGGGCGCCTGGGGGCGCTGGGTGACGACCCACCCCTGGACCGCGGTCGCCATCACGGTGCTGACCCTGGGGATCCTGGTGATCCCGTTCTTCTCGCTCGAGTTGGGCCAGGCTGACACCGGAGCGACTCCGAAGTCGACGACCGAGCGTCAGGCCTATGACTACCTGTCGAGTGGCTTCGGCCCGGGTTACACCTCGCCGCTGCTGGTCGCGGTCAAGCTCCCCACTCCGGCCAAGCAGAGCAGCACTTTCAAGAAGCAGTACGCCCGGGCGCAGGACCTGCAAAGCCAGCTCGAGTCCGAGCAGGCGACGGGGGAGGCTCAGGCGGCGAACCTGCAGGCGCAGGCCAGCGACCTCGAGGCCGAGCAGGCGCGCCTCCAGGCCGAGAAGACGTCCCTTCAGAATCAGGGGAAGGGCCTGAAGGGGCAGAAGGCGGACCTCACGAAGAGCGCCAACAAGCTCAAGCAGCAGAGCAAGCTGATCTCCCAGGCCCAGGCGCTGACCGACCAGGGGAGGCAACTGGCCACCGAGGCCGCTGCCCTTTCCGCCCAGGCGAGGGAGATCGTCGCGGAGCTCAGGCAGAACCCGACGCTGGAGCTCGTCCAGGAGCTCAAGGAGGTCAACCAGCAGCTCAAGGCGGTCACGACGCAGGGGAACGCGATCAAGGCCGAGGTGGCGCAGCTGAAGGCGGAGGCATCCAAGGTCGGCGGCGAGGCCTTTGCGATCGCTTCGCAGGCGGCCAGTACGGCGGAAGAGGCCGTGGGGCTTGTCCAGCAGAAGAACCAGCTCACGCTCGAGGCGGCCGACGCCCAGGTAACGGCAGCGCAGCTCCAGACCCAGCAGGTCCAGCTCGAGGCGCTCCAGCAGCAGGCCGAGACCCAGCAGCAGCAGGCGGAGAAGCTCCAGTCCACTCTCACCGCGGACCTGACCGCCGCGGGCGGAGACAAGCGCGGGACGGATCAGCGACTGGTCAACCTCCAGAACGCCCTCAAGGGGACGGTCGGAGTCCAGGTCGTTTCCCCGCCGGAGATCAACAAGTCGGGGCAGGCGGTGATCTTCAACGTGGTCTCGAAGACCGACCCGGCCGACGAGGAGACCGCGGACCTGGTCACGACGATTCGCGATTACGTGATCCCCCAGTCGACCCAGGGGACTGGAATGGACGTGCACGTTGGGGGATCGACCGCGTCCTACGTCGACCTGGCGGCCGGCATCTCGTCCAAGCTCGGACTGGTGATCTTCACGGTCATCGCACTCGGCTTCGCCGTCCTGCTGATGGCGTTCCGGTCGGTTGCGATCCCCGCTCAAGCCGCCTTCGCGAACGTCTTCTCGGTCTCCGCGGCCTTCGGCGTCGTCACCGCCTGCTTTCAGTGGGGGTGGGGGCTGGACGTGATCGGCATCGACACGACGAGCAGCGGCGTCCCGATCGCGAGCTACGTCCCACTGATCATGTTCGCGGTGCTCTTCGGGCTCTCGATGGACTACCAGGTGTTCCTGATGAGCCAGATCGAGCACGCTCGCGTCAGGTACCCGGACGACCACCGCAAGGCGATCGCCGCCGGCCTTGCCGGCGGCGCCCGGGTGATCAGCGCGGCAGCCCTGATCATGATCGCCGTGTTCGCCAGCTTCATCCTGAACGGCGACCCGACCGTGAAGCAGTTCGGGGTGGGGCTCTCGGTCGGTGTCGCACTGGCGGGCCTCACGGTGATGATGCTCGCGCCGGCGCTGCTGGTTCTGGCGGGCAGGGTGGGCACGTGGTGGGTCCCGAAGTGGACGGACCGCGTCGTCCCGCACATCGACATCGAGGGCGCGACCATGGACAGGACCGACGGGGCGTCGCGGAAGAAGAAGAGTGATGAGGAGGAGCCGCCGGGACCGCGGAAGGACTCGATGAGGCTTTGAGCCCGAGACGGCCCGAGAACCCGCCGCTCGACCGCGAGCACCTGGCGGCCGACCCGGTCGAGCAGTTCGTGGCCTGGTTCGAGGAGGCTCGGGAGGCCGTGCCGCTCCCCGAGGCGATGACCCTGGCGACGGTCGACGAGGACGGCTTGCCGGACGCGCGGATGGTCCTGCTCAAGGGCTTCGGGCCGGACGGCTTCCGGTTCTTCACCAACTACGAGAGCGCGAAGGGGGAGCAGCTCGAGGTGAGGTCGCGGGCGGCGCTGGTGCTCTACTGGCGAGAGCTGGACCGGCAGGTCCGTATCAGGGGCGAGGTCGAGCTGCTCTCGCCGCAGGACTCCGATGTCTACTTCGCGAGCCGCCCACGCGACAGCCAGATCGCGGCGGCGGTCTCACCCCAGAGCCGGCCGATCGAGCGCGAGGAGCTCGATCGCCGCTACGCCGAGCTGGCGGCCGAGCTCGGGGAGTCGGATCCAAAGAGGCCCGGGCACTGGGGCGGATACCTCGTCCGCCCAACGGCGATCGAGTTTTGGCAGGGGCGCGACAGCCGCATGCACGATCGCTTCCGCTACACGCGTCGGGGCGGCTCCTGGCGGATCGAGCGACTAGCGCCGTAGCTCGCGGGTCAGGGCCCCGGAGAACGAAACCGCTGCACGACCATGCGCCCGTCGTCCCTGGCGATCGTGACGTAGTTGTCTGGGGGCGTTCCCAGAGTCTGTAGGCCCTGCGCGTAGGCCACCAGGTTCACGTACTTGGTGCCGCTGATCCCCGAGGGAACGACCCACGCGGACGAGTCGTGGATCGGCAGGCTCCCCATGAAGGGATTCACTTCGGTGAAGTTGTCGGCCTGCAGCTTCGTGCCGGTGGTGGCGGTCGCGCTGTCGGCGAGCACGAATGTCGTGTGGATCCCCGCCCGGTGGTAGGCGCTGTCGAATTCCATCTCTGCGAGGGCCTCGATCAGCTGTCCCGGCGCGAGGTTTCGGAGCTGCAGCGAGTAGACGGTGACCGGGAGACCGGTCAGCACGTCGACCGTGCTCGACCTCTCGGAGCTGTCGCCGCTGTTGTAGGTGTCGGCGACCACCTTGGCTGTCGGCTGGACCCGATAGCGCATCACGTGCATGAAGCTCTGGCCCTGCGCGAGCTGTACTCGGATGCCGTTCCCGTAGAGCTCGCAGGCGGAGTTACCGAGGGTCCACACCCTCAGGACGACGTACATGGG
>DATFOK010000002.1:0-13331 GCA_035265665.1 Solirubrobacterales bacterium | reverse complement strand
GGCGCTCTCCCTTGCCGGCGATCACGATCACGCCGACGGTCAGAGCGAGCACCGGCGGAACCACCGTGAGCTTCGTTCCCAAGGCGAGCCCGGCGGCCAGGCCGGCAACCATCAGGGCACCGAGCGGCAGGTTGGCGGGCGCGTCTACGGCCGGTCGCTTCTCGGCCGGTCGCTCCTCGGCCGGTCGCCGGGTGACACGGGAGAGCGCCTCCCGCGCAATTGGCCGGAGCGGTCGCCAGCCGATCGATGAGGACCAGGACTGGCCGGCGGCGGGCGGCGCTGCCCGCGGGACGGATCCCGATGCCGGCTCTTGTACGGGGTCCGTGGAGACCTCCTCCATCTCCGGTGCTCTCCTCGGACCCATTGCGGATCCGCCGGTTGCCACCGCGGCTTCCCGCTCGGTCCAGGGCCAGCGGCTGTTGACTAGGAGGGCGATCGAGGAGAGGAAGAGCGCGATCGCCACTACGTCGTTGTTGGCGTTGCCGGGCTGGCGCGAGAAGAGCAGGTTCGCCGCGAACACCGAGGCGACCGCGGCAAGCGAGGTGGCACCGGAGCCGTAGGGGCGCCCGATGCACCAGCCCGCGAACAGCGCGAGGCCGAGCCACGCCAGATTGAGGAGCGGCGAGAGGAAATCGTTGCCGTAGAGCAGGATCCCGCCGGCGTGGATCAGCTCGGAGACCTGCGGATAGAACCAGTTCAGGTAGAGCGGGTCGGTGTAGAGAAGCGAGGTGACCGATCCGCTCTCCGCGACGTGAGCGGCGAGCGGCATGTGGTACCAGAGCGAGTCGCCGCCGTAGATGCCGCGATCGAGGGCGAGCAGCGTGGGCCCGGCCCACTGCGCCGCGACGATCAGCGCGATCGCCGTGGCCACACCGAGCTCCAGCCTGCTGACGGGCGGCGCGTCGCGCTGATCCGATCGCGTGGCCGTCCGCCGGTCGGCCACCCGGCCGCCGGCCGGGATCAGCATCGACTCGAGCCGCATGGCCCCTCCCCCCACGGTCAGGCAGGCGACGACGAGCAGGACTCCGTCGAGCAACCCGACCAGCCCGAGCAACTCCGAGATCACGACCAGGAAGCCGATCGCGATCACCGAGTCCGCCAGCAGGGCGGGCGTCCCGGTCCAGCCCGGCAGCGCGGCGCGCCGCGTCGTCCGCCCGGCGATCGCCATGGTGAGCACGATCGCGAGCAGTCCGACCGTGCCGAGGATGTAATCGCCCGTGCCGCTCACTGCTTCTTCGCGGCGGATGCTCCCGGTTGATCCGGCGGGCCGCGCCGATTCCTCTGGCGGCAGCCAGCCGCCGTCAGCGGACCGGTGATCCGGAACACGGCCACCCGGCCGGAGCGCAGGATCTCCTGGACGGCGGGGTCGCCCGACACCCAACCCCTCTCGGGGGCGGGGCTCGCGGTCGAGGGGTCGTTCAGGTCGAGCGTCGGAGTGGTGATCAGGTAGTCGTAATCGCCCTCGTTGACCGCCTGACGGAAGGAGGGACATGTCTCGATCGCCCGGAAATCGGCCTCGGGCAGGTGGCGGCCGACGTACTGGACGTAGTTGTCGACGTCGTCCCCGTAGAAGCCGTACTGGTTGTAGGCGCCGCTCGTTCCGGCCACCGCGATGCGCAGGCCGGATGTGCGATTGGCCCAGCGCACCGCCTCGTCGAGCTGGAAGCGGAAGTCCTCCGGACGGTCGTAGCGGTGCGCGAAGTAGTCGTCCTGGCGGGCCCAGCCGGCCGCCGCGATGGCCACGGCGAGGATCGCGCCCGCGGCTCCCGCCATGTAGGCGTCGCGCCTGGCCAGTAGGGCGAGCCCCACCGGCACGCCGATCATGACGATCCCGATCAGCGCCGCCCAGGGGATCGAGGCGAAGGCCCCGTCCCAAGCGACGTCGGCGTCGGAGTAGTGGGAGGTGAGGAAGAGCGTGACCAGACCCCCTACGAGCAGCGGCACCCTGAGCCCCTCCGGCGTGATGCGCGGCTCGAGCGGAAGCAGCGCCAGGCCGAGTGCGAAGCCCGGGATCAGATAGCGGAGGTTGATCCCGAAGGCCAGCGGCTCGCCCTCGGGGCCGGCGGCGGTGAGGGGAGTGAAGATGTAGGCGATGGCGGCGGCGACCGTGAGCACGCCCGCGAGCCGGACGGCGGGCGAGCGCGGCCGCAAGAGCGCCAGGATCGCGCCGGCGGAGGCGCCGCCGAGGATCAGGAACCAGAGCGGCCCGAGCAGGTTCTCAATCGGGTTGAGGAAGTACTGGCGCCAGAGGCCGGTGCTGGGGTCGGAGAAGATGTAGTGGGCGACGGTGAAGTCGTCGCGGCCCTCGAGCCCGCGGTTCGGACCGGGCAGGTGGATCGGCCCGATCTCCCTGATCCAGGGAAGCGGATTGCCTGCATGGATCAGGTTCCTCAAGAACCAGAAGGCGCAGACCGTCGCCACGCCGCCAACGAACACCCAGAACGCCTTCCAGCGGATCGCACGTGGGACCAGGAACGGAACGCAGACCGCGAAGGTCACGGCCACGCCCCACATCGTCAACTTCGATCCGAGCGCTATGCCGACGGCAAGGCCCGCGACGAGAATTGCGCCGAATGGGGCCGCCGCCGGAGGGGTGCCAAGGCCCATTGGGACCGCCGCCGGAGGGGGCCCCGAGGGCGGGCTGTCGCCGCCCTCGGATGGTCGCTCGGCGCGAGCTGCCCAGGCATTTATCAGGATGGCGACGGCCGCGAGCAGCATCGCTACGGGAACGGTGTCCGTGGCCGGGGTCCCCGCTTCGCGGGGGACCATCGGACCGGTATCCATCGCGATCGCCGCCGCGGTCAGGGAGAGGGGCGCGACCCCGTAGGGGCGGCCGATACACCAGGCGGCCAGCAGCGCGACTCCGAGCCAGCCGAAGTTGACGAATGGGGAGAAGATGTCCCGCTCGAAGAGCGCGATCCCGGCTCCGTGGAGGAGCTCGGAGTTCTGCGGGTAGAACCAGTTCAGGTAGAGGGGGTCGGTGAAGTGCATCCCCCAGACCGAGCCGCTGTCGGCGATCCGGGCCGCGAACGGGCCGTGGTACCAGAGCGTGTCGAAGGTGAGCATTCCGCGCGCCCAGACGTCCTGGAGGCCGGTCGCCCAGTGGGCGGCGACGAAGGCGGCGGCCGCCAGCGCCAAAAGCGTCTGGGGAATGGGAATCGCCGGCGACGGCGGCGGAGCTACTTCGGTAGCGATGCGTGGCGCTTTATCGGTCGTATGCGCCGAAAAAGCGTCATGGACGCCGTAGTAGAGACCGAGGCCGACGAGCAGGGCGGCTGGGATCAGCACCCCGGGGACGAGGATTCCGAAGGCCCCGAGCAGCTGGAGCAGCACCGTGAGCAGCGCGACGGCGAGGACCGCCTCGGCCAGCCGCGCGGGCGCCCCCTCCCAGCCGGGCAGCAGCCGCGGCCGCAGTCGCACCCCGCCCATCGCCATCGGGATCGCGACCAGCGCAAGCCCGATCACCCCGAAGAGGTACTGGCCGAAGCTCACTGCGGCGCGGTCGAACCCGACCCGACCCCAAAGACGCCTTGATTGACGGGAGAGCCGGCCGCACGACTGCAAGCGTCCGCATTGAGAGGGCGGTCGAGGCTGAAGATCGAGACGTCATCGGTCGTCTCGATGCGGGTTCCGCCGGCCGCTTCGGTCCAGACCGCCTCGATCGGTGGCAGCGACTGGATCCGCTGGTCAGGGCCGATCACGGCATAGCGGTAGTCACCGCCATTCAGCGCCGTTATCCACTCACGGCATTCAGCCACGAATTTCCCGCTCTGCGCCGGGGCCCCCGGGGTCTGCGTTCTCTGCGCCGTCTCGCTCGCGATCGGCAGATAGGCGCCGTGCGGGCCGTGGCGAGCGACGTACTGCACGTGGTTGGAGAGGTCGTCGCCGTAGAAGATGTACTGCTTGAAGCCGGGCCGCCCGCCGACCACGGCGATCCGCGAGTCGTGCGGGTCGGCGCGGTTGAACCAGGCGAGCGCGGCCTTCATGCCGGTCGGGAAGTCGCGGGGCGCGGAAGAGGCCTGGTAGCGCTGCTTGACGTAGTCGTCGGAGTTCGGCCAGCCGATCGCCACGATCAGGGCCAGCGCAACCACCGCGCCCGCCCCGAGAGTCCAAGGGTCCCAGCCTCGCTGCCCGAGCACGGCGAGCCCCGCCGGCACCAGGATCAGGAAGAAGGCGAGCCCGATCGCTCCGAGGACGAAGTCCTTCTCCCATTCATCGCCGAGGTCCCAGATCGGTACCGCCTGCACCAGCAGCAGGATCGCGAGGCCGCCGAGCAGCCAGGACTGGATGCGAGTCCTGAGCAGTCCCGCGTCGACGGCGAGCAGCATCGCGCCGAGACCGATCGCGGGCGAGGCGTAGCGCAGGTTGGTGGTGAAGGCGGTCGGGTCGCCCTCCGGTCCGGCGGCGGTGAGCGGGGTGAACAGGTAGGCGATGCCGCTGAGGAGGGCGACGATGCCGAGCATCCGGATCATCGGCGTGCGGCCGCGGAAGATGGCGAGGAGGAAGCCACCGATCACGGCGAGCAGCACCAAGGGCCAGAGGTCCCCGAAGCTGTCGTGGAGCCCCGGGATCAGGTCATGTCGGATGACGCTCCCGTCCGGAGGCAGCAGGTAGTGCGCGACGTTATTCGGGTGGCGGATGTTGATGTCGAGCTGGTCCGGCCCGGGCAGCGGCCCGGCCTGGATCCAGGGCAGCGGATTCCCGGCGTTGACCAGGTTCCTGGCGAACCAGAAGCCCCCGGTGACCAGGGAGCTCGCCACCCAGATGCCCGTCGCCCTCCAGCGGTACCCAGCGCTGATCGCGATCACGCCGAGGGTGAGGAAGGCGAACGGGGCGAGCAGGTTGAGCTTGGTCCCGAGCGCCAGTCCCGCGGCAAGGCCGGCGACGATCAGCGCGCCCGTCGGGAGCACCGGCCGCACCCCGGCGCCGGAGTAGAACCCTCGCGGGGCCGTCTCCGTGGCTCCGCCGGCGATCGGCCTGGCGGCGCCGGCCGCGGCCCGCGCCTGCGCGTCCGCGCTGACGAGCACCGCGGCCGAGGCCAGCAGGAAGAACAACCCGGCGGTGTCGTTCTTGGCGTCGCCCGGCTGGTAGAGCAAGAGCATGTTCGCGTCGAGGACGAGCGCGATCGCAAGGACCGCGACAGGGGCGCCGCCGTAGGGGCGCGCGAAGCACCAAGCCGCCAGCAGGCAGAGCGACATCCAGCCGATGTTGAGCAGCGGGGAGAGGAAATCGTTGCCGAGGAAGAGGACGCCGACCGAGTGGAGCAGCTCGGAGTTCTGCGGGTAGAACCAGACGGTCAGATCGAGGACCTCGGTGAATTGAAGTGCGCCCACCTGGTGGTCCTGGACGAAGCGGGCGGCGAAGGGAGCGTTGTGCCAGGTGGTGTTGGGCAGATACATGCCGATGTCGAGACCGGTCTGGGTCGGCATCGCCCAGTGCGCGGCGACGAGCAGCGCGGCGGCGACCGCAACGGCCATCCCGATCGGGGCCACCGCGGGCGCCGGCAGTTCGATGCCGCCGCGCGGCGGTCTCAGGGCCAAGCCGATCCCCACGCCCACGACGATCGCCGCGAGCAGGACCCAGCCGGGCCGGTAGAGGCCGACGACCCCGACCAGCTCGGCGGTCACTACCAGCACGGAGAGGCCGAACACGACCTCCGCCAGGCGCGCCGAGGCACCCGACCAGCCCGGCAGGAGCCTGGCGCGAAGCGCAACCGCACCGTAGCCCAGCGCTGCCGCCAGAACGATCAGCTCGATCGAACCCTGCAGGTAGTCGCCGAAGCTCATGCGCGCGCCAAGTCGCCGAGCTCGGCGCAGGTGGACGGGTCGAGGCGGCCGTTGATCTTGTAGACCGCCGCCGGCCCGGACTGGATCACCGTCCGGACGCTCTTGTCCTCAGAGGTCCAGAGGTTCTGCGGCGGCGCCACCGTCTCGATCACGCCGATGGCCGGCGTCGTGACGACGTAGTCGTAGTCTCCCTCGTTGATCGTCTGGCGCCAGAGGGCGCAGGTGTAGATCGGGCGGAACGTGCCGCGATTCCCCTCGTCCCCGAGGTACTGGACGTGGTTGCTCAGGTCGTTGCCGTAGAAGAAGTATTGGCCGAAGGCGGAGGCCCGGCCGAACACCGCGATTCGCTCGTGGCTCGCCTCCCGGCCCCAGTCCTGGAGCGGCTGCCACTCGGGCGTGGAGCGGAAGCCGCCGCTGAGCGGCGGACGGGAGGCTGTGACGTAGCGATGGTCGAGGTAGTACTCCTCGCGCACGCGGCCGAGCGCCACCGCCGTGATCGCCATCACGACGCCAAAGGAGACCAGCAGAATCGGGTTGAGGTGGGCCCTGAACCCGGCGACAAGCAGCGCGGGCACCCCGACGATCAGGAAGGCCATGCCGACCGAGGCCAGATGGTGCGGGAACTCCCAGTTGGACTGCGTGATCGTGCCCTGTAAGAGCAGGACAGTGAACAAACCGATCAGGATCCACGGCCGCTTGCCGTGCCGGAACCACGGGATCAGGGGCAATAAGAGGAAGCCGACGGTGAGGACAGGCGAGACGTAGCGCAGGTTGGCGTCAAAGCCGCTGCCGTCGTAGGGGTCGCCCGAGGCCGTCAGCGGCGTGAAGATGTAGGCGATCCCGGCGACCATGCCGGTGACGGCCAGGATCCGCATCAGCGCGCTTCCTCCCTTGAAGAAGGCCCAGACGAGCGCGACCACCACCACGGCGAGGATCACCGGCCAGAGCGGTCCGAGCCGGTCGTGCAGAACCGGGGTCAGCTTGTGGGTCCAGACGAGCGGGTCGTTGTAGTACTCGCTCAGCTTGTGCGGCGGGCGCGGGTAGATGCTGATCTGATCCGGCCCGGGAAGGCCGATCGGCCCGACCTTTTGGACCTGGGGGAACGGGTTGAGCGCCTCCACGAAGTTCCGCCCGTACCAAAAGCCGGAGGTGATCACGATCCCCCCGAGCCAGATGCCGAGCGCGCGCAGCCAGTGCTGCCGCCCGCCAAGGATCACCACACCGACCGTGAACGCCGCGATCGTGGCCAGCAGCGTGATCTTGGTGCCGATCCCGAGCCCGGCCGCGAGGCCGGCCACGAAGAGCGGCCCCGCGCCCACAGTGGCGAGCGCGCGCGGGTCTCCCTCGACCGGCACGTCCTCGACGACGCCGATCTCGAGCTCGTCGGTGATGCCCCGCCTGCCCGGATTGTCCGGATTGCCCGACGCGCCGACGGGCTCAGGCGCCGGCGGGGCGGGCGCCGCGTTGCCTCGCCGCGCCGCGAGCGCCTCGCGCGCCGCGTGCGCGCTCGCCGCCCCGTCTACCAGGAAGGCGAGGGCGGCCATCAGGAAGAAGAGGCCGGCGACGTCGTTCGGCGCCTGCCCGGCCTGTGAGCCGACCATCATCTCCGAGTCGAGCACGACGGCCGCGCCCAGCAGGGTCACGCCGCCGATCGCGTAGGGCCTGCCGACGCACCAGGCCGCCAGCAGGCAGAGGGCGCACCACATCAGGTTGATCAGGGGCGAGAGGAAGTCCGTCTTCAGGAAGACGATCCCAACGCCGTGCAGCAGCTCCGAGGTCTGGGGATAGAACCAAGCCGCCAGCTTGAGCGGGTCGGTGAAGTGCAGCGGCCCGACGTGTCCGGTCTGGTCGAAACGGGCCGAGAAGGACATGTGGTACCAGGTGGTGTCCTGGTAGTACATGCCCTGGTCAAGAGCCTGGCCGGAGGGGTGCGCCCAGTGGATCACCACCAGGGTCGCCGCCACGATCCCGATCCCGATCATCACCCAGCTGGAGCGCGCCTCCGGAGCGTCCGGCGGCTCGGGGAGCCCGTAGCGGCGCACCAGGAGGGTGGTACCCAGGCCGGCGGCGACGCACCCGATCAGCAGCGGGATCTCCTTGAAGAGGCCGAGCACGCCGCAGAGCTGCGAGACGAGGACCAGCATCGAGATCGCGATCACGACCTCGGCGAGGCGCGCCAGCGCCCCCATCCAGGCGGGCGCGAGCAGGGCTCGCAGGTGGTAGGCGCCTAGGCCGAGAGCGGTAGCGATCACCGCCAGCTCCGCCGCGCCGAGCAGGTACTGGCTCGTACTCATCGGCTCAAATCACGCAAAACGCGCACACCCACACGGCGCGCGCGCGAGCGCGGAATCATATCCGCGGACTACAGGGCAGGCTCCTAAGGGTCAGCTCAGTCGTTGCCCAACCCGTGCACGATGTAGGCGTGCTCGCCGGGCTTCACCATGCCCAGGCGGCGCGCCTCGCGCTCGAGCGCGGCCGGGCTCGAGACCTCGCGCAGGCGGTGGGTTAGCTCGACCCTCTCCCGCTTGAGCTGGGCGAGCTGCGCTTCACTCGACTTCGACCCCTGCCAGGCCTGCAGGAGGTTCACGAGAGGGTTCAGGTAGGAGACCAGCACGAGGAAGAGCACGAGCACGAGCGCGATCCGGCCGAGGCGGTCCCACCGGACCCGGCTCGGGCCGGCCCTTCTGCGCACGCGTCGCCGTGCTGGCATGCCCCCCGGATTCGCCATTGCGGCGGGCTTTCCTACCGCTCGAAAACGGAGAGGCCGGCGAACTTCGCCCGATCGCCGAGCTCCTCCTCGATGCGGAGCAGGCGGTTGTATTTCGCCACCCTGTCCGAGCGCGCCGGGGCGCCGGTCTTGATCTGCCCGGCGCCGGTGCCCACCGCGAGGTCGGCGATGGTGGTGTCCTCGGTCTCGCCCGAGCGGTGGGAGATCACCGTCGTGTAGCCGGCGTCGCGGGCGATCTGGATCGCCTCCAGCGTCTCCGAGAGAGTGCCGATCTGGTTGACCTTGATCAGGATCGAGTTGGCGACGCCCTGCTCGATACCGCGACGCAGCCGCTCGGGGTTGGTGACGAAGAGATCGTCGCCGACCAGCTGGCAGAGGTCGCCGATCCGCTCGGTGAGGGCCTTCCAGCCGTCCCAGTCCTCCTCGTCCATCCCGTCCTCGATCGAGACGACGTGGAAGCGGGAACGGACGTCGTGCCAGTACTCGGCCATCTCCTCGGAGGTCAGGCTGCGACCCTCCGCGTCGAGCACGTAGTTGCCGTCCTTGTAGATCTCGCTGGTGGCCGGGTCGAGGGCGATCACGACGTCGTCGCCGGGCGCGTAGCCCGCCTCCTCGATCGCGGCAATCAAGAAGTCGAGCGCGACCTGGTTGGACTCCAGGTCCGGGGCGAAGCCACCCTCGTCGCCGAGGCCGGTCGACAGACCCTTCTTGCCCAGCGTGGCCTTGAGCGCGTGGTAGACCTCGGTTCCGACCCGGAGGCAGTCGGCGAATGTCGGCGCGCCCGCCGGCACCACCATGAACTCCTGGAAGTCGACCGCGTTATCGGCGTGCGCGCCGCCGTTCAGCACGTTCATCATCGGCACCGGGAGCAGCTCGGCCGAGCCGGCGTCCTTGGCGCCGGTCGCCGCGTAGAGCTCGGCGAAGTAGTCGTAGAGCGGCTGACCCGAGTCCGCCGCCGCCGCCCTCGCCGTCGCCAGGGAGACCCCGAGGATCGCGTTGGCCCCCAGCCGTCCCTTGTTCGGCGTCCCGTCCAGTTCGACCATCTTCCGGTCGAGCGCCGACTGCTCGGCGGCCCGAGCGCCCCTGACCGCCGCCGCGATCTCGCCGTTCACGTGCGAGACGGCCTTGGCGACCCCTTTCCCGCCCCACTCGTCTCCGCCGTCGCGCAGCTCGACCGCTTCGAACTCGCCGGTCGAGGCGCCGGAGGGGATGATCGCGAGCCCGCGCGCTCCCGAATCGAGAACGACCTCGACCTCCACCGTCGGGTTGCCCCGCGAGTCGAGGACCTGCCTGCCGTGGACGTTCTCGATGGTGCTCACGGACGCGGCAGTTTTTCAGGCCGAGGCCGACGGCGGCGGCCCGCCGGAGCGGGCCGCCGGTCATCGATCTAGCCGTCGCCTATGGCGCGGCGCAGATCACGTAGACCGTGTACGTGGCGTTTTGAACGAGTGAGCCGTTGTGGGCTTCGACATTCCACCCGGTTGGCGTCCCCGAAACCGGTGACGGCCGATTGCCGAGTATTGCTGCACCCCCGGCGGTGAGCAGAGCGCCGCCGCCGGTTGCCCTCTCGTTGCCGACGCAGCTGGCCGTGGCGTTCTGCTGAGAGTTCGTGCCGACGAACAGGCTGGTCGTCCGAACCGTCACGTTCGTCGCACCGTTCGTGCCGTTGGTGCCATTGGTACCGGAGATCCCCTGGATCCCTTGCTCGCCCTTGGCGCCCGGCGGGCCCTGCGGTCCCGCCGGACCGGGCGGTCCAGGCGGACCACGCTTGACTTTCTTCGCCGCCACTTGGGCGGACTGGCCCTTGGACGAGTCGCTGGAGCCGGCGATAGCCGTCGAGACCACCGCGATCGCCGCGACCACCCCGAGACCGATCAATACGTAACGTCGCTGCATCAGGCGTCCTTTCCTGAGGATGTGCTGTGCAGCGAAGCTAGGCGCGAGCGCTCATCAAGCGCTCATCGCACGCGCCGGCGCTGGACGTTCGTTTGGCTCAGCCCAGCTCGACCAGCCGCCGCGTTGCCTGCCGAAGCGCCAGCTCGGGATCGACTCCGAGGCGTCGCGAGACCGCGACCGCCTCGAGCAGGAGCTCGCCGACCATCCGCTCGGCCTCGACGCGTTCCTCGGGCTCGGCCGTCGGACCGCCGGGCTTGTCGCCGCCCGACGATCCCTCCGGATCAACCCGGCGGAGCACCTTGCGCGCGTAGAGCAGCGCAGGCAGGTTCTCCGGCAACCCCTCCAGCGGTTCGCCTCCACCCCGGCCCTCGACCTCGCGCTTGATCTCCTCCCACTGCGCCAGCACCTGGCCGGCGGTCCTCATCTCACGGGTCGCGCTGTCGCGCGCCCTCTCATCTCGGTCGCCATAGACATGCGGGTGGCGTCTAATCAGCTTCGCGGCGCACGACTCGGCGACGGCGGCCAGATCCCCCTCGCCGCGCTCCTCGAGCAGCAGCGAGAGGAAGAACACCTGGAAGAGGACGTCGCCGAGCTCGTCCACCATCGCCTCGGTGTCATCCCGGGAGGCGGCATCGGCCAGCTCGTAGGCCTCCTCGACCGTGTGCGGGACGATCGAGCGGGCGTCCTGCTCGCGGTCCCAGGGGCAATCCCGGCGCAGCCGGCGGGTCACCTCGTCGAGGTGCTCGAGAGCTTCTAAGTAGGACGGCTTCGCCACAAAACGGGTTGTGCTGTCGCGCACCCTCGCATCACGCTTTCGCGCACCCTCGCATTAGCCGCCCGTCAGGCCGGGAATCGTGACGCCGCCGCCCGGGGCGCGGGTGCCCTCACCGGGCGGGTGCGGAGCCTGGGGAGTCCCGCCGATCACGGGCAAGAACGGCTTGAACGATCCCGGCGCGCCCGGAGTCGGGCCTGAGCCGGTGCACTGCAGCTGGCCGGGCTGGCCCCCGGTGGCCGCCGAGCCCTCCTGGCAGCTGGCGAAGACGGGCGCCGGACAGCCCGTGCCCCCCTGGACGCCGGGCTGCTGCGCGAGCTTGTCCGGATCGCAGGTCGGCCCGCCGCCGTCGAAGTTGTCGCACCCTTGCACCACGTAGTCGCTCGCGCACTGCGTCAGGTTGGTCCAGTAGTCGCGGAAGTGCTGGCCGAAGGCCGTGAGCGCCTCCTGCTGCTGCTGGCTCTTGATCTGCGTCTTGATCTGATCTGAGACCTTCGAGGGGGCACCGCCCGTAGCGCTGCTGGTGGTGTCATCGAAGCCCTGGACCTGCTCCGGTGTCGCCGACTCGACCTGAAAGGCGAAGGTACCGATAGGCGTCGTGACCGGACCCTGGACCTCGCCAGTCGGGGCGCTGAAGATGTCATCGTCGAGCGGCTGCTGGAACGAGCCGGGAACGACGTCGGTCCGAAGACCGCCCTTGTCCTTCGAGGTCGGATCGGTCGAGTACTGAGCTGCGACCGTCTTCCAGTTCGCCGGCGAGTTATCCGTCCGCAGCGCCGTGAGCGCCTGATTGACCTGGTTCGCGTCCTTGTTCTGGATGATCCGGATCGTCCGCTTCGCGGGCTGCGTGAACTGCTGCTCGTTGGCGTTGTAGTAATCCCTCGCGTCGGTGTCGGACACCGAACCGACGCTGTTCGAGACGTTCTCCTGGATCCTGTTCTGAATCAGCTGGAGCCTGGCCCGGGTGAGAACGTCCGCCTCGGTCAGGCCGGCCTGGTCGCGCGCCCTCTCGTACTCCTCCTGGGTCTTGAACTGGGACTTGATCTGCTGCAGCGACTGCTGGACCTGCGTGTCCGTGAAGCTGAGCCCCTGCCGGTCCGCCTCCCCCACGAGCCAGCCGATCTGAAGCGCGCTCTGCATCGCCTGGTCCTTGAGCTGGTTGTACTGCGGGTCGCTCGGCTCCGGGACCGTTTGCAGGTTGTTCTGCCTGGCCGTCTGTTGCAGGAACCGGTCGAAGTTCCCCTTGCTCATCGCGCCCTCCTCGAACATCCCGGGCACGTCGACGCTGGCGTCGTCGATCACCGCCACGTCGTCGGAGGGCACGTCGGGGTGCCCGACACCCACAGCGACCGCGACGACCGCGACCATCGCCACGAGGGTGGCGCCGAAGAGGATCGCCAGATTGCGCTTCGAGAAGAATCCGCGATTCACAGAGGCGGCAGCATAGCCATACGCCTAAGTGGCTGCTAACGCGGCCCTAGCCGCGCCAAGACCGTCGGCCACGGCGAGGATGGCGCCCAGCCGGGCGCCCGGGTCCTCGGGCACGGGCACGGCGATGGTGCGCTCGCGCCACTGGTAGATCGCCTCGGGCAGCTGCTCGTTGAGCACCGCCACCCGCTCGGAGTCGAGCTCGACCGGGAAGACTCGCAGCCGCCCGGCGCGGAACTCCACGTTGCGGGCGCCGGCCTCGCCCAGGGCGATCCTGGCCCGCTGCAGGTCGAGCAGGTTTGCAACCGACCCGGGCAGCGGCCCGAAGCGGTCCTCGAGCTCCTCCCGCAACGCCCGCAGCTCGCCCGGCTCCCGAGCCGCTGCGACCCGGCGGTGGACGTCGATCTTGGCCGCCTCGAACGGGATGTACTCGGAAGGCACGTAGGCGTCGACGTCGACGTCGATCCGCACCGGCTCGCGCGGCTCGGTCGGGAGCTCTTCGACTCCGGCCCGGAGCTCCTCGGCGGCGTCTTCGAGCATCTGGCAGTAGAGCTCGAAGCCCACGGCGGCGACGTGCCCGGACTGCTCGTCGCCGAGCAGGTTGCCGGCCCCGCGGATCTCGAGATCTCGCATCGCCACGCGGAAGCCCGAGCCGAGCTCCGTGTTGTCGGAGAGGGTGGCTAGGCGCGCCGCCGCATCCGCGGTGAGCGACTCGGCCGAC
>DATFOK010000001.1:0-21200 GCA_035265665.1 Solirubrobacterales bacterium | reverse complement strand
CGCGAGGAGATCTTCGGGCCAGTCGCCTGCGTGATCCCCTTCGAGGACGAGGCGGAGGCGATTCGGCTCGCCAACGACACGATCTACGGACTCTCGGGCTCGATCTGGACGCGCGACGGCGCCAAGGCGATGCGGACGGCGCGCGCGATCGAGACCGGCGTGATCTCGATCAACTCGAACACCTCGGTGCGGGTTTCGACCCCCTTCGGCGGTTTCAAGCAGTCTGGGGTCGGCCGCGAGCTGGGCCCGGACGCCCTCGACGCCTACACCGAGGTGAAGAACGTCTACTACGCGACGGAGAGCTGATGGCGGACCGGCTGGACGGCAAGGTCTGCGTGATCACCGGTGCGGCAAGCGGCATCGGCGCCGAGACAGCCCGCCTGTTCGCGGAGGAGGGGGCGCGGGTGGTGGGCGTGGACCTGGCCGAAGGCGCCGAAGGCGAGCTGGCCCTGCAAGCCGATGTCTCCGACGAGGACGCGGTGCGCGAGATGTACGCGAAGGCGGCCGAGGACATGGGCCGCATCGACGTGCTCTTCAACAACGCCGGGATCAGCCCCGATGACGACGTCTCCGTGCTCGACACCTCGCTCGAGGCCTGGCAGCGAGTCCAGGACGTCAACCTGAAGGCCGTCTTCCTCTGCTGCAAACACGGCATCCCGCACCTGCTCGACTCCGGCGGCGGCTCGGTGATCAACACCGCCTCCTTCGTCGCGGTGATGGGCGCGGCCACCTCGCAGATCTCCTACACCGCCTCGAAGGGCGGCGTGCTCGCGCTCTCGCGGGAGCTCGGCGTGGAGTTCGGCAAGCGCGGCGTCCGGGTCAACGCTCTCTGCCCCGGCCCGGTCAACACGCCGCTCCTCCAGGAACTCTTCGCCAAGGACGCGGAGAAGGCCGCCCGCCGCCTGGTGCACCTGCCGATGGGCCGCTTCGCCGAGGCGCGCGAGATCGCCCAGGGTGCGCTCTTCCTGGCGAGCGACGAGAGCTCCTACGTGACCGCCTCGACTTTCCTGGTAGACGGCGGCCTCTCGGGCGCGTACGTGACGCCCGAGTAGGGCTGGACTGTCCTGCCTAAGGCCGCCACGAGCAGCCAAAAGCAGGACAGTCGGTCGGTTAGGCGATCGTGTCGAGGAAGCGGCCGCAGAGCTCGCGGCCGAGCCGGTTCCACTCGCCGATCTTCCTCTCCGTCTCGGCACGCAGCGCATCGGGGTCGATCCCGATCCGGACAGCGTCCTCGTCGGAGCGGTAGTCGTCGATCCAGTGGCCGAGGCCGGCGGCCGTCACCTCGGCGTGGAACTGGATCCCCCAGGCGCGCTCTCCGATCCGATAGGCCTGCGAGCAGACCGGGCTGCGGGCGAGAACCATGGCCCCCTCGGGCGGCACCGCCTCGTAGCTGTGCCACTGAAGGCCGGTGAAGCTCGGAGCGAGTGGGCCGATCACGGGATCGGCGGCGCCCTCCTCGGTGACCTCGACCTCGGACCAGCCGATCTCGGGCTCGCTGGCCCGCCTCGCCGTCCCGCCCGCGGCCTTGGCGAGTAGCTGACAGCCCAGGCAGACGGCTAGGATCGGCATTCCGTCGTCGAGCATCGCCGCGAGGAAGTCCTTCTCGAAGCGCAGCCAGGGATGGCGATCCTCCTGGTCTGCGTGCATGGCCCCGCCGAAGGTGAGCACGGCGTCGTACTCGGCGACCTCGCGCGGCGGTCCCGTCCCCCGCTCGGACAGCATCCATTCGTCCAGCTCCACGCCGCGAGCCTGAATCTCCTCGGCGAACACGCCCGGGCCTGCGTCCGGCTGGTGCACGATGGCGAGTGCGCGCATCGATGGGATACTGGCGGATGGAGTGGGCATGGACGCATCCCAGGGTGTAAGGCGACCGGTGGAGACGGAGGGAGCGCCTGCTCCCATCGGGCCCTACTCCCAGGCGGTGGTCGCGGATGGGATCCTCTACTGCAGCGGGCAGGTGCCGCTCGATCCGGAGAACGGTGAACTGGTCGATGGGGGCATCGCCGAGCAGGCGCGGCGTTGCCTCGAGAATCTCGATGCGGTCTGCCGGGAGGCGGGCACGCAGCTCTCCGAGGCCGCGCGGATCGGCATCTACCTCACCGACATGGAGCTGTTCGCCGAACTGAACGAGGTCTATGCCGGCTTCTTCTCCGAGCCGTTCCCCGTCCGAACCACCGTGGGGGTTGCGGCGCTGCCCAAGGGGGCATTAGTGGAGATGGATGCGACAGTGCCACTGCGCGACTCGGCCTGAGCGATCCTTGGTGGGATGGCTTCAGTAACCGACACCATCTCGCTCGACGAGATCCGAAGCGCCCGCGAGGTGGTGGCGGACGTAGCCCGCGAGACCCAGGTGATCGAGTCGCGCTACCTGTCGCGGACCACGGGCGGCACGATCGCTCTCAAGGCCGAGAACCTCCAGCGGACCGGCTCCTTCAAGCTGCGTGGCGCCCTCAACAAGATCGCCTCCCTCGACCCGTCGGTGAAGGGCGTGGTCACGGCGAGCGCCGGCAACCACGGCCAGTCTCTCGCCTACGGGGCCCGCGCTCGAGGCCTGACGGCCACGATCTTCATGCCCGAGCGCGCCGCGCTGGCCAAGATCGCGGCGGCGGAGGAATCGGGAGCCGACGTCGTCTTGGAGGGCGATTCGGTGGAGCCGTGCGTCGAGGCAGCTCGCGAGCGCGCCGACGCGGAGGGTCTCGCCTTCGTGCACCCATTCGACGACCCCGCCATCGTTGCCGGGCAGGGCACGGTCGGGCTCGAGCTGCTCGAAGAGGTTCCGGACCTCGCCAAGGTCCTGATCCCGGTCGGCGGTGGCGGGCTCGCCGCCGGCATCGCCGCCGCGGTCAAGGCGGCGCGCGACGACGTGCGGGTAGCGGGCATCAAGGCGCAGTGCCCACTCGCCGACGGGATCGCAGTCAAGCACCCCGGCGAGATCACCGCTCCGCTGCTCGAGCATCTCCTGGACGAGCTCGTCACCGTCGACCAGGACGCGATTGCCGACGCGATCATGATGCTGCTCGAACGCACCAAACTCGTCGTCGAGGGGGCGGGGGCGGTCGGAGTCGCCGCGCTGCGCCAGCAGCTGGTCGACCCCGCCGAGGCGGGCACCACCGTCGTGGTCCTCTCCGGCGGGAACATCGACACCGGCGTGCTCGCGGACCTCGCCAGGCACCACGAGACCGAGCGCGGCCGCCGCCTGCGGATCTTCACCAAGATTCCCGATGAGCCCGGGTCGCTCGGGGCCTTGCTCACCTCTCTCGGAGACGGGGGCGCGAACCTGATCGACGTCGACCACGTGCGCGAGGCAGTCGGCCTCTCGGTCGGCGAGACGGGCGTCGAGCTGGTGATGGAGACACGTGGCCCCGAGCACGCCAAGCAGCTGCTGGGGCAGCTCGAGAAGCTCGGCTACAAGCCCAGCGTCTTGAGCTGAGGTTCGGGTACGCGAGCGCCGTTCCCGAGCTCGTAGTCCCCGAGGTTCAGGCGCCTCGTCCGGCGGCGGTACTCGAGCGTGAAACCCGGCCAGTTGTTCGTGTTGCGCCCGTGCTCGTAGAGGTACCAGTTGTTGCAGCCCGTCTGCCAGACGGAGGTGGAGAGCCGCTCCTGAATCTCGCGATCGAATGAGCGCTGCACCTCGGGCCGGACCGAGAGCCAGCCGCCGCGGCTGCGGAGCTTGCGGACCGCATCGAGGATGTAGCGCATCTGGCTTTCGAGCTGGAAGATGACCGAGCCCGAGCCGAGGTTCGTGTTCGGCCCGTACATGATGAAGAGGTTGGGGAAGCCGGCGACGGTCATGCCGAGATAGGCGTTGGCCCCCTCGCGCCAGGACTCGTTCAAATCCACCCCTCCACGCCCGCGAATCGCCATCGGCGCCAGGAACCGAGTGCTCTCGAAGCCGGTCGAGAGGACGATCACGTCCGCCGCCCGCTCCGTGCCGTCGGCCACCACCACCCCGCGCTCCGTCAGCTCCCGCACGGCTTGGGTGACGAGCTCGACGTCGGGACGCTCGAAGGTCGCGTAGTAGTCGCCTGAGATCAGCACCCGCTTGCAGCCCAGCACGTGATCCGGGCTCAGCGCCCGCTTCAGGTCCGGGTCGGAGACCGAATCGTCGAGGTGCCGCTCGAACATGCGGACGCCCAGCCGCCCGATCGGCTTGAACTGATTGAAAGCCGAGACGAAGGTCTCGAAGATGAGCCACTGCCAGAAACGCCGCAGCAATCGGGCCGGCGGGAAGATCCGGGACAGCCGCCTCTCCCAGGGCATGTAGGGACGGTCCTTCTTCGGGATCACATAGGGCGCGGAGCGCTGATAGACGTCGAGGTGGCCGACCCGCGGCGCGATCGCGGGCACCACCTGGATCGTGCTGGCGCCGGTTCCGATCACCGCGACCCGCTTGCCCTCGAGCTCGACCCCATGGTCCCAGCGCGCGGTGTGGAAGATCGGTCCACCGAAGCGCTCGGCGCCCTCGATCCGCGAGAGGGCTGGGCGGCTGAGCTGGCCGCAGGCCGAGACCAGCACGTCGGCCTCCACGGTCTCGCCGCCGTCGATCTCGATCCGCCAGCGGCCTGATCCCTCATCGAAGTCCGCCCGCTTGACCTCGGTTCCGAGCCGCAGGCTCGGTCCGATCCCGTACTTGGCGACGCAGCGCTCGAGGTAGTCGAGGATTTCGGGCTGCGGTGAGTAGATGCGAGTCCAGTCCGGGTTGGGCTCGAACGAGAACGAGTAGAGGTGCGAGGGGATATCGCAGGCCGCGCCGGGGTAGGTGTTGTCGCGCCAGACGCCGCCGATCCCATTCGCCTTCTCGAAGATCGTGAAGGAGTCGATCCCGGCCCGCTTCAGGGCCATCGCCAGCCCGATGCCGCCGAAGCCGGCGCCGATGATCGCCACGCTGGGCGTCCGCTGGCCATTCTGCCCTCCGTGCTCGGACCCCGTCATCTCGATCAGCGGGCGCCCGGCCCAGATCCGCTCGAGGGCGCGATCCAGGTCGGCCATCGCCTCGTCGGCCTCCCGGAGCAGGCCAGCGCCGAGCTGGAAGTCGTGCCACATGTCCTCGAAGCGCGTGAAGGCGACATCGACGCCCGAGCCACGGAGCCGTTGGGCGAGCTGCTCGGAGTCACTCAACAGGAGATCGTGGGTCCCCACCTGGATGTAGGTCGGAGGCAAGCCGCGAAGATCGGCGCGCGAGACGGAGAGCTCGGGGTCCTGCGGATCGGCGTCCCCGCGGTAGAGCTTCCCCCCCTCGAGCGTCCAGTCGCGGCGCAGACCCGCGTCCCGGCGGCGGTTGAAGGTCATGGAGGGCCCCGAGCAGGTCAGGTCGAACCAGCCGTTGAGCAGGGCCAGCCCGGCGGGTAGGTCCTCGCCGGAGTCCCTGAGCCGCGCCGCAAGCGCGACCGCCAGGCCACCGCCCGCCGAGTCGCCCACGATCACGACCGAGCCGTGACCGAGTTCCGCGGCGAGCTCCCGATAGGCGGCCAGGGAGTCCTCCAGTCCGGCCGGATGGGCGTTCTCCGGCCCAAGCCGGTAGTCGAGCAGGTGCACCGGCGTGCGACTCGCGACGGCGATCTGAGCGGCCAGCCCGCGGTGAGTCCGCGGAGAGCCAAGCACGTAGGCGCCGCCGTGCAGGTAGAGGATGGCCCGCTCGGAGTCGGCCCCATCGGCGACGATCCGGTCGCAGTGCCGCCCGCCGAGCGTCTCCTGCGTCACCGTGACGCCAGGCGGAGTCCCGGTGATACTCGCCGCCACCTCCGTCCATGCGCGCTGCGCGCGAATCGGGATCCATGGACGCTGAATCGAGCGCTGGAGCGCACGGGTGACGAGCTTGCCGACGGGCCGCGGCAGATAACGACTCACGAGCCTGGAGAATAGGCTTCCGCGGTGGCCTCTCACGAGACGGTCGACCTGACCACGGACGGTCCGGCCGCCCGGATCCTGCTCAACCGGCCCGAGGCGCTCAACGCCTGGAACGAGCAGTTCGGGCGCGACCTCCTGGACGCCGTGACGAGCGTCGCGAAGGACGACTCGGTGCGCGCCCTGTTGATCACGGGGGCCGGGCGCGGGTTCTCCTCGGGCGCCGACCTCAAGGAGCAGCGCTCCACCACGGACGCCGGCGTCCCCGACCTGAGTGCCCGACTGAGGGAGCTCTACCACCCGATCATCAGGGGACTACGCGAGATGCCCAAGCCGGTGGTGGCGGCGGTGAACGGGCCGGCGGTCGGGATCGGCTGCTCGCTCGCGCTGTCGGCCGATCTGATCGTGGCGGCGGAGTCCGCCTATTTCCTGCTCGCATTCGTCAACATCGGCCTCGTCCCCGACGGTGGCTCGACCGCCTTCCTCCCCGCCCGCACCGGCTACGCCCGGGCCGCGGAGATGGCGATGCTCGGCGAGCCCGTGCCCGCCGAGCAAGCACTCGACTGGGGTCTGATCAACCGCGTGGTGCCCGACGATGAGCTGGAGTCGGCGTCCGGCGAGCTGCTCGACCGCCTCGCCAACGGCCCGACGCGCTCCTACGCCGGTGCCAAGCGGCTGCTCAACCGTCGCATGTACGCCGACCTCGCCGGGCAGCTGGAGGCGGAGGCCGAGGCGCAGAAGGAGCAGGGAAGCAGCAAGGACTTCGTTGAGGGCGTGCTCGCCTTCGTCGAGAAGCGCCCGCCAAACTTCACGGGCACCTGATGCTCTTCCGCCAGATCCTGCACGAGGACCTGAGCTGCGCCTCCTACCTGGTTGGGGATGCGAGCGCCGGCGTCGCCGCCGTCGTCGACCCGCAGTGGTCGATCGAGCCGTACCTGCGGCTCAGCCGCCTCCACGGCGTGAAGATCGAGCATGTGATCGAGACCCACAACCACGCCGATCACGTCTCGGGGCACGGCCGTCTCGCCCGCGCCACCGGCGCGACTATCCACATCCACGAGCTCGCCGCTGCCGAATATCCGCACCAGGCCTTCACCGACGGCTGGAAGCTCCGCCTGGGCGACGTCGAGATCGAGGCCATGCATACGCCCGGCCACCGGCCCGAGCACACCTCGTTCCTGCTGCGGGATGCCGACCGCGGCGGGGACCCTTGGGCCGTGCTGACAGGCGATTCGCTCTTCGTCGGCGACGTCGCCCGGCCCGATCTCGCGATCGAGAAGCGGGAGGGCGCCGCCGGGATCTTCCGCTCTCTCCACGAGCGCCTGCTCGCAGTGCCCGACGACGTCGAGGTATGGCCCGGGCATCTGGGCGGCTCGTCCTGCGGAAGCGCCGGGATCGACCACAAGTCGAGCTCGACGATCGGCTTCGAGCGCGCCCACAACCGGGCGCTGCGCTTCGAGACCGAGCAGGAGTTCGTCGATGACGCGGTCGCCACGCTCGGTGATCCGCCCCCGAACGTGGAGCAGATCGTCGCGATCAACCGCGGCCCGCTGATCGAGGAGATGGGGACACCGATCCCGCTGGCGCCGCGCGCCGTCGAGGTCGGAATCGCCGAGGGCGCGCTGCTGGTCGACGCCCGGACCAACGAGCAATTCGACGAGGCCCACGTCCCCGGCGCGATCAGCGCCTCGGCCTACGAGACGGGCTTCGCGACGAAGGTCGCGAAGGTGGTCCCGCCCGACGTCGAGCTGATCGTGGTTGCGGCCTCCGACGGCTATGAGCTCGAGGCCGCCGAGCTGCTCGCCGCGGTCGGACTGCGAGTGCGCGGCTACCTCGAGGGCGGGATGACCGCCTGGCGCTCCGAGGGCCGCCCGGTGCGCCGGATCGAGCTGATCGATCCGGACGAGCTCGCCGAGCGGCTCGAGGACGGCGACCTGCTCGTCCTCGATGTCCGCGACGACGACGAGTACGCCGAGGCCCACATCCCGGGCTCGGTCCACCTCCCCTACGGCGAGCTGCCGGGACGGCAGGGGGAGCTGCCGCGCGACCGCGCGATCGCCGCGATCTGCAGCGGCGGCAAGCGCAGCGGCCTCGCCGCCTCGATCCTGCAGCGCGAGGGCTTCGAGCGCGTCCTGCACGTCGCCAACGGCGGCGTCGGCACCTGGCGCCGCAGCGGGCGCCCGGTCGAGACGGGCTGAATCCCTACTTCTGCTTCGGGCCCTTGCCCTTGCCGATCCCCCCGAGGAAGGGGATCAGGTGCGCGAGGAATTCGTTCACCGCCGGATCGGCGGAGTTCGGGTCGTTGTGGGCGTAGGTCTCGGCGCGCTCGATCAGTGTCAGGTTGCCCGGCGCGATGCCCGCTTCGGCAGCCAGGGCCTGGGCCGCGAGGGGAACTCGCTCTCCGCCGAGCGCGGCCCCGAAGGCGTAGATCTTCAGGTGCTTGCTGAGCTCGGAGCCCAGCGTCGAGTGGACGTCCAACACCTGCTGCGCCGGGTTCGGGATGCCATTCCCGACCGCACCCGCGTCGATCGTCAGGCGCAGCGGGTGGTACCAGGCCGTCCCATCGTGCCCGAGCACGTCCCAACCGGAGAACATCGAGGCCCAGCGCTGGATCGGGGTGATCTCGCCGCCGCGGACCCAGCCGCGGGGATCGCCGCTCGCGGCCAGGTGGCCGGCGTGGACCTGCGCGGCGCGCAGGTTGGGCGGCGAGGTCTCGGTGTCCGTCCCGAAACCGAAGCCGGCCTCATTGGTGGGGATGACCCCGCCCGGCGGCATCAGATTCGCCGGCAACAGAGGCCACCCCTCGAACACCGACTGAGCGTTGGGATCGGCCTTCGCGGCGGCCGAACCGACCGTGCCGAACAGGCCGGCGAACGGCGCCGCGATGCCGCCGAAGGCGAGCCAAGGGGACGAGCTCTGCAGATTGGCGAGCGAGCTACTCGCCTCCTGTGGGGTCACCGGTATCGGGTT
This sequence comes from Solirubrobacterales bacterium, assembly GCA_035265665.1. Taxonomy (GTDB): domain Bacteria; phylum Actinomycetota; class Thermoleophilia; order Solirubrobacterales; family 70-9; genus DASUPK01. Next base: position 12,386 of record DATFOK010000001.1, on the reverse strand, counting down.
GCTGGCGCCGTCGATCAACACCAGGCCGGAGAGATCGCGGGCGCCCGGGCGCCCGTTGAAGTCCCAGGTGGCATAGGCCGTGGTGATCGTCCCGCCCAGGGAGTGGCCGCCCATCACCACCCTGCGGCCGTGGCTCGCGGCCACCGCCACGACCCGCCGCAGGTCCTGGACCTCTACGTTCATGCCCCACTCTCGTGCGAAGGGAACCGCCGAGTCGGGCACGTTGTTGACGTGGTTCGTCACGGTCGGATCGGTGAGGTAGCCGAGGTAGTAGTTGAAGAGCTCCCTCGCGCTGGCCTGCCCCAGCTTCAGCTTGTCGAGCATCGATTGGTCCTCGAGCAGGTTCTCCCGCCGCTCCACCGCCCAGACCTGCCAGTTGGGGAGCCGCTCCGCGATCGTCTCGGCCAGCGGCTCAAAGTAGGCCGCGCTCGACGAGGTGCCCGGGTTGAGGACGAGGACGTTCTTAGCCTCGGGATCACCGGTCTTCAGCACCCCAACGACGTTGAGGGCGTCAGGCGTTTCCGGGGCGGTGAACCCGCGCAAGGTCTCGAACTGGACCGGGACCGCAGCGCCCGCCTTGGCCGGGACGACCCCTATGGCCGCGGCGACGATGGCGATCAGTGCGAGCCGCGCCGGCTTCCTCCGCCCTCCGAGCATCCTGTCCCTCCTGCAGTCCTTGCCGTCAGCGATACACGCTGGTCGGAATGTATCGAAGTCGAATAGGACGGACGCGGGCCCGAAACCGCGCAACTTCTGATCGCGCGATCTGTTCTGATTCGCGCTCATGCGCAGGACCGCCCTTCCCCTCTCGCTGGCCACACTCCTCTTCGGCCTGCTTCTGCTCAGCCCGAGCGCCTTCGGCGCGGTCGGCCACAACCTCCCCACCAAGCGCCTCGAGGGCGCCTACAAGTTCGCGCTCCAGGAGCGCCGGTTCAATCTCGACGGCTGCTACGACGAGCCCGGGAAGCTCGCCAAGGTCCTGGCGAGTAGAACGGGTCGCAAGGTCGGGGTCAGCGGCGGCACCAACACACTCCGCAGGCTCAACGAGGTCTATGTGCTGACGAAGGGGACGAGCTGCAATCGGCTCCGGATGGCCCTGCGCGCCCCCGGCGGCATCTATGTGCTCGACTCGCATCAGGGCACGGTCAGGATCCAGGGCCGAAAGGGGCGCGCGACGCCCGGGCTCGCCCGCACGCTACGCAACGTGAATCTGGCGACCAAGTCCTTCACTCTCAACAAGCCGGACACATCGCCGCGGCTCGAAGTACTGTGTCCGAGGGGCAAGCAGCCCGTCGGAGGCGGAATGACGCAGAGTCCGGGGATCGGGCCCGATGGCGAGGGCGTCTACCCGCACTCTTTCGAGCGACTCGGAGCACAGCTCGGCTTCCACATCAGCGCCGTCGTACTGGACCCCGGCGGGGGCCCCACTACGACGCGTCAGGTGACGGTCCAGGTGCTCTGCGGGCGCGGCGTGACTCCCGCGACCCCTACCCCTCACAAGACCGTCTGGGTGAGAAGCGGGCAGACCAAGACGGTGACCGCGCGCTGCCCCAAAGGTCAGTTCCTGGTCTCGGGCGGCTTCCAGCGGACCAACTTCCGCGGCGACGGCGGCAACTACGTCACCGAGTCGAGGGCGTCGGGCCCGCGGGCCTGGACCGTCACCGGAAGCGCTTATACCGCCTACGGCACCATCGGTCAGGGCGAGCTGACCGCGATCGCCTACTGCGCGCGGATGAAGAAGCCCAAGCTGACCGAGGTGAGCTCGACCCCGGTCGCCCTCAACGCGAATCAGGTCGGCAGCTCCACGTCCCCGGCCTGTCCGAAGGGCAAGCGCCTCGTCGCCGGCGGCTTCTCGAGCGGCGGCTCACGGAACGCCTTCTTCGCCGACGGCGTCATGAACTCGGACAACACGTTCACCACCCGCAGCTACGGGTTCTTCGGCCCGGTCTCGAGCCTCACCTCCTACGGCTACTGCTGGCCGTCCAAGTAGCGAACGGCTCCAATCGCTGCGACTACGTCGTCCTGAGCGGCTCAGTCCGCCAAGACCTTCGACATCGCCTTCAGCCCGGTGTCCATCGCGCGCCAGAAGTTGCCGCCATGGAACGGCAGGCCATGCCGAAAGCGCCACGGCACCGAGTGGCCGAGCATCTTCTTGCCCGCGCGCCAGGCCTTGTAGGACCCGACGCGGTACGCGCCGTCGGCGTCCGGCCGGACCTCGACCGGACGGGAAACATCGCCCGTCAAGCGAAGCGGCACTTGGGCGAAGGTTGCCTTGTCGAATTGCTCCATGACGCACATGCTCACCGGATCGAAATCGAGCTCCGGTTCGTTCCCGGCCAGCTCGGCCGCGATATGCGAGGCCACGGCGTCCGCCTGCAGGAAGGCCAGGAACGCCTGCTTGACGGGAAAGTCCCCGGCGTCGCCAACCGCGAAGATCTCCGGATGGCCCATCACCTTCCGGGTTGCGAGATCGGTCTCCAGGAATCCCCGATCGTCCGCCGGCAGGCCCTCGAAGGGCGTGGAGGCAACGTAGGGGGGGAACGAAACCAGCAGGTCGTACGGAAGCTGCTCCCCGTTCTCATAGTGGACGGCGTCCGCCTCCACGCTGTCGACCACCCAGCCGTGGTGCCCGCTGATTCCCCGGCGCGCGAACTCCTTCCCGATGACCTCGTGCAGACGAGGCCCGAAGGCCTGGATGTACGTGTCCTCGTAGGTCGACCAGGTGACCTCGGTGCCCTCCCGGGCGTCGTGGCGGCGCAACCAGGTCTCCAGCATCAGCACGATCTCGTAGAGCGGCCCGGCGCACTTGTTGTTCGGCGGGACGAGGAAGAGCACCCGCCGTCGGCGTCTCGTCTCGACCAGTCGCTCGAACGCCCAACGTAGCCGCAGCATGTCCGACGGCGTCCAGGTGCTGACCGCATGCTCAGCGAGGCCTGGCACCTCGCTCGCTCGCATGTCGGCCCCGGTCGCGATGACGAGACGGTCGTATGGGAACGAGCCGGCCTCGGTCTCGACGGTCCCTGCGTCGGTGTCGACCGCGGTGGCCTTCGCCCGGGTGAAGTCGATGCGGCGCCGCTTCGCCGCCGGGGCGAGCGGGACCTTCAGCTTCTCGGGGTCGAGCCCGAAGGGGACGTAGATCGAGTTCGGCTTGAAGAGGAAGTGATCCTGATCCGAGATCAGGGTGAGCTCTGCGGCATCGTCCGCGAGCAGGCGCAGGTTGAAGGCCGTCTCGAGCCCACCGAAGCCGCCCCCGAGGACCACGACTCTCGAATCGCTGCTCATGACCGAGACCCTACGGCCGCGCGGGCGCACCACCATCCGTGCGGACCGACGAGATCGCCCTCGGTGATCAGCACGGATGACCGTTTCATGCGTGGCCGAAGCGGACGTCCGGGAGCACTCGGTCCGCCCAGCGCGGCAGGTACCAGGCCCACGGTCCGAGCAGCCTGAGCAGGACCGGCATCAGCAGTAGCCGGACCAGCATCGCGTCGAGCAGAACGGCGATGCCGAGGATGATCCCCATCTCCTTCGGCGGCAGCGGCCCCGAGAGGGCGAAGGTGAAGAAGACGGCGACCATCACCGCGGCCGCGGCGAAGATCACCCGCCCGGAGTGCGCGACGCCTCCGACCATCGCCTCCTTGGCGTCGCCGGTGCGGTCCCAGTGCTCCTTTGCGGAGGAGAGCAGGAACACCGTGTAGTCCATCGAGATCGCGAAGATCATCGCGAAGAAGAAGACGGGCCCCCAGGCGTCGAGGAAGCCCTGCGGCTCGAACCCGAGCAGGGAGTGAAGCGCCCCATCCTGGAAGATCCACTTGGCGACGCCGAAGGCGGCGCCCGTGGCGAGCAGGTTGGTGACCACGCCGACCGCGGCGATGATCGGCGCTTGGAGCGCGAAGAGCAGCAACGCGAATCCGAGGCCGAGCACGACACCGATCACGAGCGGCGTCTTGGCGGCAAGCGCCGACTGCAGGTCGTGGTTCTCGGCCACGGCGCCGCCAACCAGGGTCCCCTGGGGCAGCTCGTCGCGGAGGCGGTCGATCGTTGCTCCGACGGCCGGGCTCGAGGGATCCTGCCTGGGGATGGCCTGGATCATGGCGAGATCACCGGAGCTCGCCGCGGGCAAGACCTGACCGATGCCGGGATCGCTCTGGGCCACAGACACGGCCCGGTCGGCGTCGCGGACGGGTGTTACGAGTTGGAGGGGCCCGGTCGCGCCCGGACCGAAGGCGGCCTGCACCTCCTGATACCCGACCCGCGAGGAGTCGCTCAAGGGGACGACCTTGATCGAGGGCATCGCGGTGTCGAGCCGGGTCACCGGCAGGGTGAGCAGCGCCAGCGCGATCAGGGCCGGGGCGCCGTAGCGCAGCGGGTGCTGCCAGAGCCGCTCGCCCCAGGCAGCGAAGCGCGGCGAGCGGTGCTCGCCGGAATGGACCCACGGCAGCGAGAGCTTGTCGACCCGCGGACCGAGCCTGGCAAGCACGGCCGGGAGCAGCGTGAGCGTCGCCGCCAGGACGAAGATCACGGCGAGCATGATCCCCAGGCTCATCGAGCGGAACGCCGGGCTCGGAACCAGCATCACCGCGCTCAGCGAGATCAGCACGGTCACCCCGGAGAAGAGCACGGCCTTGCCGGCGGCGTCCATGGCCTGCGCAACGGCGTCGACGGCCGAGAGCCTGGAGCCGAAGAAGGCGCCACGGAAGCGATGCACCACGAAGAGCGCGTAGTCGATCCCGAGCGCGAGGGCGAACATCAGCGCGAAGTTCATCGCCCAGATCGAGATGGGCATCACCTGTGTGCCGAGGTAGAGCGATCCGGCCGCCACGATCAGCCCCACCATCGTCAGCATCAGCGGCAGTCCGGCCGCGACGAGCGAGCCGAACGCGATCAGCATGATCGCCAGGGTCACCGGCCAGGAGATCACCTCCGAGCGGAGCATCGCCTCCTTGTTCGCCTCGTTGAAGTCGGACCACATCCCGGCGGCCCCGGTCAGCTGCACCTGCACTCCGTCACGGCCCAGCGCGGCCAGCGGTCCCTTGAGCTCGTCCGCGGCCTTGACCATGGCGTTCGAGTCCCTCGCGGCTCCCGCCCGCACGATCGCCGTGTGCCCGTCCGGCGAGATGGAGACGCCCGGGCGGGGCGGGAACACAGTGCGCACGGCGCCGTCGGCCCGGAGGTGACGCTCGACGGCGGAGACGGTGGAGTCGAAGCTCGGGGCGCCGACCACGGCGGTCGGCGACTGCACGACGACCATCAGGCCGTAGCTCGAGAGCCCGCTGAAGTTGCGGTCGATCAGGTCGCGCGCCTGCACGGACTTCGAGCCGCTGACCTCCCAGCCGGCTCCCGAGAGCGCCTTCTCGACCCGCGGCGCCAGGAAGCCGAGACCGAGGGCGACGATGGCCCAGGCGATCACGACGATCCTGAAATGGGTCGCGGTGTAGCGCCCCAGCCTGCCGATTGGGCCGACGTCGGTCATTGGGACCGCGGATAGACGACCGAATCGAGATCGCAGGCGCGCTTCAAGACGTAGGAGGCCGGACAGGCTCCCACCAGGACGTAGAGCCAGAGGTTGATGCCGACGAAGGCCGTCAGCAGCAGGAACCAGGGCGAGACGAGCGCGACAAGCGCGACGCTGATCAGAACGACGGAGCCGGCGAGCGCGAAGAGGACGCGCTCGAGCGGCCAGCGGGACCGAGACATCTCAGGCACCTCCCTCGAGCAGGCTGTCGAGTCGCTCGATCTCCTGGCGCAGCCCGCCGCAGACCTGGTCGCAAAGTGAGAAGACCACCGGGTCGGCGATCGAGTAGAGGGAGAAGTTGCCCTCCTTGCGGCGCTCCACGATGCGGGCGCGAAGCAGGACGCCGAGATGCTGCGAGACGTTCTGCTGCGAGGCGCCGGTGGCCTCCTGGAGCTCCTTGACACTCTTCTCCCCCTCGCGCATGGCCTCGAGCAGCCGGATCCGCATCGGCTCGCCCAGGACGCGGAAGCGCTCCGCGACTCGCTCGACCAGAGGAGCGGGAAGCGGATGCGGGATCTCGGCCTTTGTCGCCACGTCGCAGAGGGTAGCACAAGTAAAAATTTGTGTAGTGATATAGTTGTCTCATCATGACGATGACTGCATCAACGCTCCGCGTCGGAAAACTCCGGCATCGGGTCGACATCAACGGGCGGCACGCGATCGTCACCGACGAGCCTCTGCGGCTCGGCGGGACGGACGAGGGCCCCGCTCCCCACGAGCTGCTGCCCGCGGCCCTCGCCTCCTGCATTGCGACGATGGTCGCCCTGTACGCCGAGCGGCATGACTGGGTGGTCGGGGACGCCCGGGTCGAGGTCGAGTACGACCCGGAGTCAACGCCGCGCCGCGTCGAGATCGCCCTTCATCTGCCGGACTGCGTCTCCGAGGACCAGATCAGGAGGCTGGAGCGGGTCGCAGAGACGTGTCCGCTGCGCCGCGCCCTCGAAGCGGGCTTCGAGTTCGAGGAGCGCATCGTCTCCTCGCCGATGGGCGCGGCCCAGGCCTAGTAACCGGCCGGGTGCCGCGCGACGAAGGACGAGGCGTCATCGCGCATCACCGTGCTCCAGCGAGGCCCATTGCCGCCGCCTGGCCCGCCGGTGTCCCAGCGCAGGCCCGCGATGTAGGCCCAGGTGTGACCGCTGTTGGCGAAGACCGTGATCCAGTTGCCGCCGCCGGACTCGCCCCAGACCATCAGGCCCGTGGAGTCGAGCGGGCTGGAGAGGAAGCCGCCTCCGTGCAGTGCGAAGCTGACCGCGCCAGAGCAGTCGTAGCCGCTCGCGGTGAAGGAGCCGTGGCCGCCTCCCCAGATGTAGGGCATGTCGTTGATCTGGTTGGCGGCCTCGATCGCGCCGCGCACCGCGAGCGGCGCGTTCGCCGGCGGGATCGCATCACCGTCGGAGTCGAGCGTGGCGTGTCCGGCGGGCGCCGGAATCTCCGAGAGGTCGGACTGGATCTGGCGCTCCTTGCGAAGCAGCGCGTTGAGGACCCCCTGCCGCGCGTTGCGTGCGGCCGCCAGCTGCGACTGCTGCTGGGCGATCTGCGCGTGCTGGTCGGCGATCTGCCGCTCCTTCGCTGCCACCGCGTCGCGCGCGGCCTTGATGCGGTCATGCGTCGCCTTCAGCTGCGTGACGAGGGCCGCGATCTGGTCACGTAGGCCCCGCACCCGAGCGACGACCTCGTCGTCGTGTTCCTGGATGTGGTCGAGGTATTCGGTCCGAGTGAGCAGATCGGACCAGCTCGCCGACTCCATCAGGACCGCTGTCAGGTCGGGGTCGTTCGACTTGTAGATGTCGACCAGCAGCGCCTCCAGCGCGGCGACGGCGTCCTCCAGCTTCGCCCGCACCCTCGCGAGCTCGGCCTTCTGGGCGTTGAGCTCGGCCGTCGCCTCGTCGAGCTCGGCCTGCTTGACCTCGAGCTCGTGCTCAGCCGCCGCCCGCTCCTGGCGAAGCCGCGACTCCTCCCCGATCAGCCGGTCGACCTCGGCGTTCATCTGGTCGATCTGGGCGCGGAGCGGTCCCTCCGCCGCCTGGATCCGATCGAGCTCGTCCTGCTTCTGCGCGATCTTGTCGGAGGCGTCCCCGAATGCGCTCTGCCCGACCACGGAGCCGATCACGAGCGCCACCAGCACGAGCAGCGCGAACACGGCAGCGCGCCCGCGTTGGGGAGATCGCCCTCTTTGATCGTTGGAAGTAGGCATCGACGGGCGCCCGGCATTGCTGCACGCGGCAGCTGGCCAGGCTATCCGCTGGACGCCCGAATATGAGCGCTCCTTAACAGGACTGCAAGATCCGTTGCGGCAGAAGGAGTTCGGCGAGCAGCCGCGTGCCTACGCAGGCACGGGCACGGTGTGCATGAAGATGTCGAGCACGTCCTGGTCGAAGTGAGTTCCCCGGCCTTCGGCCATCAGGGAAGCCGCCTCGCCCGGCGACATCGCCTGCCGGTAGGGGCGATCGCGGGTAAGGGCGTCGTAGACGTCGGCGACGGCGGCGACCCGGCCGTGGATCGGGATCTCCTCCCCCGCGAGGCCGCGGGGATAGCCGCTGCCGTCGACCCTCTCATGGTGCGTCCATGCGATGCACTCGGCCAGCTGCAGGATCGGTGATTCCGAGCCCTGCAGGATCTGCTTGCCGATCTCGGCGTGGGTCTCGACCTGCGAGCGCTCCTCCTCCGTCAGAGCGGCCGGCTTGAGCAACACCTGGTCCGGGATCGCGACCTTGCCGATGTCGTGCATCTGGGCGGCGAGCGAGATCCGGTCGCACTGCTCCCCCGGCAGGTGCAGCCGGCGGGCGATCTCCTCGCAGTAGGCGCCCATCCGGGAGAGGTGATGGCCCGTCACCTGGTCGCGCATCTCTACGGCGAGGCTGAGCTTGTGGACCGTCTCGAGCCGCGAGCGCTCCAGCGTCTCCTCCGAGCGTCGCAGCAGGCCTCGAACGTGCTCGGTCTCGAGGCTCTTCACGATCACGTCCTGCTCGAGCTCGCGCTGATAGGCGCGCGACTGCTGCTCGAGCTGCCGACGGCGCAGCGCGTTGCTGACCGTGATCAGGAGGTCGCCGCGACGGTAGGGCTTGACGAGGTAGCCGTAGGCCCCGAACTCGAAGGCGCGGTCGGCGGTGGCCGGATCGTCCTCGGCGGTGACCATTACCACTGCGAGGTCATCCTCATCCCCGGTGAGCAGCGACCGCAGCAGCTCCATGCCGGATTCCCCGGGCAGGTGGATGTCGCAGAGCAGCAGATCGAAGGGATTGCCCATCAGCTTCGACCTTGCCTCGGTGGCGTCGGCGGCGAAGTGGACGTCGTAGTGCGACTGCAGGATCCGTCCCGCCACGGCACGGGCGGCATGCCCGTCGTCGACCACGAGCAGGCGCGACTGCATCTGCTCAGCCCTTCGCTCGGCCGTTTTGTGGACGAGTACTCGTCATGCGCTCCTCGAGCCACCTGCCCGAACCTGTCCCTGCCCGAAATTAGCTCGCGGATGGCGCGAAGTCAGCGCCTTTGGACGGAGGTACTAACTAGCCGGTAGAGACTCAATCGAGCGGGAAAAGCCGTTCATCTAGGATCGCTCGATGGCCGAGGAGTTCTGCGACGTGGGCCGGGGCGTGACCCTCTGCTACGAGGCCTTGGGCGATCCCGACGACACGCCGATCGTGCTGATCATGGGACTGGCGACGCAGATGATCGCCTGGCACGAGGACTTCTGCGACGAGCTCGCCGAGCGCGGCTTCTATGTCGTCCGCTTCGACAACCGTGACATCGGCCGCTCGACCCACTTCGATTTCCGTCCCCCGACGATCAGCCAGATGGTGCGCCGCCGCCTCTCGCCCGAGCAGTACACGCTCTCGGATATGGCCGAGGACACGGCCGTTCTATTGCGGAATCTGGAGGTGGCGCCCGCGCACGTCGTCGGCGCCTCGATGGGCGGAATGATCGGCCAGATGCTCGCCGCCGAAAATCCGGAGGTAGTCCGCTCGCTCACCTCGATCATGTCGACGACCGGCAGCCGCTGGCACGGCCAGCCCGCCCTTTCGGTCTATCGCTATCTGCTCCGACCCCCACCCCGCGACCGCGACGGCTACATCCAGCGCTCGGCCGAGGTCTTCGGCCTGGTGGGATCGACCGGCTTCCCGCGGGACGAGCAGTACATCCGGGAGCGAGCCGGGCGTGCGTTCGACCGCGGCTTCGACGTCCGGGCCGGCGGCCGCCAGCTGGGAGCGGTCATCGCCTCCGGTGATCGGACCAGGACGCTGCGCGAGATCAAGGCGCCGACGCTGGTGATTCATGGCACCGTCGACAAGATGATCCGGCCCTCCGGCGGCCGCGCCACGGCCAAGGCGATCCCCGGCGCCCGCCTGCTGATGATCGAGGGCATGGGCCACGACCTCCCCCGCGGCGCGTGGCCACAGATCATCGACGCGGTCTCCGAGCACGCCCGCGCCGCGGACGGGGCGCGGGCCCGAGCGGCCGCCTAGACCGCGAACGTCCCGGAGTCACCCGCCAAGGGGTGGCTGGGGGACGCTCGCTGCGCGAGGTGGGGCGAACGTCCCGGAGCGTGCGCTCAAAGGGGGCATGTGGGACGCTCAGATCGCAGAGCTTGCCGGACGCCAGTTCAACCGCATCTCGCGCCGGCAGCTCTTCGACCTCGGCCTGAGCGAGAAAGCAATCACCTATCGCGTCGCCGCGGGGCGCTTGGTAGCTGTTGAGCAGGGAGTCTTCGCGATCGCGCCGGTCCTGGAAGACGACTGGGGGCGGTGGATGGCGGCGACGCTGACGGCGCCGGGCAGCGTGCTCAGTCACACGAGCGCGGCGGTCGGTTGGGGACTGCTGTCGGTACCACGGTGGGTCGAGTGCGTCACACGTCCCGGGAGCGGTGGGCCGAGGCGCCATGGGGGCGTGCTCGCCTTTCGCAGCTCCACGCTCGACGGCGACATGACAGAGAGGCGCGGAATCCCGATTACATCCGTCGCCCGCACGTTGCTTGACTTGGCCCGCACTGTCGGTGACAGAGCGCTCGCGCGAGCCGTGCGCGAGGCGGTCCGGCTCGAACACACGACACTCGCTGCGCTCGGCGATCGCCTCGGCGAGTACCGCGGGCGTCGGGGAACGCGCCGGCTTGCGGGAACCATCGCTCGCTATGCAGGGTTGCCGCTGGAACGTGCTCGCAGCGGAGCGGAGGTCCGAGCGATGGAGGTTCTGCGAGATGCCAAACGCCCGCTCCCTCGGCTGAATGCTCGGATCGCGGGAGAAGAGGCGGATCTGAGCTGGCCGACCGTGAAGCTCGTCATCGAGATCGACGGCGGGCCCTTTCACCTCGACGTGGGTGAGGATGCACGCAAGGAACGGACCTGGGAAAGGGCGGGATGGACGGTCCGCAGGATCCCGTCGGATGATGTGTACGAGCGACCCGAGCGTTTGCTCCGCCTGTCCCCACCGGCGAACGTCCCGGGGGATCCCCTATAACGGTCAGTCAGGGACGTTCGAGGCGGCTCCCCGGCCTGAGCGTCCCTGAGCACCCCCTATAAGGGGCAGCGCGGGACGTTCGCCTCATGCCCTCAGGATCGACGCGTGCACCGCGCCGGCGGTGCTCGCGATCCACAGCGAGGAGCCGTCGCGGAGCAGGGCGACCTCGCCCGGCATCGCCGGGTCGCGGTACTCGATCTCGGCGTCGATCGCCTCCGGCGCGGGGCCGGTGGCGAGCTCCTCCTCGAGGGGCGCCCAGTAGTGAGAGTTGTTGATGTGCCCGGCCGGATCCATCTCGGAGGCCCGGAAGTGCCAGGCCGAGCGCTCGGCGTCGCCGGGCGGGTCGGGATGGCGCAGCCGCACGTTCGCGTCGCGGCCCTCGGCGCTCTCCTCGTAGATCGAGATGAACGCGGGTGGAAATCGCATCGGCCGGCCCCGCCCGGGATCGAGGCAGATCCAGAGCCCGACCGTCTCGACAGCCGCTCGGTCCCCTCGGATCGAGGTCCTGCGCTCGGCGGAGAAGCGGCCGATGCCGCTGCAGAAGGTGCGCAGCTCGAGCTCCTCCCCGAAGCGGGGAAAGACCTCGACCCGGATGCGCGTGCGCCGCACGATCCAGGCGCCCCGGCCCTCGAACCCGGCGTCGACCAGATCGGCGTAGGCGATGTCCTGCAGCCAGCGCGCTATCGCGTCCAGGCGGCAGCGGCCGGACCCGTCGGCGTCCGCGATGCCGGGCCGCATCCGGCGCTCGAAGACGCGGCCCCTCAGCCAGTCGACTAACTCGTCTACTTGAGCTCCTCGAGCGAGTCGCGCAGCCGGTCGAGCATCGACCAGAGGCCCGGCATCTGGTCGCGGTCGGCGACGATCCCGAAGTCCATCTTGCCGCAGTAGCTCATCACGGTCAGGTTGAGCCCCATGCCATGGGTGATCACGGAGACGGGGTAGTTCGCGACCACCCGCGCACCAGCGCAGTAGAGCGGGAACTGGGGGCCGGGCACGTTGGAGACGACCAGGTTCCAGGTCGGCCGTCCGGCGCTGGTCGAGATGGCGAAGGTGGCACGAGCGGCACGGGCGAAGACCGCCGGCGGGATGAAGTGATTGGTGTCCTGGAGCAGCTCCGCCGGCAGCGCCCGGTGGTGCTCCTTCATCGCGGCGAGCGCGTCGTGGGTCTTCTTCAGGCGCCGGACGGCGTTCGGCTCGTTGGTGAAGAGGGGCGCGCTCATCAGCATGATCCGGTTGCCGTAGGTGCCGGCTTGCTCGCTCGTCCTCACCGACACCGGGATCTGCGCGACGAGTGGATCGGAGGGAAGCTCGCCGTGCTCGATCAGCCAGCGCCGGACCGCCCCCGTGCAGATCGCAACCACGACGTCGTTGACCGTGAAGCCGTGCTCGTTCTTGACCGCCTTGACCTCATCGAGCGAGA